>CAYZMR010000435.1:0-3207 GCA_964479515.1 uncultured Hyphomicrobiales bacterium | reverse complement strand
GAGAGTCCGCTTTTTGTCCGATACCTGACGACCGTAACACCGCGGTGAACGACGCGGTGGGCCACAGGGAGACATTTGCTGAGACGCCGCCGTGGCGACGCAATATTCTCAAAGTCATCGCAAGGCACGTCACATGGACGTCGAACCGAGACGCGTGCTGGCGGCGGGCTATCCCGGTGAGGAGGCTCGCTACTTTTCATCGATGTCGATTGGCAGCGCCCCAGAACACGCCGACGAAGGGGTTACGCTTATCCTGAATGGGGTGAAAACCCTTACTTCTTCCGCGTTCTGGGATTACCCCGATGGCAAGGTCCCTTTCGTCGGCGCGCTCAGCGTGCTGCTGGACGGCGGGCGTAGACCTCGTGGCATCGTCGAGACGACGCGGGTGGAGATCATGCCTTTCAAGGCGATCACCGAAGACATGGCTCAGGAGTACGGCGAAGGCGAAAGAACGGTAGATTGGTGGAGAGGGGCGATGGGAGTGTTCTACCAGGCCTCGGCGACGCGTCACGGTGCAGGCTTCACCGATGATACACCTCTAATTTGGGAGTGGTTCGCCGTCGTGGGCCGCCTCTGAACGGCGGCTTTGGGGCAATCGCGTCGGTTCAGTGTTGTCCGCGATAGGTCCGCTCTTCCCTCAAGAGCGGCCATCGCACGCTGTGCCGCGAACGGTCGAGAAGGGCCCATTAGCCGACATTTCTAGGGTGACCAGCATGTTCGCTAAGTGCCATAGTTGGGCCGATGCAACGCAGCTTTTCTTTTCGATAGGCGGAAAGGGAGGACATTGTGTTGGCTGCATTTATGTCTAGTGCGCCTCTGCCCGACGCATGGCGAGAGTTGTATGCGATGCTGGGCACGTCGTCTGCGGCCCTCATCGGCTTACTTTTCGTAGCAACGTCGCTGCATCTTAGAGAAATTTCAAATGAAGAAGTTTTTCAACTACGAGCTGAATACACGACTCTGATTCTGGTGAGTACTCTGTTGGAGGCAACTGCCGTCTTGACGCCGCAGCCGCTACAGATTCTCGGCGTCGAACTTCTGGCTTTGAATGGTTGGGGCCTCTCGTTTCCGCTCACGCTCCTTTCAAAGGCGATCCAGATTCCCGGCGCAAGGGGGCGCGGCGGCTTCTCAGTCCGCCGCGCAGCGTTCTTCATTGCGGCCTATTGCGTCGGGATTTTCGGCGCGGCAGCGGTCGCTGCTGGTAGCGGATGGGGGATGTACGGCGTAAGTATATCGTATGCAACATTGCTTATCGCCTCGATATGGAACGGCTGGGTGATTATGCGAGGCATTGGCCAGGACGAAAGAAAGCGTTCAAAAGGAAAGTAGGCCGCGCCCTGTGGGACCCAAATTCCCATCCAATTTATGAACCGCATGCGATTAGTGCGGAATGTCCGCTTTGGTCAATCGCGTCGGTTCAGTAATGCCCGCGATAGGTGCGCTCTTCCCTTAAGAGCGGCCATCGCACGCTGTGCCGCGAACGGTCGAGAAGGGCCACAAGTGGAAATCGCGGCCGCTTCCGCATGAGGATTGTGATAGCTTCATCGCGGGCCGGCGGCGCGAGCACGGGGGGAGGCGCAATGGACCCGGACCGCAGATCGTTCTTGAAGACCATTGGCAACGCGGCTGCGGCAACGGTCGCGGCCACGACGGCGCCAACGGCAACCGCGGCACAGACGCGACCGGCCGGTGCTAGGCTTAGAGAACTCAACCGGCTCGATGCGACTGAGCTAGCCTCGCGCATCGCCCGACGCGAAGTTTCCCCACTAGAGGTCGTCGATGCGGCGCTGGCGCGCCTCGACGACACCGAGCCGGCGCTCAACGCTTTCACTGCTGTCGACGCTGACGGCGCACGCCTCGCCGCGCGCGCCGCGGAGATGGCAGTGATGCGCGGCGATGCGCTCGGACCTCTCCACGGCGTTCCCGTGTCAGTCAAGGACCTGATCGACGTTGCCGGCCTGCCGGCGCGCTATGGCTCGTTGACCATGAAGGACAATGTTGCCCGCGCCGATGCCCCGTCGGTAGAACGCCTCCGGCGGGCGGGGGCGATCATTCTCGGAAAGACCGCCACGCCAGAGTTCGGTTCCCAGCCTATTACCAAGAGCCTGGTGCACGGCACCACGCGAAATCCTTGGAATCTCGCGCTCACGCCGGGCGGCTCGAGCGGCGGTGCGGCCGCTTCGGTTGCGGCCGGCGTGACGCCGATTGCGCTCGGCACCGATGGCGGGGGCTCGATTCGTGCGCCGTGCGCTCTGACCGGTCTAGCCGGCATCAAAGCCAACTTCGGTCGCGTTCCGGTGTGGCCCGTGAGCGCGACGCAAATGGTCGCCCATGTCGGGCCGATCGCGCGCAGCGTCGCCGACGCGGCACTCGTGCTCGGGGTTGTCGCGGGACCCGATCGCCGCGACCCGTTCTCGCTGATGGGACCGATCGACCGCGAACCGGATCGACAGGTGGTTGGTGCGCTGCGGGTCGCGTTCTCCCCGACCATGGGTTATGCCAAAGTCGATGCGCCGGTCGAGCGCGTCGTCGCCGCCGCGATCGATCGGTTGCGGCCGATTTTCCCGTCGCTGGATAGCGTTTCGGAAGTCTGTCCAGACCCTTCGGACATTCATTTCGCCGTATTCTTCGGCGGCATCAGCGCGCAGCTCGGCGATCTCGTCACCACGTCGCCCGACCTGATCTATCCACCTCTGCTCGCCGCGATTAAGCGCTTCCGCGCGATGAGCGCGGACACCTATGTGCGGCTGCTGCGCCGACAGTTCGAGCTTCGCGAGACGCTACGGCGATTTTTCGAACGTTACGATCTTCTGCTCACGCCGACGTTGCCGTGCGTTGCGTGGGATGCCGAGCGGACGCTGCCGCCGGGCCACCAAAACGTGCCGCTGGAATTCACCAGACCGTTCAACAATACCGGACAGCCGGCAGCCTCGATCCCGTGCGGATTGACGGAAGACAATCTGCCGGTCGGGCTTCAGGTCGTGGCGCCTCTCGGGGATGAGGCGCGTCTCATCGCCGCGCTACGCATCATCGAAGCAGCACTCGGAGCGCGGATGACATCCCCGATTGAGATTGCGAAGCGGTAATCGAATGATTGGACGATCCGGTGCGGGCCGCCCCGGCACAGGATCTCGCGCGCCTAATGTCTCCTTCGGGTCTTGGTTGTGCAAAAACACCGGCAGCAGCGTTTGCGGTGGTGACCTTCGA
>CAYZMR010000434.1:0-3207 GCA_964479515.1 uncultured Hyphomicrobiales bacterium | reverse complement strand
AAATACTCCTGCTCCGGATCGCCGCTCATATTTTGGAACGGCAAGATCGCGATCGATGGCTTATCGTAAGGCGCAAACAGTTCCGCCATCTGCGCTCCGTTTGCCTGGGCCTCCAGCTTGGTCACGGTCGGCCCAACGAATCGGTAGCCTCTCCGTGGAAGCGTCTCTATCCAGCCATCGCCGCCGGGCTCCTCGCCCAAGGCTCGCCGCAACGCGCCGATTTGGACGGTCAGGTTGCTCCCTTCAACCGTGACGCCGGGCCAAGCCGCGTCGATCAGTACCTCTTTGGAAACCGGCAGTCCCGGCCGCTCGATCAGCGCTCGCAGCAGAGTGACAGCCCGGCGCCCGAGCGGCAGAGGTTGGGTCGCTCGCGAAAGTACGTCCAATTCGGCGTCGAGCTTGAATGCGCCAAAGCTGTAAATCGCTCCCATCGCACAATCCAGGCTCAGTTCGGAAACGTTTTCGAGTTTTTTCGGAACGGTTTCATGACTTTCGTTTGAATAGGAGCGAGACTGTCCTCATCATCCAGCACGAGTTGAAGCAAGGCGATGCCATGTCCGCAATGTCCGATTGCACCGCCGCGCCATTGGGGCTTCTGCGGCCCCGGGTGCCGACCATCAGCATACTACAGCTCCGGGAGATCGTCAGTACGACTGGTCCCCTATGCCGCTTGGTCGCCGCTATCACCAGCCGACTCGAACAAGCCGCAGCGGCACGGGCCGGCGCGATGACGGCGTCACTCCTTGGTGCCGTTTGTATCAGCGCGATACTTGTTTGTTCGCCGGCATCTGCTCAGTCCCCGATCAAGATCGGCTTCAGTATGGCCCTAACCGGCGGCCTTTCACCCAACGGAAGATCTGCCCTGATCGCGAGGAAGATTTGGGAGACGGACGTCAACGCACGAGGTGGCCTGCTGGGCCGCCCGGTGCAGCTCGTCTACTACGACGACCAAAGCAATCCGTCGAATGTTCCCGGCATCTACACGAAGCTGCTCGATGTCGACAAAGTCGATCTCGTCGTCGGCCCCTACGCGACGAATTTGGTCGCTCCCGCCATGCCGGTCATCATGCAGCGCAATCTGGTGTTTACCGGTCTCTATGGGTTCGATGTGAACAGCGAATTTCGCTATGCGCGCTATTTCTCATTCATGCCGACGGGACAGGATTCGCGCAGAGCGCTGTCGCAAGGTTTTTTCGAAATCGCAAAGTCGGCGCAGCCAAAGCCGGAGACGGTCGCCATTGTGGCTGCTGACGCTGAATTTTCACGGAACGCGGCTGACGGCGCGCGTGCCAACGCACAGGCTGCGGGACTAAAGATTGTCTACGACAAGACCTATCCGCCTTCCACCGTTGACTTCACGACGATCCTGCGCGCGATCCAAGCCACAAATCCCGATATCGTCTATGTGGCCTCCTATCCCATCGACACAGTTGGCATGGTGCGCGCCGCGAAAGAACTCGGGCTCAAAGCGAGACAGTTCGGCGGCAGCATGGTGGGTCTGCAGACCACCTCCATCAAAACCCTACTCGGCCCACTGCTGAACGGCATCGTGACCTTCGATTTCTGGCTCCCGGCACCGTCAATGCAGTTCCCGGGTGTGCTCGACCTATTGAAGAAATATCAGGCGAAGGTCGCGGGCGAAGGTATCGATCCGCTCGGATACATCATGGCGCCGACGGCTTATGCAGAGCTGCAGGTGATGGCCGATGCGGTCGAAGGCACGAAGAGCCTGGATGCAGCCAAGCTTGCGGACTATATCCACCAGCACGAATTTTCAACGGTCGCTGGCATGATTAGCTTCACGGAGTCCGGCGAGTGGAAGGCGCCTCGCATTCTGACCGTGCAGTTTCAGCATGTGAAGGGTAACGGGCTCGATCAGTTTAGAGATACCTCGGCCGAAGTTATCGTCGCGCCCGACACCTACAAAACCGGCGAGGCGGTGCTGCCGTGGGTCGAGAGTCCGTAAGGATCGATGCGAACGTGGCCTCGGCCACAGCCCGAAGACCGCCGGAACCGTGGATCGTCGAATTGTCGGTTATGACTCTGCCGGCCGTTTGTGTGCACCACAACACATACCGCGGTCTGATGTCACCTTTGGGTCTTGGCCGTGTGATAACGCTCGGCAGGATGCCGAGCGACATTGCCGGCATAGGCGCGTCGCGCCTCGTCATGCGGCGACCGCCGCCATCATCGGCTTGATGCCGACGACGTTGATGGCACGGGTGAGATTGTAGGCCAGGACCGAGAGCGCCATCTCGGCAGCCACCTTCGGGAGCGTCTTCGTCAGGAAGTGCGTTGCGCCCATGCGGGCCTTGATCGTGCCGAACGGATGCTCGACCGTTTCGCGACGCTGGCGCATGGCGCGCGGGTTCGCATCGAGCCGCTGTTGCACCGCGTCGAGCAGATGCTCGTGCTCCCATCGCGTGATCCGCCGCTCCGGCCCGGTGGTGCATTGGGATTTGAGCGAGCATTTCGAACACGCGGTTGTCCAGTAGCGCCGCAGCACCTTGCCGGCTTCCTCGTTGGTGTAGCGATAGGGCAGCCGCTCCCCGGCCGGACACCGATAGACATCCTCCTCGGGCAGGTAGGCGAAGTCCTGCTTGCCAAAACGACCGTCCGACTTGGCGCCCGATGTCAGCGGCTTCGGCAACGTCACCGTGATGCCGGCCTCGTGGCACGCGAGGATCTCCGGGCTGTTGAAGTAGCCGCGATCAGCGACGGCCTCGAGGGTCTCGGCCCGCAAAACAGCCTTCGCCTGCTTGGCGACATTGGCAAGTTGTGCCCGATCCGAGCCGCTGTTCGTCACCTCGTGCGTCACGATCAGATGATGCTCGGTGTCGACAGCAACCTGCACGTTGTAGCCGACAACACCGGAGCCGCGGCCGCTCGTCGCCATCGAGCGGCTGTCAGGATCGGTCAGAGAGATTTGCTGGTCGGGGGAGGCAAGCATCTGCTTCTCGTAGGCCGAGAGCTTGCCCAGTTGCTCCTTCAGCTTCACCAGCTTCTCCTTGAGCCGCGTCGTCTTCACGTCCAGCGCCTCCGTCGGCTCCTGCCGGTCGGCCGTGTCGAGTTGGCTGAGATAGCGCGCGACACTTTCCTCCAGTTGGGCCCGTCGCCGCTCTACCTTTGCCCGTGTGAAGTTTTTGTCGCGGTTGTTCACGGCCTTGAACTTGCTGCCGTCGATGGCGACGCTCGCCGTCTTGAGAA
>CAYZMR010000433.1:0-3219 GCA_964479515.1 uncultured Hyphomicrobiales bacterium | reverse complement strand
GAGAACGGCGTGATCGGCGCCGGCCCGCTCGCGGCGCCCGACAAGATCGACACCGATCTGGTCGACGCCGGGAGCCGCCGCATCACGCTGCGGCCCGGCGCCGCGATCGTCGACTCGTCCTGGTCGTTCGCCATGATCCGCGGCGGGCACATCGACGTCACGATCCTCGGCGCCTTCGAGGTGGCGGCCAATGGCGACCTCGCCAACTGGGACATGCGGATCCCCAATCGCGGCCCGCTGGTCGGCGGCGCGATGGATCTCGCCGCCTGCGCGCGCTCCGTGTGGGTGATCATGGAACACGTGACGCGCAAGGGCGCGCCGCGGCTCCTCGACAAATGCGCGCTGCCGCTCACGGCCGTGCGCTGCGTCAGCCGTGTCTTTACCGATCTGGCGGTGGTCGACATCACGCCGCAAGGCTTCCTGGTGCGCGAGATCGTGGACGGCATGAGCAGCGAGGAGTTGCAGGGCAAGACCGGCGCGCCGCTCTCTTTCGCGCGGGACTGCAAGGTGCTCGCCGCGCCGCCGATCGCGCTGCCGGAGTAACGTACTTCGTCATGCCCGGCCTTGTGCCGGGCATCCCGCTAAGGAGGGCACCGCGCCTTCCTATCGAGATGGCCGGGACAAGCCCGGCCATGACGGTGGAGGGTTGAATGAATTTCATCGAGGCGAACGGCGTTTCGCTGCGCTACGCGCTCGCCGGCGATGCGGCCAAGACGCTCGTGCTGATCCACGAGATGGGCGGCACGATGGAGAGCTGGGAGCTCGTGGTGCCGGCGCTCGCGCAAAGGCGCCGCGTGCTGCGCTACGACACGCGCGGCGCGGGCTTCTCGGAGAAGATCCGCGGCGTCCTCAAGATCGACACCATGACGGATGACCTGGTCGCGTTGCTCGACGCGCTCGGCATCACCGATAAGGTCGCGCTCGCCGGAACCGCGGTCGGCGGCGCGATCGCGCTGCACACCGCCGTGCGCTTTCCCGACCGCGTCGCCGCCGTGATCGCGACAAGTCCTGCGACGTCGATCCCGCCGGCCAATCGCGCGGCGGTGCTGGCGCGCGTCGCGACATTCGAGAGCGAGGGCCTGCGCGGCGCGGTCGACGCGACCGCCGCCAATGGCTATCCGGGCGAGCTGCGCACCGACAAGGCGCGGTTCGAGGGCTTCCGCGCGCGCTGGCTCGCGAACGACCCGTCAAGCTTCGCCACGATCTACCGGATGCTGGCCGACATGGACCTTGCGCCGGAGTTCAAGTCGATCAAATGCCCGGTGCTGGTAATCGGCGGCGAATATGATCGCGGCCGCCCGCCCGCCGTGGTCGAGCCGATCGCGAAGGCGATCCCGGGCGCGACGTTCAAGGTCTTGCCGGTCGGGCATTATGCGGGATTGCAGAAGCCGGAACTGGTGGCGGCGGAAATCGCGGCGTTTTTGGATGAGGTCGGGGCGTAACGCTCCGCTGTCATCCCGGGCGAGCGAAGCGAGACCCGGGACCCATAACCTCGAAACACGAAAATTGGCGCGAGCAATGCCACACCTGAACCGAAGGTGGTTACGGGTCCCGGCTCTCGCGCTGCGCGCTCGGCCGGGATGACACCGGTGATCACACCGTCGCGCCGCTCCCCAAAATCACGCTCGCCTGCGCCGAGAGCACGCCGCCATTGCCGTGCACCATCGCGACTTCGTGCTTTGCGACCTGCCGCGCGCCGCATTCGCCGCGCAACTGACGCACGCCCTCGATCAGGATCAGCAGCCCGTACATGCCGGGGTGGCAGTAGGAGAGCCCGCCGCCATTGGTGTTCACCGGCAGGCCGCCCTTCGGCGCGATGTTGCCGCCCGAGACGAACGCCCCGCCCTCCCCCTTCCTGCAGAACCCTAAGTCCTCCAGGAACAGGATCGTGTTGATCGTGAACGCGTCGTAGAGCTCGACCACGTCGACGTCCTTGGCGGAGAGCTGCGCCATCTTGTAGGCCGCCAGTCCGGACGGCAGCGCTCCGGTGACGGTCAAGTCCGGCATCGACGAGATGTTCATGTGCGTCACGCCGTGGCCGCAGCCGAGCACGTAGGCCGGCGGCTTCTTCAACGTTTTCGCGCGATCGGCTGACGTGAGCACGATCGCGCCCCCGCCGTCGGTGACGAGACAGCAATCGCGCACCGTGAACGGATAGCTGATCATGCGCGAGTTGAGCACGCCCTCGATCGTCAGCGGCTTCTTCTCCCAGGCGGCGGGATTGAGCAGCGCCCATTGCCGCGCCGCCACCGCGACGTCCGCGAGTTGCTCGCGCGTCGTGCCGTACTGATGCATGTGGCGCGAGGCGGCCAGCGCATAGGCACTGGTCGGCAGGAACGGCCGGAACGGGGTCTCGTAGGGGTTCACCTCGCGCTGCGAGGCCTGCTTGCGGCCAACGCTGCGCTGCGTCGAGCCGTAGGCGATGACCGCGACGTTGCACAACCCGGCCTCGATCGCGGCTGCCGCCTGCGCCACGTGGAATTCGAACGACGAGCCGCCGGTCATCGACGAGCCGATGAACTTCGGCACGATCCCGAGATACTCGATCAGCGACACGATCGACATGCGCTGCTGCGTCATGGCGCAGAACAGGCCGTCGACGTCCTTCAGGCCAAGCCCGCAATCCGCAAGAGCGCGCGTAATGCCCTGCGCGCACAGATCCATCGGGCTCATGCCGTCCGCGACCTGGCCGAGATCGGATTCGGCGGCGCCGACGATCGCCACCGCGCCGCGCGTGAGGTTTTCCATCACGCGGCCTCCGGAGTGAATACAGGGACGGGTGGCTCCTCGCCGCCCTGTCGGTGCACGCGGAACTTGACCCGCATGCCGATCTTCACCTGCTCGGGGGGAACGTCCTCGACGCGGCTCATCAGGCGGAAGCCTTCATCGCAGTCGATCAGCGCCACGTTGAAGGGTGCGCCTTCGGCCGGATGCACGACCGTCGTCGCATAGACTGTGCCGCGCCCTTTGCTCATGCGCCATTCGAGCGTGTCACTGCCGGTGAACGGACAGAGCAGGCGCGGAAAGAATACCGCGCGGTTCGCCGCCGGACTGAACTGATAGGCGAGTTCGCCATTTTCCAGATGCGAGATATAGGTCGCGAGCGGCGACGTTGCGTCGTTGGGCATTGTTCTCTCCCCTGACGCCTTGTAGCCTTGCGAGTTCACCGCAATCAACTGGCCGCGCGAGCATGGTGCGCATGCGCCGCGCTTCGGTTAG
>CAYZMR010000432.1:0-3229 GCA_964479515.1 uncultured Hyphomicrobiales bacterium | reverse complement strand
CCTCCTCCTGCCCGGTTCGGAACATTCGATTCGCGCGACGGCGCTAGACGATCGCGGTCGCCTTGATGCCGAGATAAATCTCCCGCACCTGCTCGTTGTTCTCCAGTTCCTCCGCCGTGCCCTGCAGCACGGTGCACCCCGTCTGCAGCACATAGGCGTAGTCGGCGATGGCGAGCGCCAACGGAATGGATTGTTCGGCGAGCAGCAAGGTCAGGCCGTCCTCGTGCAATTTGTAGAGCGCGTCGTAGAGCTGATCGACGACGGCGGGCGCGAGGCCGAGGCTCGGCTCGTCGAGCATCAGCAACTTCGGCTCGCTCATCAGCGCGCGGCCGAGCGCAACCATCTGCCGCTCGCCGCCCGAGAGCGTGCCGGCGAGCTGCTTCCTTCGTTCCGCGAGCCGCGGGAACAGCGCATAGACGCGGTCATACAGGGCCGACAGCCGGCCCTTGTCGGACAGTGCCGTCGCGCCGAGCCGCAGGTTCTGCTCGACCGTCTGCGCGACGAACAGCCGCCAGCCCTCCGGCGAAAGGGCAAGCCCTTTCGCGACGATCGCGTAGGCCGGCTGACCGCCGATCGCCTCCCCGCGCCACTCGATCGTGCCGCCGCTCGGGCGCACCAGGCCCGCCACCGCGTTGAGCGTCGTCGTCTTGCCGGCGCCGTTTGACCCGAGCAACGCCACGATCGTGCCCGGCTGCACGTCGAGCGTCACGTCGGCGATGCCGACGAGGTCGCCGTAGCGCACTTCCAGATGCTCGACCCGCAGCCTATCCACGGTGCTAGCCCCTCTTGCGCCAATTGCGATGGCCGCGGCCGAGATAAGCCTCGATCACGGCTTCGTCCTTGACCACCTGCTGCGGTTCGCCTTGCGCGATCACGTGGCCCTGGTTGAACACGATGACGCGCCTCGCCAGCGTCATGATGACTTCCATGATGTGCTCGACGATGACGAGCGTCACGCCGGTCTCGTGGATCTTGCGCACCAGCGCGATCGCCTGCTGCAATTCGGCGGGGGTGAGCCCCGCGAGCGCCTCGTCGAGCAGCATCAGCCGCGGCCCAGTCGCGAGCACGCGCGCGATCTCGAGCCGCTTGCGCCCCGGCGTGCCGAGCGAGCGAGCGCGCATCTCCTGACGGTCCTTCAGCCCGACCAGGTCGAGGACCTTCAGCGCGTGGTCGCGCGCATCGGCGCGGTGCGGATGACGCAGGAACGCGCCGACCATCACGTTGTCGAGGATGGTCATGTCCTCGAACGTCGCCGGCACCTGAAACGTCCGTCCGATGCCGAGGCGCGCATGCGTCTCGGGCGGCGCGGTCGTGACATCGACGCCGTCGAACATGATCTTGCCGGTGGTCGGCAGCGTGTCGCCCGCGAGGCAGTTGAAGAAGGTCGACTTGCCGGCGCCGTTCGGACCGATCAGCCCGATGATCTCGCCTTCGTCGATCGAAAGATCGGCGCCCGCGACCGCGCGCAAATTGCCGAACTCCTTCGACACGTTTTGCGCGCTAAGCAGCATCGCGGCCTCGCATGAATCGGGGCGCGATGCGGTGCCACATCTCGTGCAGCCCGCCCGGCTCGAAACGCGCCAGCACGACGATAATGCCGCCATAGAGGATGTAGGTGAGCCCCGTGCCGCCGCCGCCGAACCACGTGTTGGTCGCGGTCTGCAGCGGGATCAGGATGATCGCGCCGACCAGCGGGCCGTAGAGCGTGCCCGCCCCGCCGAGCGCCGCGATGATCACCATCTGCACCGAGACGAGGATGCCGAAGCCGCTATCGGGATCGATGAAGCCGGTCTTGATCGCATAAAGCGAGCCCGCGACCGACGTGAAGGCGGCGCTCAGCATAAGGGCATAGAGCTTGGTGCGGCGCACCGGCACGCCGAGCGAGCGCGCGGCGCGCTCGCCCGCCTTGATGGCGCGCAGGTAATAGCCAAAGCGGCTCCTTTGCACCTGCCAGGTGACGAACAAAAGGATCGCCAGCACGGCGAGGAATATGAAGTAATAGGGAAGCTCGCCGCGGAACGTGAGATCGTACCAGCCGCGGCCGACCGCTGGCCCCTGCAGGCCGATCGCCGCGCCGGCGAAATCCCAGGTGCTGACCACGAGCCGGATCAGCTCGGCGACCGCGATCGTCGCCATCGAGAAATAGTGGCCGGTGAGGCGGAACGTCGGCATGCCGACCAAGATCGCCAGCACGAGGCTGATCGCGATCCCGACCGGCACCCCAACGATCGGCGGCAACTGCCAGTGCTGGTAGACGAGCAGCGGCAGGTAGGCGCCGACGCCGAAGAACATGCAGTGGCCGACCGACACCTGGCCCGCATAGCCGCCGACGATGTTCCAGGCCGACGCCGAGATCGCGGCAAGCAGCAGCGCGACGCCGATGTCGAGATAGAAGGCGTTGGAGAGAACGAACGGATAGGCGAGGAAGACAAGGCCAAGCGCAATCGTGCCCTTCATGTCACGCCTTGCCCAACAGGCCCTGCGGCCGGAACCAGAGCAGCGCGACGAACAGTCCGTAGACCACGATATCCTTGTAGATCGGCCCGAAGTAGAAGGCCGAGAGCGCCTGGATCAGCCCGATGATCAGCCCCGCATACATCGCGCCCGGCACGCTGCCGAAGCCGCCGAACGTCACCACCACGAAGGCCATCAGGCCAAAAGTCTCGCCGACCGAAGGCGACCACGGATACGAGATCGCCATCAAGGCGCCCGCGATGCCGGCGCTCGCCGCCGACAGGCCCCAGGCGAGCGCCTGCATGCGATCGGGCCTGATGCCCATCAGCATCGCGGCGTTGCGGTCTTCCGCGACCGCCAGCAGCTTGCTCCCGATCGTGGTGCCGGTAAGGAACAGATGCATCGCGACGGTCAGCACCGCGGCGGTCACGCCGGCGACGAGCTGCGCCACCGGAACCAGAATGCCGAGAATGTTGAGCGTGCCGCCGAGCGAGGTCTGCGGCAGCGACACGATGTTGGCGGAAAAGATCCAGAACGCGGTGTAACGCAACAGCAACGCGAGCCCGAAGGTGGAGAGAATCTGCGCCAGCATCGGCCCGCGCGTGACGTGGCGGATGAGGCTCGCATAGACGATGACGCCGAGCACGAACAGCGCGACCGCCGCCGCGAAGCCGAACGTCGCAGGGCCGCCTCCGAGCCACACCACGACGAGCAGCGCGACATACATGCCGAGCATGACGAACTCGCCATGCGCGAAGTTGATGAAGTTCATCAT
>CAYZMR010000431.1:0-3238 GCA_964479515.1 uncultured Hyphomicrobiales bacterium | reverse complement strand
GTCTCGGCGATCACCCAAACGCCAGCTTCGGGGCCGGCCGCTCCCGTGACGACGCCGCCGAGATCGTTTGCGCCGATACTGACCTGTGCGCGTGCAAGCGTTGGCGCAAGGACGAGAAACGCCGCGGCTGCGAGCGCCGCCAAGCTGACGCGATAGTCCTTCGATGTCATGGGTCGCTCCCTCTGTTGTCTTATTGATTGGAACGATCCTAACGTGGGGCAGGAGCCCATGCCAATCGCGATGAAGGACGGGCAACGTCTCGCGGCGATTTTTTACGCGGCGGTTATGCGCGTCGTCAGGACGTGGCGCGCGCTTGCTTCGCAAGTGCAACGAGCACCTGACGCAATTGGCCGCCCGAGGTCACGCGCTCGCCAAATGGCAGCCGCGCGGTGCGGTCGCCGGCGATCAGATCGGCGCCTTCGGGATCAAGCGAGCTGAGGCGCCATGGCCCCGCGTCGAGGCCGAGCAGCGTCGTGGCGTAAAGCCCGATCGCGTCGGCGTGGTCTTGGTTCATGTGCGCGACCGCGCCCGCTTCGGCTTCCATCAACTCGTCCGCCCCCGCGAGATCGGTGAGCACATCGGCGGCCGCCAGATCCGCGGCGCGCGCAAAGCCGCCATTGAGATGCGCCGAGGCGACGCTCATGCGCCAGAACGAAAAGTCGCCGAAGCCGGCGTAGAGCTCCGCCTTCGGGTGCCGCGCGAGGAAGCGCCGGCGCACGCGCGCATCGTCGGCACCGTCGTGGGCGAGCTGCGCGAATGCGCCGAGCACGGTCAGCCGCGGATAGGCGAGGGGATCGCCCTTGCCGGTCTCGGCGAGCAGCACCGAGGCGCGGCCATCGGCCTGCAGGTTCGCCGTATGGGTCGACAGCTGGGAGGTGAGGATCACCGGCGAGCCGTCGATGTCGGTCGCGACGTTAACCAGGGAGGCGAACGGATGGCCGGTGTTGCGGTCAATTGTGGCAAGGGTCCCGGCCCGCGTCGCCCGGAGGAGGCCTTTGGCGACCGCGATCGGGTCGAAGTCGGTCGGCGGCTTGGCCCCCTCAGGGAGGCGGTCGGGCATGGCCCCGGGCAGCGGCGGCGCTAACGGCTGCGGCATTCAACCCCTCCCAAATCCTTCATAAGCCACGATTTTTCTAACCTTTGCCACAATTGCGCCAGTTCCCGAGGCTTTTGTCGGAACCGGGGCCGGGCACGTTTGCGCGCGGCCGATTCATGCTAGAAGGCGGCCCATGCCCACAATCGCCCTGGTTGATGACGACCGCAACATTCTCACCTCGGTCTCGATCGCGCTCGAATCCGAGGGCTATCGCATCATGACCTACACGGACGGGGTCTCGGCGCTCGAGGGGTTCAAGACCTCTCCGCCCGATCTCGCCATCCTGGACATCAAGATGCCGCGCATGGACGGGATGGAGCTCCTTCGCCGCCTGCGCCAGAAGACCGACATGCCGGTGATCTTCCTGACCTCCAAGGACGAGGAGATCGACGAGCTGTTCGGCCTCAAGATGGGCGCCGACGATTTCATCCGCAAACCGTTCTCGCAGCGCCTGCTGGTCGAGCGCGTCAAGGCGATCCTGCGCCGCGGCGGCCCCAAGGACGGCGCCGTCGTGAAGGAGACCGATGCGCGCAAGGTCCTGGAGCGCGGCCTCCTGCGCATGGACCCGGAGCGCCACACCTGCACCTGGAAGGACGAGCCGGTGACGCTGACCGTGACCGAGTTCCTCATCCTGCAGGCGCTCGCAAGCCGGCCCGGCGTGGTCAAGAGCCGCAACGCGCTGATGGATGCGGCCTATGATGATCAGGTCTATGTCGACGACCGGACCATCGACAGCCACATCAAGCGGCTGCGCAAGAAGTTCAAGGTGGCCGACGACGCCTTCGACATGATCGAAACGCTTTACGGCGTCGGCTACCGCTTCAAGGAAGCTTGATCCCGGTATCTGCCGCTCCCACGCGGATTGCGGTAGAATAGCGCGCGGAATGGCTTGGGGGCGCGCCTCGACCAGCGGATTTGGATCAACGTGCTCGATCGGACCGCGGACATCTCCACGACCGTCGCCGAGATGGAACCCTCGGGCGAGCCGGCGCCGCCTGTCGAGGGTGGACGCCTGCGGCGGCTTTTCGGCAGTATCCGCCGCGGGCTGCACTTCCTCGCCGCGCAAAGCTCCTCGAGCCTCACGCGTCGCATCGTCTTCCTCAACGTCGCGGGCCTGCTCGCGCTCGTCGTCAGCATCCTCTATCTCTCGCAGTTCCGCGCCGGCCTGATCGAGGCGCGCACGCAGAGCCTCCTGGTGCAGGGCGAGATCATCGCGGGCGCGATCGCGGCCTCCGCGACGGTCGAGACCGAGACCATCACCATCGATCCCGACAAGCTGCTTGAGCTGCAGCCCGGCGAAAGCTCCAATCCGGGCGACGAGATGCTGTCCGCGCTTGAGTTTCCGATCAATCCGGAGCGGGTCGCTCCGGTCCTGCGCCGCCTTGTCTCGCCGACGCGCACGCGCGCGCGCATCTACGACCGCGAAGGCGTGCTCCTCCTCGACAGCCGCAACCTCTATGGCCGCGGCGACGTGCTGCGCTTCGACCTGCCGCCGCCGACCGAGGAGAAGCCTAGTCTGCTCGAACGCTGGTGGCTCGCGATCAAGATCCGGCTCACGCGCGGCGACCTGCCGCTCTACCGCGACCTCGGGCCCGACAACGGCAAGGGCTATTCGGAGGTCGCGCAGGCGCTCAACGGCACCAAGGCAAGCGCGCAGCGCATGAACGAGCGCGGCGAGATCATCGTGTCGGTCGCGGTTCCGGTGCAGCGTTTCCGCGCGGTGCGCGGCGCTCTCCTGCTGTCGACGCAAGGCGGCGACATCGATTCCCAGATCACGGCCGAGCGTCTCCAGGTTTTGACCCTGTTCGCGGCCCTTGCAAGCGTCATGGTGCTCCTGTCGATGCTGCTCGCCCGCACCATCGCGGAACCTGTGCGCCGTCTCGCCGAAGGCGCCGAAAGCGTGCGCCGCCGCATCAAGGCGCGCGTGGAAATTCCCGACTTCACGACGCGGCGCGACGAGATCGGCGAGCTTTCCGGCGCGCTGCGGGAAATGACGAACTCGCTCTACAGCCGCATCGAGGCGATCGAGAGCTTCGCGGCCGACGTTTCGCATGAGCTCAAAAATCCGCTCACTTCGCTGCGCTCGGCGGTGGAGACGCTGCCGCTTGCGAAGAGCCAGGAAAGCCGCGCGCGCCTCCTCGC
>CAYZMR010000430.1:0-3256 GCA_964479515.1 uncultured Hyphomicrobiales bacterium | reverse complement strand
TTCCGGGAATGTAGAAGAACCCGGCGCCGTAGATGCTGCAAACCTTCACGTATTCTATTGGTTTGGAAGGCGCGGCGTTCGCCGGAACGCCGTCCGAGCGGACGCGTCAATGTTAGGTATGGGGCCGGCGCAACGACGTCGATTCCGCGAGGCGAGGTTTATCGCGCCGTATGTAGACGCGCCCACATCGATACCGGCGACCGTCATCACGCGCAGCAGTTAGGTGAGAACACGCACGCGACGAGCGTCGAGATCATGCCTCGATCACGGTCCGCGTCGTGACGCTTTCCATCGCCAAGGTGGCGTCCCGGGTGCGCGTTCGTCGTTCGGGCCGCGTCCAAAATCGATGGCGCACACGAATCACCTCATCGCTGATTCGCGTCTCCGGCTCGTGATTCCGGCGGCGCGAAAGCATTCGCGCGAGATCATACCAAAAAAAATTTCCACCGCGCGAATCCGCATCGACGATCGCAACGTGACGGTACGTCGTGCGTTCGTGCACGAGCGAATATGCGCGCGATCGAGCGAATGAGAGAAATGAGATAGTCAAGAAATGCCCATTTCATGGGCGTTTCCTGAGCGATGAAAAAATCCGCACATGTCGTCGCGACGACGAGCGCATTGCGCGCATGCGTGCGCGACGATCGTCGCGACCCGCGTGCGACATCGCGCGTGCGTGTCATCATCGCTCAACACTTCGTTAAGGAGATTCGGAGTTTTTCATTTGGTGCTGTAGTAATCGAAGTGCGATGCACGTCGATTCGGATGTGCATCGTTCCGACATCGCCACTCACTCACTGCTAGGAGGGCAGCATGGCGAAGAAAGCGAAGAAAGCGAAGAAGGCCAAGAAGGCGAAGAAGAAGAAGAAGTAGTTCTTCTTCCCTAAGCACCGACGCGATCGACACACATGTCGAAAGCAGCGTCGCACAGGCCGGCGAGGCCGAAGGCCAGTAAGCGCAAAGCTGCTGCAAGTGGCCGCGCCGGCTTTAGTCGACGACGGAGGGCGTCGGCGAAATCAAGGTTCATCCTTCACGGTATCGAAGAAGGTGCGGACAGGTGCCGCGCCTTGCGACCGACGAAGTTCATCTTCGTCGCTCGGTGGTGGTCCTCGAATTTCTCGCCGACGCCCTCGGTCGACCAAGTCGCTACGGCACGAAGCAGCACGACTGTCTCCGACTGTCTCCAAGAGAAACGTGCCCCGAAGTCCTGCGCCGTCAGGCGGACTTCGCTTTCATCCGCGCGTTGCAGTCGCTCCAGAACTTCGGCCACCTCAGATCGGCGCTCTTGCCCGCCGACTTGAGCTGCTGCCATTCCGTGCTGCATGCCTTCTGGCGCTCGCGATACGACATGCTGGCAATCGCCTTCGTCTCGGCTAAGGCCTGACGGCTCGATATCGTGATCACCATTGGGGCGGCCGCCACGAGCGCCGCCGAAATCATCAATAAAGCAGTGGGATTAAGCATGGACCGGTCTCCCGCGCTGATGGCGTTGCGAACGCCCGGCATGTCGGCGCGATGTCCGCGATGACAACAGCGAATTTAGCGCGGCCGCGGCACCGAGGCACGTGCCGAATTCGGGGAAAGAGCCGCGGCCTTAACCCTTGTTGTGCGATTTTGCGGCGGGGGCGGGCCTGGCGCTCTCGACCCGCTGCCAGTTCTCACCCATGCAAATGCCGATGAGACAGCCTTCGGCCTTAACGCTGTCGGGGCTGAGCAGCACGAGATTACCGTCGTAGGTTTGGCCGTCTTGGCTGTTGTAGAAATGACCGGACCAGCGGTTCGGCCCGCTCGGCTGCATGCCGAACATGATCTGCGTGCCGATCATCGGGTTGCTGCGCCGCGCCGGCACTGGATTGTGCTTGTCGGTCAGCGGACGACCGGTTTCACCGTCGATTGGATCTCTGAGCCAGACGATCGTGCCGCACAGCGCAGCCCCGCACGGCGCGATGCGCACATGCGCGTCGCCTTTCTGGGTCAGCCACACGCCGGCAGGTCCGCCTGTCTGCGCCGTCGCCGCAACGGGAAGCATGAACAGGCCGACGGCAAACGCCATAGACCCAAGTGCCGCGCGCATCGTGCGGATCTCCTTGTATCGGCCAGCTTGGCGCCGGCGTTGTCGCCTTCGGAAGGTCTGCCGCGGCAAATGCCTCGGGCAGTCAGCAGTTCCGTCGCGCACTGACTCTCGGCAAGATCATGATCTCTACCGTCCTCAGTTTGCGCGTGTCCAGGTCTGGGATTTGCAGAGCAGTCCTCCGAGCGCGCAGCCCTGGAGCTGGAGCGAGTTGTCGCCGGTGAGCGTCAAGTTGCCCGAATAGGTCTTGCCGTCTTCGGCATTATAGACTTGGCCGGCCCATTTGTTGGCGCCACTCGGCTTCATGCCGAGCACGATCAAGACGCCGATCAACGGTTTGCTGCGCTTCGACTCGTCCGGATTGTTCTTGTCCGTCTTCGGCTTGCCGCTCTCGTCGTTTGGTTCCTTGAGCCATGCGATGGTGCCGCACAGCGCACCGCCGCAGTCCGCGATCTTGATACGCGAGGCGCCGCTCTGCGTGAGCCAAGTGCCGGTCGGCTCCGCCGCGCGAGCGCTGTCGGATGCCGCGAGCGCCAGTAGCAGCGTGATCGCCGCAAGGTGAGTAGGGAGCCGCATCTCGTTCCTCCGTGCCCGGATTGTCCAGAATCGCGCTCTGAATTGCGCCGATCGGGCGCAGTTGCAAGGCGAAAAAAAGGCGCCTTGATGGCCGCGCGGCTCACCTCTGCGGTGCGCCGCTTGCGGGACTTGCGGTCCACGCGCCGCGCCGTGCGCGACGTGTTTCACATCGCCTCGGCCGCGCGGCGAACGCATGGTCCTTGCCCCAGCCGATGGCGAGGCGTGGTTATCAATCGCCCAATCGCGACGGTTAGTGCTTCCTTCGCCGGGCGAAGAAATGCCTGCCATTCCTGTATTTCTTGCGCATGCGCGTCGACGGCGTCGGAACGCCATTCACCAACGATTCATCGCAACGCTTAAGCCGGCGTTCAAAGCTCCTTGCCGATAGTGGCGTTGCTCGCGGCGAACAGGAGCGCGCGGGCGTGGGACGTCAGACGCCGCTCGGGGAAGCGCGGCGATCGAAGGGGATAAGGGGAGAAAATCATGCGTTATGAAATCGCCGAGTGCGACGGCGCGACGCTTGCACCGGTCAATGCGACGGGAGAAGTGTTCTTCGAGCTCGGCATGATGTACGCGTCGGGCCGCTCGGTCCCGGCGGATCTGGTGTCG
>CAYZMR010000429.1:2150-3266 GCA_964479515.1 uncultured Hyphomicrobiales bacterium | reverse complement strand
GGCGCGCTCTACGTGCCGCAGGTCGGCATCATCAATCCGAGCGAATTCGCGCCCGCCAATTCGATCGAGGCGGTGATCTGGGTCGCGGTCGGGGGACGCGGCACGCTGATCGGCGCGGTGCTCGGCGCCGTCGTGGTCAATTACGGCAAGACGACCTTCACCTCGGGCGCGCTCGCGCCTTACTGGCTGTTCCTGCTCGGCAGCCTGTTCGTCCTCGTCACGCTGCTGTTGCCGCGCGGCATCGTCGGCACCGTGCGGCACTATGGGGGTGTGCTGCGCGAACGCAGGGCGGCGGCCGCGAAGGAAGACGGGGTCACGCCGAACGAACCGGCCCCGAAGGCCGCGGAGTAGACGGCCATGGACATGCGCACCACGCAGACGCTGCTCTATCTCAACGCCGTCACGGTGTCGTTCGATGGCTTCCGCGCGATCAACGATCTCTCGATCGCGATCGAGCCCGGCGAGATGCGCGCGATCATCGGGCCGAACGGCGCCGGCAAGACCACGATGATGGACATCATCACGGGCAAGACGCGGCCGGACAAGGGCGACGTCCTGTTCGACGGCACGCACGACCTGACCAAGCTCGACGAGACGCAGATCGCCGAGCTCGGCATCGGCCGCAAGTTCCAGAAGCCGACCGTGTTCGAGATGCATACGGTCGAGCACAATCTGCTGCTCGCGCTCAAGGGCGAGCGGCGGGTGCGCAAGAACGTGCTGTGGCGCGAAAGCGCGGCCGAGCAGGCGCGCATCGACGAGATCCTCACCACCATCCGCCTCGGCGCGGTCCGCGACCGTGTCGCCGGCAGTCTCTCGCACGGGCAGAAGCAGTGGCTGGAGATCGGCATGCTGCTGGCGCAGGATCCGAAACTGCTGCTCGTCGACGAGCCGGTCGCCGGCATGACCGACGTCGAGACGCACCAGACCGCCGACCTGCTCAAGGAAATCAACAAGCACAAGACCGTCGTGGTGGTCGAGCACGACATGACGTTCGTGCGCGCGCTTGGCGTGAAGGTGACGTGCCTGCACGAGGGCTCCGTGCTGGCGGAAGGAACGATCGATCAGGTGTCGCAGAACGACCGCGTGGTCGAGGTGTATTTGGGAAGATAGGCGAAT
>CAYZMR010000429.1:0-2050 GCA_964479515.1 uncultured Hyphomicrobiales bacterium | reverse complement strand
GCGAATAGCGAATAGCGAATAGCGAAGCCGGCTGACTATTCGCCACTCGCCATTCGCCATTCGCTCCTAGAGAGACCACGATGCTCCAGGTGAACTCCATCGACCTCCACTACGGCGCCGCGCAGGCGTTGCGCGGCATCACCATGCAGGCCGAGCCCGGCAAGGTGACCTGCGTGCTCGGCCGCAACGGCGTCGGCAAGACCAGCCTGCTCGATGCGCTGATGGGTCAGCATGCGGTGAGCAAGGGCAACATCCTGTGGGAGGGCAACGACATCACGGCGCTGCGGCCCGCCGATCGGGCGCGCCGCGGCATCGCCTACGTGCCGCAGGGCCGCGAAATCTTTCCGTTGCTGACCGTCGAGGAGAACCTGGAGACGGGCTTCGCGCCGCTCAAACGCGGCGAGCGCGCGATCCCGGACGATGTCTATACGCTGTTTCCCGTGCTCAAGAGCATGCTGCGCCGGCGCGGCGGCGATCTGTCGGGCGGTCAGCAGCAGCAGCTCGCGATCGGCCGCGCGCTCGTGATGCGGCCACGCCTGCTTCTGCTGGACGAGCCGACCGAAGGCATCCAGCCCTCGATCATCAAGGACATCGGCCGCGCGATCTCGTATCTGCGCAATCTCGGCCAGATCGCGATCGTGCTGGTCGAGCAGTATCTCGACTTCGCGCAGGAACTGGGCGACCAATTCCTGGTGATGGATCGCGGCTCGGTGATCTATGCGTCGAGCCGCAGCGAGCTCGACGAGGCGGCGCTCAAGCGCGCGATGGCGATTTGACGCGTCGTCACCGGGCCGCGCCGAAGGCGCGAGACCCGGTGACCCCGATTGCGAGGTCACCGACTTCTCCACCGGGATCGCCGGGACAAGCCCGGCGATGAAGAGTTGAAGGGCTTGGGGGCAGGGGCGTGACCGGGGTGGCGGCGGCGAAGACCAGTGACGCGATCTTCGCGGCCAACCGCGCGGTCGGCCGCATCGGTCTTGCCGTCAAGGCCCGGTCCGGCGCGACACGCCGCGCGCGCGTTGACGAGGCGGGCTCGCTGCGCGTGCGCTGCCCCAATACGACGTCATCCGAGATGGAAGCCGTCATCCTCAACACCGCCGGCGGGGTCGCGGGCGGCGACGCGTTCGACCTCGATATCGCGGTCGGGACGGGTGCGAGTCTCGTCGTCACCACGGCGGCGGCCGAGAAGGTCTATCGCACGCTCGGACCCGACGCGGTGATCGACGTGAGGCTCCGGGTCGACGCGGGAGGTGCGCTCGCCTGGTTGCCGCAGGAGACGATCCTGTTCGACCGCGCGCGCCTTGCGCGCAGCATCGAGGCCGATCTCGCCCCCGATGCGCGGCTGGTGCTGGCCGAGGCGGTGGTGTTCGGCCGCTCCGGCATGGGCGAGGCGGTCGAGGAGGGCGCGCTGACGGATCGGTGGCGCGTGCGCCACGGCGGCAGGCTCGTCTATGCCGAGACCGTGCGGCTGACCGGCGCAATCGCCGGAAAGCTCGCGGAGCCTGCGGTCGCGCGCGGCGGCGTCGCGGTCGCAACCGTGCTGATCGTGCCGGGAGACGAGGCGACGGTCGCGGCGATCCGTGCGCTGGAAGGCGAGTTCGCGGGCGAGGTCGGAGCGTCGACTTGGAATGGAATTGCGACCGCGCGCCTGTGCGCTCGCGACGGCGCGGCGTTACGCCACGACCTCACGCGTGTTATGACGGCGGTACGGGGTTCGCTGCCGCGCATTTGGACCAACTGACGGAAACGCCGCGATGAATTTGACACCGCGCGAAAAGGACAAGCTGCTGATCTCCATGGCCGCGATCGTGGCGCGCCGCCGGCTGGAGCGCGGCGTCAAGCTCAACCATCCCGAGGCGGTCGCGCTGATCACGGATTTCATCCTGGAAGGCGCGCGCGACGGCAGGTCGGTCGCCGAGCTGATGCAGGCCGGCGCACACGTCATTTCGCGCGCGCAGGTGATGGACGGCATTCCTGAGATGATCCACGACATCCAGGTCGAGGCGACATTCCCGGACGGGACCAAGCTCGTGACTGTGCATGATCCGAT
>CAYZMR010000428.1:0-3269 GCA_964479515.1 uncultured Hyphomicrobiales bacterium | reverse complement strand
CCAAACATGAGGGGAAGCGCATCATGAAAGTTTCCGACGCCATCGCGGAAATCCTTCGCAAGGAGGGAGTCGAGATCGTCATCGGCTATCCGGTCAATCACATCCTCGAACGCGGCGCCGCCGCCGGCATCAGGCCTATCGTGGTGCGCCAGGAGCGTACCGGCCTGCACATGGCCGACGCGATCTCGCGCGTGACCTCCGCCGACAAGCTCGGCGTGTTCGTCATGCAGCACGGGCCTGGCACCGAGAATGCCTATGGGGCGGTCGCGCAGGCGTTCGGCGATAGCGTGCCGGTGCTGGTGATGCCGGGCGGCTACGCCCGCCAGCGCGCCTGGGTCGAGCGCAACTACAATGCCAGTGTCCAGATGCGCGGCGTGACCAAATCGGCCGAGCCGATCGTGCTGCCGGGCGAGCTCGCCAACATCATGCGGCGCGCATTCACGCGCCTGCGCTCCGGGCGCGGGGGCCCTTGCCTCGTCGAGGTGCCGCAGGACGTGTGGAACGAGGAGACGGATGTTTCCGCCTACGTGCCGACGCGGCCGTTGCGCTCGGGCCCCGATCCGGACGCGATCCGCGAAGCCGCGAAGATGCTGCTCGCCGCCAAGCGTCCGGTGATCTATGCCGGCCAGGGCGTGCATTGGGCGAAGGCCTGGGGCGAGTTGAAAGCGCTTGCCGAACTGCTCGCGATTCCCGTCACCACCAGCCTGCAAGGCAAGAGCGCGTTTCCCGAGACGCATCCGCTTTCGCTCGGCTCCGGCGGGCTCGCCTATCCTGCGACCGTGCATCATTTCCTGAAAGAAGCCGATCTCATCCTCGGCATCGGCTGTTCGTTCACGACCACGAACTACGGCGTCGCGATGCCGAAAGGCAAAACCATCATCCACGCGACGCTGGATGCGACCGACGTCAACAAGGACGTGGGCTGCGCGCTCGCAGTGCTCGGCGACGCCAAGCTCACGCTCTCGGCGCTGATCGAAGAGGTGTCGCGCACGCAGAAGTCGCCGCGCGACCCTTCGGCCGTCGCCAAGGAAATCAAGGACACCTATGACCCCTGGCTCGCCCGTTGGATGCCGAAACTGACGCACAACGACGCGCCGTTCTCGCCCTATCGCGTGCTGTGGGACCTACAGAACACCGTCGACATCGCCAACACCATCATCACGCATGACGCGGGCAGCCCACGCGACCAGCTCTCGCCGTTCTGGCGCTGCACGACGCCGCTCTCCTACATCGGTTGGGGAAAAACGACGCAGCTCGGCTACGGCCTCGGTCTCGCGATGGGCGCGAAGCTCGCCAAGCCCGACAAGCTGTGCATCAACGTGTGGGGCGACGCCGCGATCGGCTTCACCGGCATGGACTTCGAGACCGCGGTGCGCGAGCGCATTCCGATCCTGTCGATCCTGCTCAACAACTTCTCGATGGCGATCGAGCTGAAGGTGATGCCGGTCTCGACCGAGAAATACCGCTCGACCGACATCTCGGGCGATTATGCGGCCTTCGCGCGCGCGCTCGGCGGCTATGGCGAGCGCGTGGAAAAGCCCGCCGACATCATCCCGGCGATCAAGCGCGGCATCGCCGCGACACAGGCCGGCAAGCCGGCGCTGCTGGAGTTCATCACCACGAAAGAAGTCGAGGTGTCGAAGTTTGCATAGTGCGTAGCCCGGCTTGAGCGTAGCGAAAGCCGGGGCCGGCGTCGCGACCGCAAGGCCGCTCCCGGATGTCGCTGCGCTCCATCCGGGTTACGAGACTCAGGGTGAGGGCTGCACATGGACCGCTATCTTAATCCAGAGCTCATCGGCATCGCGGCGGCGGCTGCGAGCCTGTATGCGGCCAATTCCCGGACCATCATCCCGCTGCGCATCGCTGCGATCGTCGCCAACGCGCTGGCGATGACCTACAGCATCCTGCACGGCACCTACCCGACGTTCTTGCTCAACGCGGTCCTGCTGCCGCTCAACGCATGGCGGCTGCACGGGATGCTGAGACTGATCCGTGACATCGACAAGGCCGCGCGCAGCGACATGAACGCAGAGTGGCTGTTGCCCTATATGCGCCCGAAGGCGTTCAAGGCCGGCGACATCATGATGAAGCGCGGCGAATATGCGCACGGCGCCTTCTACGTGGCGGCGGGCGAAGTGGAGCTCGTCGAGCTCGGCAAGACCGTCGGCCCCGGCACGCTGCTCGGCGAGATCGGGCTGTTCGCGCCCGACGGCCTGCGTATCGCGACGGCACGGGCCAAGACCGACGTGCAGGCCGCGCGCATCGACTACGACCAGTTCAAGGAGCTGTATTTCCAGAATCCGGAATTCGGGTTCCGCCTGCTCCACCTGATCGTCGGACGCCTGCAGGAGAGCAGCGCGCTGCCGCAGGCTTCGCGCTGAGCGGAGCGGACCGCGCCCAACGGCGTCGCCGATCCAAATTCTGACGCGAAGTGCCGTTAGGGACAAATCCGCGATTGACCGACGGCAGCGGATGCCGTCAATGATTCGGCCTTCCCATCAGCCGGGGCGACTCGAACCTTGTCAGAGCGGTCACAAATCATGAATAAAATCCCGAGCCTTCCGGTCCCGTCCGCCTTCTCCGAATCGGCGCGGAGCCGCCGCGCCGTCCTGCTCGGCGCGGGCGCGGCCGCAGCCGGCGCCATGCTGCCCGGTCCGGCGCGCGCGGAGTTGACGCTCGAGCAGTTCAACATCCAGTCCAACAAGATCACCAAGCCCTATAGCTGGGACCTGTCGCCGCCGACGACCACGCGCGAGGCGTTCCTGCGGTGGAACGCCGACAATCGCGGCGAGGATCCGAACGCGCTCGACATGCGTTGGGACCGCTTCGTCTATTGCCGCTCGAACCATGACTTCGTGAACCCGCGCAACGAGCGCGCCTTCCTGCTCACGCCGCGCGACCAGTTCATCCTCAAGCGCGACGTGAACCGCGCCTATGAGCGCGCGTTCCTCGACATCGGCTACGGCGTGACCATCTCGGGCCCGCTCATCGTGGCGCGCATGACCTCGACCATCGACGTGAAGGTCGGCGAGAAGGTGCTCGAGATCGGCACCGGCTCGGGCTACCAGTCGGCCTATCTGTCGAACCTCACCGACAAGGTCTACACGATCGAGATCATCAAGCCGCTCGCGGAGCGCACGCGCACGATCTATGACGGCATGATCGCGCGCGGCTATACCGAGTACAAGCACATCACCAGCAAGAGTGCCGACGGCTATTACGGCTGGGAAGAGAACGCGCCGTTCGACAAGATCATCGTCACCTGCGGC
>CAYZMR010000427.1:0-3289 GCA_964479515.1 uncultured Hyphomicrobiales bacterium | reverse complement strand
GACCCCGGTTACTTTCCCAAGCAAGCAACCGGGGTCCCGGGTCTGCATCGCATCACTTCGTGCTGCGATGCGCCCGGGACATGCCCCTACGTATGCGTAATCAGTTCGCGCCGCAGCCCGCCGACGATCCGCTTATGCATGTGCACCATGAACGCCATGCCGAACAGCGGCGTCGCCAGGTTGAGAATCGGGATCGACACGAAGGCCGCGATGAACAGCCCGGCCGTGAACACGCTCGTGTGATGCAGCTTGCGCAGCGCCTTTGCTTCTTCGACCGAATGGAAGCGCATCGCGGCGAGCAGGAAATATTCGCGGCCGAGCAGGTAGGCGTTGGCGATGAAGAAGATGATGAAGCCCAAGCCGGCGAACAGCAGGAACGGCACCGCCACCAGGTAGACGACAAATGCCAGCAGCGCGGTCTTGATGCCTTCGATGCCTGCAGTCCATACCGGAACCGCAACGCCCGGCGGATCGGTGGGATAGTGCGTGTGCTCGACTTGCGCCGCGATTTCGTCGGAGAAGAAGCTCGCCAGGAACGCCGTGATCGCCGGCATGACAAACACCGCGCCGGCGAAAAGCCCGAACCCCGCCATGATCGCCAACACCCAGATGAGCGCATGCAGCGGCGTCTGCATGCCCGGCCCGATCACGCCGTCGAGGTAGCCTTCGCCGACGCCTGCGAGCCAGCCGAACAGACGATTGAGGCCGATCGCGAAGGCGATCAGCAGCAGGATCGCGAGGCCAATCGATTTCAGCAGCACCGTCCGGAACGGCGGCGAAAACATCTGCGACAACGCTTTGATGGCCGCGTCGAACATGGGCGCAGAGGTAGTGGGGATGGGGTCGGCGCACAAGCCTCGCGCGGTTCGCAGGTCTGTAGCCCGGGTTGAGCGAAGCGAAACCCGGGATCTGTCCCGCGGCGTCGTCCCCGGCTTTCGCTCCGCTCAAGCCGGGCTACTACGCGGTCGCCATCCGTCGCCGTCGGCTTTCGCGCTGCTTCGGGGCCGCAGGCGCAAGCGTCGCCTCGTCGGCCTCGACCTGCGCCGGCTCCGGCCGCGACGGCAGGTCGGCCCAGTGCAGCCCCTTGTAGTCGAACCCGTTCTCGATCGTCGGTTTGACCACGGCGAAATAGGGCGAGATGTCGAAGTCGCGCGGCGCGTAGAGCGAGGAGTGGCGGATTTCCAGCATCTCGCGTCGCGCCACGCGGCTTTCGATGCGTGTCACCTTGGGCAGGATCGGATAGCGCACCGACTCGAAGGCCTGCGCGATCAGCGCCGAGCAGATGATGCGCGTCGGATCGCCCGAGCCGAGCGCGAGCGCGCGCCGCCGCCAGCGTTGCGGCACCGGCAGCGGCATCAGGTAGCGCATCAGGTCGGTGATGTTCTTGAAATCGTAGGCGAGGCCGATGCGGTCGATCGCATAGGCGCAGACTCGCGCGCGATCCTCCTCGATCAACCCGATGGGGCGGCAGACGCGCGTGTGATAGCGCTGATATTTCGACAGCGGCGCCGAGGCGACACCGGTCGAGATCTCGGCTTCGATCAGCGTGTGCGGCTCGCCGTCATCCGTGCGCGCGCCAAGCGGCCCGACATAGAGCGCCGCGTGCGACCAGGTCGACTGGGTGAGATACTTGATGACGCCGGAAATCTGGTTGTTGCCCTCGACCAGGAGCACGTCGCCGGGCTGGAGCGAAGCCGCGAGAGCGTCCGGGTCGCTCGGCGTGAAGGGCTCGTAGCCGGCGACCGGCTTTTCCAGATATTGGGCGAGCAGGCGCCCGACGCTGTCGATCACGCGACCCACGGCACTTCCCCCCGGCAGCGCGGTTCTTCCCGCGACGGCTTTTTTTCGAGTACGTAATTTAACGCAAACTCGTTGCGTTTTGGTTTCGCCGCAGCGGCCGCGCACGCGGCTGTTGTCCTTGGTTTCGTTGCCGTCGGCCGCGATAGCGCGCATTGCGGCGCTCTTCGCATTGCGGCAATGTGCGCCGCGTCAACCGACCGGAAACCATGTCGTCATTCAGCCGCCGCCGCTTCATCGCGGGCTCCGCCATGCTCGCCTCGGCGCCGGCGCTCGGCGCGGTCGCAACGTCCGGCGAGACCGACGTTGCGATCATCGGGGCGGGCGCCGCGGGCATCGCCGCGGCGCGCAAGGTCGCGGCCGCCGGCAAGCGCTTCGCGCTGATCGAGGCGAGCGATCGTGTCGGCGGACGCTGCATCACCGACAGCCGCACGTTCGGTGTTCCGTTCGATCGCGGCGCGCACTGGATCCACATGCCGGACGTCAATCCGGTGGCGAAGCTTGCGCAACGCGCGGGCCTCGACATCTATCCGGCGCCGCCCGGGCAGAAGCTGCGTATCGGCCGCCGCAATGCGCGCGAAGGCGAGATGGAGGACTATCTCTCGGCGATCGTGCGCGCCAACCGCGCCATCCAGGAAGCCGCGCGCGGCAAGACCGACGTGGCGAGCGCGAAGGCGCTGCCGAAGGACCTCGGGGACTGGCGTCCCGCGGTCGAGTTCGTGCTCGGGCCGTACGGCTGCGGGAAGAGCCTCGATGATATCTCGGCGGTGGACTACGCGCGCTCGCTGGAGCGCGACGTCGATGCGTTCTGCCGTCAGGGGCTCGGCGCGTTGCTCGCCAAGCTCGCGATCGAGCTGCCGGTGCAGCTCGACACGGCGGTCTCGCGCATCGTGTCGGGCCGCAGCGCGATCGAGGTGACGACCACGCGCGGCATCATCTACGCGAAGGCCGCCGTCATCACGGCGTCGACCGCGGTGCTCGCCGCCGGCAAGATCAAGTTCGTGCCGGACATGCCGAAGCGACAGCTCGACGCGGCCGCCAAGCTCACGCTCGGCAGTTACGATCACGTCGCGATCGAGCTGAAGGGCAATCCGCTGCAGCTTGCGAACGACGATCTCGTGTTCGAGAAGGCGGCGGGCGCGCGCACGGCGGCGCTGCTCGCCAACGTGTCGGGCACGCCGCTCTGCCTGGTCGAGGTCGCCGGCAAGCTCGGGCGCGATCTGTCGGCGCAGGGTGACGCCGCGATGCTCGACTTCGCGCAGAACTGGCTCGCCGAGCTCTACGGCGCCGACGTGAAGAAGGCGATCGGCCGCACCTTCGTGACACGTTGGAACGCCGAGCCGTGGGTGCTGGGCGCGTTCTCGTCCGCGGCGCCGGGCGCCCAAGGCGGCCGCAAGATCCTGATGGAGCCGGTGAACGGCCGCCTGTTCCTCGCCGGTGAGGCCGTGCACGAGACGCTGTGGGGCACGGTCGGCGGCGCCTGGGAGTCCGG
>CAYZMR010000426.1:0-3293 GCA_964479515.1 uncultured Hyphomicrobiales bacterium | reverse complement strand
ACGTCGGCATGCCGCTGATCGCCGAATACGCCAAGCGCTTCGGCGTCTATGACGATCTGCCGCAGTATCTGTCGTTCGCGCTCGGCGCGGGCGAAACGACGGTGATGCGCATGGTCACCGCCTATTCGATGTTTGCCAATGGCGGCAAGCGCGTGAAGGCGACGCTGATCGACCGTATCCAGGACCGCTACGGCCACACGATCTTCAAGCACGATCAGCGCGAGTGCAAAGCCTGCGATGCGACGAAGTGGGAGAACCAGCCGGAACCGGCGATGTCCGAGCGCATGGAGCGGGTGCTCGACCCGATGACGGCCTATCAGATCACCTCGATGATGGAAGGCGTGGTCCAGCGCGGCACCGCGACCGTGGTGCGCGAGGTCGGCAAGCCGATCGCCGGCAAGACCGGCACCACGAACGAAGAGAAAGACGTGTGGTTCATCGGCTTCTCGCCCGACCTCGTGGTCGGCGCCTATATGGGCTACGACAAGCCGCGCCACATCACCGGCGGTGCGTCGGGCGGCCACACCGCGGCGCCGATGGTGCGCGACTTCTTCAAGGTCGCGCTCGCCGACAAGCCGGCCGTGCCGTTCCGCGTTCCGGCCGGCATCAAGCTGATCCGCGTCGATCCCAAGACCGGCACGCGGCTCGCCCCGGGAGCGACCGGCGGCATCCTCGAAGCGTTCAAGCCCGGCACCGCGCCGCCCGACAACTACCCGATCGTCGGTGCCACCGATCCCGACGGGCGTCCCATCTCGGTATCGCCCGAGGCCGACCGCGCCGTGATGCGGCCATCCGGGCTGTACTGACCGTCCTTCAATCCGCTCTTTGCGTCATGCCCGGGCTCGCCCCGGGCAAGCACGTCTCATGAGCCGAGACGCCAAGCCGTGACCGCCGATCATCTGCTCTTCCTCCTCATGTCGCTGATCTGGGGCGTGACCTGGATCGCCACCAAGGCCGGCATCAACGTCGTGCCGCCGCTGTTCTTCGGCGCGGTGCGTTATGTCCTGGTCTGCGCCGTGATGCTTGTCGTGGTACGTGGGTTGCGCGACGTGTTCGCCCACGGGCGCGCGCCGCGGCTGATTGTGACCGGCGTCCTGGTCGTCGTCGGGACCTACGGCTTCCTTTATTGGGGCATGCAGTTCGTCGCCTCCGGCGTCGCCGGTGTCGTCAACATGTCGATGAACCCGGTCTGCCTGTTCGGCTTCGCGATCCTGCTCGGGCAGGAGCGGCCGACCTGGCGCCATGCGCTCGCCTTGGCGCTCGGCGTCGGCGGTCTTGTGATCCTGTTCTCCGGCAAGGCGGACGTCGCCGGCACCGCGAGCGAGCTGTGGGGCGCGGCGGCGCTGGTCGCGGCGGCGCTCTCCTATTGCCTCGGCTCGGTGCTCTCGCGGCCGCTGCTCGGCGAGTTGACGCCGCTGCAACTGACGGCCGCTCAGGCCATCGTCGGCGCGATCGGCTTGACGGCGCTGTCGCTGCTGCTGGAGCCGATATCGGCCGCGACCTTCCGCGCCCTGCTGACGCCGGTGCCGATCGGCGGCCTGTTGTTCCTCGTGATCGCCGGCACGTTCATCGCCTACACGATCTTCCTGCGCCTGGTGCGCGATTGGGGTGCGCCACGTGCCGGCTTGTACTCGTTCGTATCGCCGGTCGTCGCCTTGTTGCTTGGTGCGATCGTGTACGCCGAGCCGCTCACTTGGCGCGAACTGACCGGCGCGGCGATCCTGCTGCTTGCCGCCGCGATCGCGATCGCGCGCCGTCCGGTGCCGGCGGCACCCGCACCGACCGAGTGAAGGTTAGATTTTCCGCCATACCATCCGGCGCACGCTCATCTTGCCGTCGATCGGATCGGGAGAGAGCGGCGTCGCGAGCGTCAGGCGGTCCCCGTCGAGGGTGGCGGTGCGGGTCTGGCGCGAGCCGGTGAAGCTCTCGTTCCAGGAAATATCGACGTGGTGCGTCACCTCGTTGCCGGCGATCGTATAGCGCCCGCCATAGCTGAGCATGCTGCGGAACAGCGCTTCGGCTTCCGCACCGCTGGCGCGCTCGCTCGCCGGCCCTGTGCGGTCGCCACGCGTGATCAGCGCGAGCATGCGGCCGTCGGCGCCGTAACTGATGAAGCCGTGCGGGCTCGTGCCGAACAGGTCGGTCTTGGCCCCCGAGGGCACCTCCTCGCGCACCGCCGAGACGAGGGTCCAGGTTCCGATCAACTGGTCTTTCAACGTCGCCACCTTGTCGTTGCGTCTGCCGGACATATTTGCTCGCTGCGCATGATCTGTTCCGAAAACCGGTTCCCACTTTTCGGGATCATGCGCTAGGTTCCGGCCACGAATCCTTTTACGAGTAAGGCCATGCGCGCGGAAATTCAAACCATCGTCGACGAGATCAAGCAGTCGATCGGGCTGCTGAGGAGGCATCTTTGACGTCGACAATGCGCGCAGGCGCCTCGACGAGCTGAACGCCCAGGCCGAGGACCCAAACCTCTGGAACGACCAGCAGCGCGCGCAGCGCGTGATGCAGGAGCGCACCGCGCTCGAGGACCAGTTGACCGCGCTCGGCCGCATCCAGCAGGAGCTCGACGACCAGCTCACGATGATCGAGCTCGGCGAGGCCGAGAAGGACCGCAAGGTCGTGACCGAGGCCGAGGAGGCCCTGCACAGGCTCAAGGTCGAGGTCGCGCGCCGCGAGACGGAGGCGCTGCTGTCGGGTGAGGCGGACCCGAACGACAGCTATCTGGAGGTCCATGCCGGCGCGGGCGGCACCGAGAGCCAGGACTGGGCCAACATGCTGGCACGCATGTACACGCGCTGGGCCGAGAAGCACGGCTACAAGGTCGAGTACCTCGAAGAGACCCAAGGCGAGGAGGCGGGCATCAAGTCGGCGACCATCCAGGTCAAGGGCCGCAATGCCTATGGCTGGCTCAAGACCGAGATGGGCGTGCACCGGCTGGTGCGCATCTCGCCCTACGACTCCAATGCGCGGCGGCACACCTCATTCGCCAGCATTGAGGTCTATCCGGTGATCGACGACCAGATCAAAATCGATATCCCGGAATCCGACGTGCGCGTCGACCGGTTGCGCGCGAGCGGGGCGGGCGGCCAGCACGTCAACAAGACCGAATCGGCGATCCGCCTGACCCACATCCCGACCAACATCTTCGTCTATTGCCAGAACGATCGCTCGCAGCACCGCAATCTCGCCCAGGCCTGGCAGATGCTGCGCGCGCGGCTCTACGATGTCGAATTGAAGAAGCGGGAAGCGCAGGCCCTCGCCGACAACGCGGCCAAGACCGACATCGG
>CAYZMR010000425.1:0-3294 GCA_964479515.1 uncultured Hyphomicrobiales bacterium | reverse complement strand
TCGTATTCGCGCCCGAACGCCTCCTCGTCCCAGCGCATCGAGCGCTTGAGCGAGTCCATGGCCCAGAGGCAGCGATCCTCCTTGCCGGGCTCGACATAGATGCGCAGCGTCACGTCGCGGCCCGACATCGTGACGAAATGGTCCTCGACGCAGGCAAGCGCGCCGCCGACGAGCGCGAACAGATATGAGGGCTTGGGGAAGGGGTCGTGCCACACCGCGAAGTGGCGCGTGGAATTCGCGATGTCTCCCGAGGCGGTGAGGTTGCCGTTCGACAGCAGCACCGGGCTTTCCGACTTCTCCGCCTCGATGCGCGTCGTGTAGACCGCCATCACGTCGGGACGATCCGGGAAATAGGTGATACGGCGGAAGCCCTCGGCCTCGCACTGCGTCGCATAGTTGCCGCTGGTGCGGTAAAGCCCGGAGAGCTGCGTGTTCGCGGTCGGATCGACGAGCGTCTCGATTTCGAGCCGGAACGGGCCGGCCGGCGGCTGCGCGATGGTGAGGCTGTCGGGGGTGGCGACGAAGCTTTCGGCCGACAGCGGGACGCCGTCGAGCTTGAGCGAAACGAGGGTGAGCCCATCGCCGTCGAGCACGACCGGAGCGGGCGCAGCCGCATCCGGGTTCGGCTTCAGGGCGAGCGTCGCGCGAACTTTCGTCGCGGTCGGATGCAGCGAGACGTCGAGCTCGACCGTCTCAACCAGCCAATCCGGCGGAAGGTAATCCTGGAGGCGGACGGGGCGGGCCTGTTCGGTGCGCATTGCTTCTTCTTTGCTTGATTGCGGGCGCTCGCGGCGTAACGGCGATCTATGCCGGTATTGTGGCTTGAAGAGTCTTGCTGGATCGTTCGCAACGGGCGGGATAGCATCACGGCTCCCGAAATTACAGCGCGGACCGCCGCCGGCCGGATTCGTCCCCATATCGCGCCGATGAAGGAACCTGACCTCATGCGCGCGATGGTGCTCGACCGGCCCGGCATACCGCTCGTGTTGCGCGAGCGACCGACCCCAGCACCCGGCAGCGGTGAAATCCTGATCGAGGTGGCCGCCTGCGGCGTCTGCCGCACGGATCTGCACGTCGTCGACGGTGAGCTCACCGAGCCGAAGCTGCCGATCGTGCCCGGACACGAGATCGTCGGCCGCATCGCCGTGCTCGGCGAGGGGGTCACCGGATTCACGCTCGGCGAGCGCATCGGCGTGCCGTGGCTCGGATATACCTGCGGCGTCTGTCCCTATTGCCGCAGTGGCCGCGAGAACCTGTGCGACGCGCCACTGTTCACCGGCTATACGCGCGATGGCGGCTATGCGACGCACACCGTCGCCGACGCGCGCTTCAGCTTCCCACTGCCTGGAGGCATGGACGACGCCGGGACCGCGCCGCTGCTCTGCGCCGGGCTGATCGGCTGGCGCAGCTACCGCATCGCGGGCGAGGGAGAGGCGCTCGGCCTCTACGGCTTCGGTGCTGCGGCGCATATTCTGGCGCAGGTCGCGCGCTGGCAGGGCAGGCGCATCTACGGCTTCACCCGGCCGGGCGACGCAGCCGCGCAGGAGTTCGCGCGCTCGCTCGGCGCGGTCTGGGCCGGCGGGTCGGATGAAATGCCGCCGGAGCCGCTCGATGCCGCCATCATCTTCGCGCCGACGGGACCGCTGGTGCCGGCCGCGCTCAAGGCGGTGAAGAAGGGTGGACGCGTCGTGTGCGGCGGCATCCACATGTCGGACATCCCGAGCTTTCCTTACGCGATCCTATGGGAGGAGCGGCAGGTGGTCTCGGTTGCGAACCTCACCCGGAATGACGCGCACGAGTTTCTCAAGATCGCGCCGCAAGCGGGCGTGAGAACCGAGATCACGCGCTACCCACTGGAACGGGCGAACGAGGCGCTCGCCGATCTGCGCGAGGGGCGGCTGCAGGGCGCGGCCGTACTCATTCCTTAAAGGCGTGATCCCGCGGGTCTGAAATTCGAAACGCGCATTGCGGGTTGTCGGGCAGGCGTCAGAATGAGCAAGTCGTGGCATAGACGATGAGGAGCGATCCGATGGATCAACGCAGCGCTTGTCCCAAATGCCAGGGCCAGATGCAGATCGGGTTCATCGAGGATTCGTCCTACGCTGCCATTCTTGTCAGCACATGGCAGGAAGGCCTCCCGGAGAAGAACTTCCTCGGCTCGCTGAAGACGCGCGGTAAGACCCGGATCAAGATCACGACCTACCGCTGTACGTCGTGCGGGTATCTGGAGTCCTACGCCAAGTCCTAGCGTGGCGCCGCGCGGATGGCGCGCGGCTCGGCATGGCCGATCACGCGCTTGATGGCCGGAAACTTGCGCCGCAGCGCCCGCTCCACCTCGTCGACCTGCTCGTGCACGTCCTGTACGGTCAGCGTCGGGTCGACACGACAGTGGAAATTCACGATCTCGCCTTCGTCCGTGTCGCGCACGCGCACGTCGTGCACCTCGCCGACGGACGCGATGGCAGTAGCGATCTCGCTCAGCGCGTCGCGCACCGCCAAGACCCGCGCGTCCGGCGCGTCGCGACCCGCAAGCCCCCACACCTGCAGCGGCTCGATGTGCGTGTCGACCTCGACTTCGGTGCCGAGCTCCGCGCGCATCGCCGCCTCCAGGGCGTCGGCGATCGCATGCGCCTTGTCGAGCGGCAGGGCGCCGTCGACCTCGAGATCGAGCGAGACGGAGAGCCGCCCGCCGATCGACTGCACGGTGACATGATGCACCGCGAGGGCCTGGTTGCGCGCGATCACCATGACGCGCTCCAGCACGGTCTCGTCGCTGAGCGCGCGTGGCTCGATCGCGACGTCCACCTCCGCCTCGGGCATCTCCGCCTTGATGGCTTGCGCGACCGCGGCCCTGATCTCGGCGACGCGGTCGAGCGGCAGGGTGCGGCTCACCGCCACGACGAGATCGACGAATGAGACCGGCCCGACCGCGCGCACGCGCACGCGCTCGATCCCGACCACGCCGCTCACGCGCCATGCGGCGGCGGCGATCCGCTCGGCCGCGCCCGGCGGCGCGGTGTCGGTCAGCGTCTCGATCGTGCGCCGGCCGAGCCGCCAGCCCGCGACCAGGATGAACACGGCGACGACGATCGCGGCCGCGGAATCCGCCAGCGGATAGCCGAGCGCGACGCCGCCAAGCCCGACCAGCACCGCGAGCGACGACCACATGTCGGAGCCGAAATGCAGCGCATCGGCCTCCAACGCCTCGCTCGCGGTCTCCTTGGCGACGCGATAGAGGAGCCGCGCGCGCAGGAAGTCGACCACGATCGAAACGGCGATCACGCCGAACGCCCA
>CAYZMR010000424.1:0-3296 GCA_964479515.1 uncultured Hyphomicrobiales bacterium | reverse complement strand
ACCAGCGTGATCGCCACCTGGTGCTTCATCTTCGTCGGCGTGATCCGCGAATTGTCGGCCGCGATCATCCTGTTCACGTCCGAGACCAAGGTGGTCTCGGTTTTGATCTTCGATCTCAACGAGTCGGGCGACCTCGGCGCCATCGCGGTGATCGGCATCATCATGCTGGTGATCACCTTCGCGGTGGTGATCGCGATCAACCGCATTCCGGGATTTGGCGCCGGCATGAGGCTGCGGAACAACTGATGTCGACGCTCCCCGAAATCGCTCTTGCCGAGCAACTCGCCGACCGCGTCCTGGCGCTCGAGGTTCCCGCCGCCACGCGCGAGAAGTGCGTCGACCTCGCCGTCGACGTGATCGGCCTGTGCGCCACGGCGCGCAACGAGGATTACGTGAAGGCCGCGCTTGGCGGTTGCGACGACGACGGGCCCTGCACCGCGATCGGCCATGCACGCACGCTCGGCGCGGCGGGCGCTGCCTTCGTCAACGGCACGGCCGCGCATGGCGAGGACTTCGACGACACGTTCGAGGGGGGGCCGGTGCATGCCGGCGCCGTCGTGGTGCCGGCGGTGCTCGCGGCCTGCGAGCGGCATAACCCCGACGGCGCGGCGGCGCTCAAAGGCATCGCGGTCGGCGTCGAGACGCTGTGCCGCCTGAGCCTGGTCGTGCCAAAGGCCGTGCATAAGGCGGGTTTCCATCCAACCGCCGTGTTCGGCGCGATGGGGGCCGCGGTCGGGGTCGCGGCGGCGCTCGGGCTTGACCGGCGCCAGATGGTCGATGCGCTCGGCATCGCGGGCAGCATGGCGTCCGGCATCATCGAGTATCTCGCGGAAGGCACCTGGACCAAGCGCATGCACGCCGGCTGGGCCGCGCAATCGGGCTTGCGCGCCGCGCTGCTCGCGCGTTCGGGCTTCTCCGGCCCGCGCACCGTGTTCGAGGGCACGCATGGCCTGTTCCACGGCTTCGCGCACACGACGAAGGGAAACTACGACGCGTTGATCGGCGATTTCGGCAAGCGATGGGTCACCCAGACGCTCGCCTTCAAGCCCTATCCATGCGGGACGATGACGCATCCTTATATCGACTGCGCGCGGCGGCTCGCGACGCGCGGCCTCAAGCCGGAGGAGATTGTCGACATCGTCTGCGACGTCGGCGAGGGCACCGTGCATCGGCTGTGGGAGCCGCTTGCCGCCAAGCAGAAGCCCGCGAACGGCTATGCGGCCAAATTCTCGCAGCCCTATTGCATCGCCGCCGCGCTGGTGCGCGGCAATGTGGGCTTGGGCGATTTCACTGACGAAGCCGTGAAGGACGAACGCGTCTTGGCGCTCGCCGCCAAGGTCCGCTACCGGATCGATCCGAACAATCCGTATCCAGACGAATTCACCGGCGATGTCCGCGCGACGCTTGCCGACGGCAGCGTGGCCGAGGAGCGCCAGCCGCATTTCCGCGGCGGCGCCAAGGAGCCGCTCACGCGCGCCGACATTTTTGACAAGTTCGTGCTCAATTGCCGTCACGGCGGGTGGAGCTACGACAAGACGAGCGCCGCGTTGAAGCTGGCAACGTCGCTTTACGACGACCGCATCGATCTGAAGGAGCTACGCGGATGAGCGACAAGGAGCTTGCAGGCCGCGTCGCGCTCGTCACCGGCGCCGGGCGCAACATCGGCCGCGCGATGGCCAAGGCGCTGGCCGCGGGCGGCGCCGCGATCATCGTCAATGTGCGATCCAACCGGGCCGAGGTCGGTGAGGTCGTCGCCGACATTGAGCGTGACGGTGGCAAGGCGATCGCCTCGGTCGCGGACGTGGTGGACGAAAACGCGGTCGCCCGCATGGTGGCGGACGCCGTCAAACAGCTCGGCCGGATCGACTACCTCATCAACAACGCGTCACTGCGCCAGGAGCGGACCTTCGACGAGATGACGTTTTCCGAATGGCGCGAGGTGCTCGGCGTGACGCTCGACGGCGCGTTCCACTGCGCCAAGGCGTGCCTGCCGTATCTCAAGGCCAGCGGCGCAGGCGCGATTGTCAACATCGGGGGCCTCTCCGCGCACACCGGCTCCAAGCATCGCGCGCATGTGACCGCGGCGAAGCTCGGGCTGGTCGGCTTCACGCGCGGGCTGGCGCATGATCTCGCCAAGGACAACGTCACGGTCAATCTCGTCGCGCCCGGCACGATCGATACGGCGCGCAAAACGGACGCCGCCAAGCCTGCGCACCACCTCATCAACAACACGCTGACCGGCAAGCGCGGCGCGCCCGACGATGTCGCGGCGATGGTACGCTTCCTGTGCGGCCCCGGCGCGCGCTACGTCACCGGGCAGACGATCCATGTGAACGGCGGGGCGTATTTGGCTTAAGGCTTAGCCCACCGCCCCGCGCGCTTCTCGGCAAACGACGCGAGGCCCTCGGCCGCTTCTGCGGACTGGCGCTTCTTCGCATGGCTCTCGACCAGCGCCGCAAAGCCCTGCTCGTCGAGGTCGCTCCAGGCCGAGCGCAGGATCCACGCCTTGGTCTCGGCGATGGCGTCAGGGCCATTCGCCAACAGATGATCGACCATGCGTGCGCCGGCCGCTTCGAGCTCGGCAAGCGGAACGACCTCATGCACGAGGCCGATGCGGCGCGCTTCGTCCGCCCCGAAGCGCTCGCCGGTCAGCGCATAGCGGCGCAATTGGCGCACCCCGATGGCGTCAGCAAGCTGCGGGATGATGATCGCGGCGTGCAGGCCCCAGCGCACCTCGGCGATCGAGAACATCGCATTGTCGGCCGCGATCACGATGTCGCAGGCCGAAACGATTCCCGTGCCGCCGCCGAAACAGCCGCCCTGCACCAGCGCGACGGTCGGTACGCCCGCGAAATTCAGCCGCTGCACCGCCTCGGCGGTCGCCCGCGACACGCGCAGATTCTCAGGCGGCGAGGCCACGCGCACCGCGTTGATCCATTTGAGATCCGCGCCGGCCTGGAAATGCTTGCCGTTGCCTTTGAGCACCACGGCGCGCAGGCCCTTCGCCTCCCCGAGCGCATCGAGCGCCGCCAGCACGCCGTCGATCAGCGCGCCGTCATAGGCGTTGTTCACCTGCGGTCGGTTGAGCGTGACGGTCGCGACGCCGCGGGCGTCGAGGCTCCACAGGACCGGGCCGGCGGTGTTGGGGGTCATGCTGCCTTCGGCTTGTTGTCGAGGAACGCCGCGATCGCCGGGTGTTTCCGTAGCCGCGCGACGTCCTCCGCGCTCGGGAGCTGCGGCTTGTCGCGCTCGGCGTTGACCATGCACAGGAAACCGAGCGGCTCGCCCTTGGTGGC
>CAYZMR010000423.1:0-3310 GCA_964479515.1 uncultured Hyphomicrobiales bacterium | reverse complement strand
CGGCCTCCTGCGAGGCCTGCCAGAAGAACAGATACGGGCTGATCGTGGTGCCGAACACCGCGACGATCGTCAGCAGATAGTCGCGATCGACCGACAGGCTGGGGAGGAATGTCGATGCCAAGACCTCGCCCCAGGGAACATGGACGCTGAACGCCGCGGCCACATAGACGAACAGCACCAATGTGAGGAATTTCAGGAAGCCGGCGTAACGATGATAAGGAACGAAGACTTCCAGCACGAGACCGACCGCGCCGAACGCCAGCGCGAACAGCAGCGACGGACCACCGGTCACCAAGGTCAGCGCCTCGCCCATCGCGGCAAGATCGGCCGCGATGTTGATCGTGTTGGCCACGACCAGCAGCGCGACCAGCACGTAGAGCACGAAGGGCGGAAACTGCTGGGCGATGTTGCGCGCGAGTCCCCGGCGGGTCTGCCAGCCGATGCAGGCACTGATGATCTGGATCGCCACCATGAACGGCAGCGTCAGCAGCATCGTCCAGGTCAGCGCGTAGCCGAACTGCGCCCCGGCCTGCGAGTAGGTGGCGATTCCGCTCGGATCGTCATCGGCGGCGCCGGTGACGAGGCCCGGGCCGAGCGCCCGCCAGAATCGTCGCAAGTCCATCGGCGCCATCTCCCCAGCCAGAATCAGCCCATCGACGCGCCTCAACGCAGATAGACCCAATCCGGTTCACCGGCCACGTCAATCGATTGAGTCGCGGCGGCCCTTGGCGGCATACTCCGCGCCTCCAAGGGAGGGGGCCCATGACATCCGTTCGTCTCGCCTGCGTACTCGCGTTCGCGCTCATACCCTTGAGCGCGCAGGCGCAGAGCTTCAATTGCCGCCGCGCCGGCACACCCGACGAGGTGGCGATCTGCCGGAATTCCGGCCTGTCGGCGCTCGATGAGCGCATGGCCGGCATGTACAACCGCTTGCGCGCCCGGCTGCACGGCCACGGCCGCGAGGCGTTGATAGACGACCAGTCGGCCTGGCTGCAATCGCGCCACGGCTGCGGAAGTGACGCCGGCTGCATCGAGGACGCCTATCGTCGACGCATCCGCGAGCTGTCCGCATACTGAGGCCGCGCAGCGGCTTGAACAGCCCCGGCGAAAGAGCTAATGACGCAGTGCAGCACGGCTTTCCTCCCCTGCCGGGTTCAAGGATATTTCCCCACATGGCGCGCAAGAAGATTGCATTGATCGGCTCCGGCCAGATCGGCGGCACGCTCGCTCACCTGATCGGCCTGAAAGAGCTCGGCGATACCGTGATGTTCGACATCATGGAGGGCATCCCGCAGGGCAAGTCGCTCGATATCGCCGAATCCTCGCCGGTCGAGGGGTTCGATGCGAAATACGGCGGCATCAATGCCTATGAGGGGATCGAGGGCGCCGACGTGTGCATCGTCACCGCCGGCGTGCCGCGCAAGGCCGGCATGAGCCGCGACGATCTGCTCGGCATCAATCTCAAGGTGATGGACCAGGTCGGCGCCGGCATCAAGAAATATGCCCCCAACGCCTTCATCATCTGCATCACCAATCCGCTCGACGCCATGGTGTGGGCCCTGCAGAAGTGCTGCGGCCTGCCGAAGACCATGGTGGTCGGCATGGCGGGCGTGCTCGATTCAGCGCGCTTTCGCTATTTCCTCGCCGACGAGTTCGATGTGTCCGTGGAAGATGTGAGCGCGATGACGCTCGGCGGCCATGGCGACGACATGGTGCCGATGGTGCGTTACTCGACGGTCGCGGGAATTCCGCTGCCCGATCTCATCAAGATGAAGTGGACCACGCAGGAGCGCCTCAACGCGATCGTCGAGCGCACCCGCAAGGGCGGCGGCGAGATCGTCGGGCTCCTGAAGACCGGCTCGGCCTTCTATGCGCCGGCCTCGTCGGCCATCGCGATGGCGGAGAGTTATCTCAAAGACAAGAAGCGCGTGCTACCCTGCGCCGCCCATCTCAACGGCGAGTACGGCGTGAAGGACCTTTACGTCGGCGTGCCGGTGGTGATCGGCGCGAAGGGCGTCGAGCGCATCGTCGAGTTGGAATTCAATGCGGCCGAGCGCGAGATGTTCGACAAGTCCGTCGGCGCCGTGCGCACGCTGGTCGATGCCTGCACCAAGATCGCGCCGACGCTCGGGACGTGACGTCGCCGCGGATGCGTTGGCGCGGCCGCACCGGGCGGCGGGCTTGAGGGGAGCGGCATGAACATCCACGAGTATCAGGCGAAAGCGGTTCTGGCGAAATTCGGCGTGCCGGTCCCGCGTGGATTTCCGGCGTTCAATCCCGACGAGGCCGTCAAGGCCGCCAAGGACCTCGGCGGCCCGGTGTGGGTCGTCAAAGCGCAGATCCATGCCGGCGGACGCGGCAAGGCCGGCGGCGTCAAGGTCGTCAAATCCGTCGAGGACGTTGAGCGCGAGGCAAAGCGCCTGCTCGGCTCGATCCTCGTCACGCATCAGACCGGGCCGAAGGGCAAGCAGGTCAACCGCGTCTATGTCGAGGAAGGCTCGGGCATCGAGAAGGAGTTCTATCTCTCGATGCTGGTCGACCGCGAAAGCTCGCGCGTCGCGATCGTCGCCTCCACGGAAGGCGGCATGGACATCGAGAAGGTCGCGCACGACACGCCGGACAAGATCGTCACCATCACGGTCGATCCGGTGACGAACATCTGCCCGCATCACGTGCGGCGCCTGTCGAAAGCGCTCGGCCTTGGCGCCGACCTTGCAAAACAGTTGAGCCCGCTGATCACCGACCTCTACCGCGCGTTCACCAGCATGGACATGAGCCTGCTCGAAGTGAACCCGCTGGTCGTCACCAAGGACGGCAAGCTGATCTGTCTCGACGCCAAGGTCGGCTTCGACGACAACGCACTGTTCCGTCATCCGGATGTCGCGGCGCTGCGCGACGAAACGGAAGAAGACGAGAAGGAGATCGAGGCCTCGAAGTACGATCTCAATTACGTGGCGCTCGACGGCGAGATCGGCTGCATGGTCAACGGCGCGGGGCTCGCGATGGCCACGATGGACATCATCAAGCTCTACGGCATGGCGCCGGCGAACTTCCTCGATGTCGGCGGCAGCGCCACCACCGAAAAGGTGACGGCGGCGTTCAAGATCATCACGTCGGATCACAACGTGAAGGGCATTCTGGTCAACATCTTCGGCGGCATCATGAAGTGCGACGTGATCGCCGAGGGCGTGGTCACGGCCGTGAAGGAAGTCGGCCTGCGCGTGCCATTGGTGGTGCGGCTCGAAGGGACCAACGTCGCGCTCGGCAAGGAGATCATCGCCAAGTCCAACCTCAACGTGACCTCGGCCGA
>CAYZMR010000422.1:0-3315 GCA_964479515.1 uncultured Hyphomicrobiales bacterium | reverse complement strand
TCGGTCGACTTCAAGACCAACCGCTACAATCTGTTCGTGGTCGCGATCTCGGTCGGGTTCGGCATGATCCCGCTGGTCGCGCCGAACTTCTTCCGCCAGCTTCCCGACGCGCTGCACCCGCTGCTCGAGTCCGGCATTCTGCTCGCCGCGCTTGTCTCGGTTATGCTCAACGCGTTCTTCAACGGCGTCGGCAGCGCCGAGGAGGCGCGCGCCACGCACGCGGCCGGCGCCGCGGCCGCGGAGCACGTGTAGTCAGGTAAAATCGCGCAAGCCCGCCTGCTGGAGCAGCGGGTAGGTCACCTCGCGGAACGCGCGCATGCCGGCCTCGAATTGGGGCCAGCACAGCAGCACGCCGTCGAGGCCGGCGCGCGACAAGGCCAGCAATCCGTCGACGATCTGTTCCTTGGTGCCGATGAGGGAGAAGCCGCCCCAGCCGGCGATGAACATTTCCTGCATCGCCCGCATCCGCTCGCGTGGAATATTCCGCGCGTTGACGTCGAGCATGAACGTCTCGATGACGTTCGCCGCCGCCTCCCAATCGCCTTTCTGGTGGACGTAATAGTCGTAGAAGTCGCGCGCTTCCTTCTCCGACTCCGCCTGGATGATGTTGGCGAGCGTCCAGACCCGGATGTCGCGACCGTACTCCTCGCGCGCGAGCTTGCGATAGGCGTCGACATGAGCCGCGTAGTCGGCGGCGCTGCCACCACCGCGGACGATCGTATAAACGACGTCGCAATGCTTCGCCGCGAAGTGGCGGCCGCGGTCGGACGAACCTGCGTTCATGATCGCCGGATGCGGATGCTGAAGCGGCTTCGGCTGCATCTGGCCGCGCACGATCTTGTAGTACTTGCCCTCGAAATCGAATGCGTCCTGCTCCGTCCATAGCCGCTTGAGGATCGCGAGCCACTCCTCGGTGCAGGCGTAGCGCTCGTCGTGCGGGAGCATCGCCGCGCCGAACATGTCGATCTCGGGCTTGTTCCAGCCGGTGACGATGTTGAGCGTGAAACGCCCGTTCGAGATGTGGTCGATCACGGCCGATTGTCGCGCCGCCATGATCGGGTGGTTGAGGGAGACGTGCGAGGTGGAGATGACGCCCGCTCGCGCGGTGAGCGCGCTGATTCCGGCGGCCCAGGTATAGGCCTCGAAGCCGCGCCCCTGCGGATTGGTGGCGCCGCCGAACCCCTGCCAGCGCGCGACCGGCACGATCGCCTCGAACTCCATGTCGTCCGCGAGCTTGGCGAGCGCGACCGTATTCGGCCAGGTGATGTCGAGGCGGCCGGGCAGGTCCGACATGACGCAACCCGAGTCGAGGTTGGTCTGAAACGTCCCGAGCTTCAGCTTACGGGTGCTGAAAACCGGGTTGGTCTCGCGCCGGTCGCGTTGCACGCGTCAGGGGCCGCTCACGGCGTCGCGTCGAGATCGCGCAAGGCGTCCTCGATCTGGCGCTTGCGGTTGGCGTTCGGATTGAGCGAGAGCGCCTTGCGCAGATCCGCGATCGCGTCGTCGTTGCGATCGAGCGCGCGCAGCACCGCGGCCCGGTGCAGGTAGTTTGCGGGCTCGTTGCCGTTGAGGCTGATCGCCTGGTCGGCGTCGCTCAAGGCAGCGGGGTTGTCGCCTTTCTTGAGCAGGACCTCGGAGCGCCGCAAATAGCCGATATCGGCCTTCGGGTTGAGCCGGATCGCGTCCCCGAAGTCGGAGGCGGCGCGATCGAGGTCGCCGCGCTCGCGGTAGACGGTGCCGCGGTTGAGATAGGCGAGCGCGTATTTCGGATCGGAGCGGATCGCATCGGTGTAGTCGGCGATGGCACGGTCGAGGTCGCCCTTGTTCTTGTAGATCACGCCGCGGATGTTGTAGGCGCGGGCGAAGTTCGGATTGATGCGGGTCGCCTCGGTCAGGTCGGCGATCGCGTGGTCCTGATCGCCCTTGTCGTCGAAGACATCGCCGCGGTTGGCGTAGGCGATCGCGGACTTGGGATCGAGGCGGATCGCCTGCGAGAAATCCTCGAGCGCGCGGTCGAGATCGCCCTTCTTCTTCCACGCCACGCCACGCACATTGTAGGCGCGGGCGAACTTCGGATCGAGTCGGATCGCCTGGTCGAGGTCGGCGATCGCGCGGGTCTGATCGCCCTTGTCGTCGAACACGTCGCCGCGATTGGCGTAGGCGAGCGCGAAGCCTGGTTCGAGCTTGATCGCCTGGTCGTAGTCGGCGATGGCGCGGTCCAGGTCGCCCTTGTCCTTCCAGATGTTGCCGCGGTTGTTGAAGGCGCGCGCGTAGCTCGGATTGATGCGGATCGACTCGTTGTAGTCGGACAGCGCGCGGTCGACGTCGCCCTTCTGGCGATACGAGATGCCGCGATTGTAGTAAGCGATGGCAAGATCGTTGCCCTTGTTGCGGCGTGAATTGATCAGCTTGGTGCAGGCGGTGATCGAGACGTCGGCCGCGACGCTCTCGTCCTTGCAGGTGTCCCAGTCGTCCGCGCGCGCCGGGGCGGCGGTCAGGCTGGCGGCGCAGATGACGACAGCGAAGGCAGTTCGACGAAGCATGGGCATCTCACATGCGATGGGGGAATGGTTGTCGGGCGGCATGGTAGGATTGCCTCCGGGCGGCGGCAACTCTCACACGATCTGTCCTCCCTATCTATCGCCGCCGCAATCGGGCGAGGTGATGGCGAAGGCGCCCGCTCGGCCGGTCGCCCGGGCGGATGGCCGATCCGGGCGGTTTCGTTAACGTCGCTCACAATTTTTGAAGCTATTTGTGGCCCAATGGCTCTAGTATCCGCCCGCGTCTCGGGCGACGCCAAAGGCTGCAAGTTCAAGAGTTTGAGGGGATTGATGGCCCGCAAGTATTTCGGAACCGACGGCATTCGTGGCCGCGCGAACGGCGCGATCACGCCCGAACTCGCGTTGAAAGTCGGGCAAGCAGCCGGACTCCTGTTCCAGAACGGCGAGCACCGTCACCGTGTTCTGATCGGCAAGGACACCCGGCTCTCCGGCTACATGATCGAGAACGCCTTGACGGCGGGGTTCACCTCGGTCGGGATGGACGTGCTGCTCACGGGCCCGATCCCGACGCCCGGCGTCGCCATGCTGACGCGCTCGATGCGCGCCGACCTCGGGGTCATGATCTCGGCCTCGCACAACGCCTATGACGACAACGGCATCAAGCTGTTCGGGCCGGACGGCTACAAGCTCTCCGACGAGATGGAGCTCGAGATCGAGGGCCTGGTCGAGGCCGACATCACCAGGCGGCTCGCCAAGTCCGCCGACCTCGGGCGCGCCAAGCGCATCGACGGCGTGCAGGACCGCTACATCGAAT
>CAYZMR010000421.1:0-3323 GCA_964479515.1 uncultured Hyphomicrobiales bacterium | reverse complement strand
AGCTTTTCGGGGTCGGGCGCCTGGTAGGCGACCAGGAACGGCGTCACCAGCAGCGCGATGCCAATGCCCAGAGCGACGGCAATGAACACGACGAGAGGCAAATAGTCCTGCAATAGCTCGCTCATAGGCGACCCTCGTGCCTTCCAAGCCCCGCCCGGAACCCCGCCCCGGTCTCAACCCTGTCCCGCAAGACACGGAAAGACCGACCAAATCGCCCCTGATTTGTTAGTTCGGATTCGTTCCAGGGACGGGTCTTACGAGGCTTAGCGCAGCGCACAATGAGAGGCAAGGTCGCGCGCGGCATGTTGACGGACTGGCCTATACGCGGTGGCCCGTGGCAAGCTTTTGGTCCCGCCGAGCGCGTTTCCTTGCCCGCGAAAGGTCGTCGCACATGAACGAACAGCCGCGCCTCGCCGGCACCGAACACTGGGCCCACAAGGGCGACGTGAAGCTGTTCCTATGGAACAAGTGCGCGGTCGATCCGGCCGGCATTATCGGCACCATCCTGTTCGTGCACGGCTCCTCGATGCCTTGCCAGCCGACCTTCGACCTGCAGGTGCCAGGCCGGCCGGACTCCTCGGTGATGGATTGGTTTGCCCGCCAAGGCTACGACTGCTGGGCCGCCGACATGGAGGGCTACGGCCGCTCCACGAAAACGCGCGACAACAACGCCCCGATCTCGCAGGGTGCGGACGACTGCTTCGCGGCCGCGAGCTACATCGAGCGGCTGAGGGGACAGCGCCCGCTCTTGGTCTACGGCATCTCGTCCGGCGCGCTACGCGCGGCGCTGTTCGCCGAGCGCCACCCCGAGATGGTGGCGCGGCTTGCGCTCGACGCGATGGTGTGGACTGGGCAAGGCTCGCCCACGCTCGCCGAGCGGCGCAAGAAGCTGCCGGAATTTCAGGCCAAGAACCGCCGCCCGATCGACCGCGCCTTCATGCATTCGATCTTCGAGCGCGACCATCCGGGTACCGCCGAGAAGGACGTGATCGAGGTCTTTGCCGACGAAGTCCTCAAGCTCGACGACTCCGTGCCGACCGGCACCTATGTCGACATGTGCTCGAAGCTCCCGGTGTGCGATCCGGAGAAGATCGCGGCGCCGACGCTGATCATGCGCGGCCAATGGGACGGCATCGCGAGCCTCGACGACCTGATCGAATTCTTCAGGCGATTGCCGAATCCCGACAAGCACTTCGCCGTCATGCCCGGCATCTCGCACGCAAGCTTCCAGCAGAAGAATTATCGGCTCGTCTACCACATCCTGCAGAGCTTCTTTTCGCAGCCGGCGCCGGTGTACCGCGGGTAGCGGCGTATGACGCGCGCGTTCCAGGCGGCCGCGAAAACGATCAAACGGAATACCGGCCGCCCCCCTCGCCGCCGTGGGCAAAGGGTGGCGGGAGCGACGGGGCTCGAACCCGCGACCTCTAGCGTGACAGGCTAGCGCTCTAACCAACTGAGCTACGCCCCCGGAAAAGCCTTAATTTGCGGGCTTTCTTTAAGGGTGCGGTGAAATACGATCCGTACCTCACGAAGTCAAGTGCGGTTGGAATCGCCCGTCGATTCGTAACAACTCGCACCCACCGCCTGTCCCCCGTTGCATTTCCGAATAGTCACGCGTGCGAGAATCGCTTATGGGACGGGCACAACTTGCGTATCAACCCTAGAAGGAGACGATCACCCATGGCGGCCAAGACAACTGCTCCCACCGTCACGTTGAAGCACATTTCGGCGAACATCGCCGAAGCACACGAACTCTCGAAGAAGAACGCCGAGGCGATCCTGGGCGGCATGGTCGACCTCATCGTGAAGCACCTCAAGAAGGGCGACCGCATCCGCATCGGCGGCCTCGGCATTCTGCAGGTGCGCAAGCGCGCAGCCCGCATGGGCCGTAATCCGGCGACCGGCGAGCCGATCAAGATCAAGGCGAGCAAGAAGGTCGCATTCCGCGCGGCCAAGGAACTGAAGGAAGCCGTCTGATTCAGCCTTCGCGGCTCCGCCGCTTCGGCGGACGAGTCGCATGTGACGAAGGCTGCCCGCCGTAGCGCGAAGGCGCGAAGGCGGGACGATCTGCCGGGATGAAAGGCTGTCCGTCTCCCCGTGGGGCACGACGGGCAGCCTTCAACTTTTTCGCAGCCCTTCGCCTTTGAAGGCCTTCTTCCCAGGATGCGAACAATGACCTCGCTCCCCGAAGCCGATGCCGCAACCCGCGACTATTTCGTCGGCTGGCTCGAGCGCTTCTCGGGCTATGTGCGCGATGTGGACTACGCGTCGGCGCGGCCGCTGTTTCATCCCGACATCCTCGCCTTCGGCACGCATCGCGACATCGTTCCAGGCCTTGCCGCCTGGCAGGCGACGCAGTGGGACAATGTGTGGCCCAAGACCTCCGATTTTCGCTTCGACACCGGCGCGGCCCGCATTCTGGTCGCGGCGGACAAGAGCATGGCCGTGGTCGTCGTCCCTTGGACCAGCATCGGCTACCATCCGGACGGCTCGACCTTCGATCGTCCGGGCCGCGCCACGATGGTGTTTCACGACGAGAACGGCGCGTGGCTCTGCACCCACTCGCACATGTCGCTCAATCGCGGCGTGCCGCAGCAGAGCTATGCGAACCGGCCGGTGAAGTCGGCCTAGCGGCGCGCGACCGGAACGCGCTCGGCCGCATGACCGCCGCGTGCTTTGCGCGTCACCATGAATTCATTTGCGAATGACGGCTGAACGGCGAACATTCGATTTGCCGGCATGTCGATCTCGGAGCTGCGCCATGCGCCTGCCAGTCATCTCGCCCGCAGAACTCACCGCGGAACAGAAGCCGCTCTATGACGACATGCGCGCCGGCATCGCGGCAAACTTCCAGGGCTTCGTCAACATTCGCGACGACGGCGCGCTTCTCGGACCATGGAACCCCTGGCTGCACGAACCGAAATTCGGGCATCCGGTCTGGGACTTGGTCAAGGCGATGGTGGCGAGCCCGTCGCTGCCGCCCGCCGTGCGCGAAGTCGCCATTCTGGTGACCGGCGCGCATTTCCGCTCGGGATACGAGCTCTATGCCCATGTGATCGTCGCCGAGCATCGCGGCCTCTCCGACGAGAAGCTCGCGACCATTGTGGCGGGCCAGCGGCCCGCCGATCTCACGCGGCCGGAGGCCGTGGCTTATGACGTCGCCTCCGCGTTGGTGAATGGCGGCGTGCTGCCTGAACTGACCTATCGGGCCGCCATCGAGCAATTCGGCGCGCGGGGCGCGGCGGAACTGTCGTATCTGATCGGCGTGTATTGTCTCGTCTCGATCACGCTCAACACGTTCGACGTGCCGGTTCCGGAGTGAA
>CAYZMR010000420.1:0-3323 GCA_964479515.1 uncultured Hyphomicrobiales bacterium | reverse complement strand
CTCAGGATGACGGTTGAGCTACGTTGCGAGCGCCCTCACCTGCCTCGCCTGCTCGGTCGCGGCGCTCAGCAGAAATCCGAGGTCTGTCCCGGTCGACACGTAACGCGCGCCCATCTTGACGAACTCCGCCGTGAGCTTCGGCCGCGAGGCGAGCCCGCCGACACCGACATGCTTGCCGTGCCGCTTCGCCGCCGCGATCGCCGTCGCGTAGGCCTCGCGCACGCGGGCGTGCTCGTATTCGCCCGGGATCCCTAAGTCGGCGGTCAGATCGTTGGTGCCGAACAGCACCATGTCGACGCCCTCGACGGCGAAGATCTCGTCCGCGTGCGCGACCGCCGCGGCGGATTCGAACTGCACGATCACCATCGTGGCATCGTTCAGCACGCGATAGTGCTCGCTCGCCGGCGGGCTGCGGAATCCGAACTGCGCAAGCCCGCTGCCATAGCCACGCTCGCCGAGCGGCGGATATTTGGCGCGCTTGACGACTTCGCGCGCCTCCTCGGCCGAACGGATATCCGGCGCGATGATGCCGAGCGCGCCGCCGTCGAGCACGCGCTGGATCAAGTCGAGCTGCGGCACGCGCACGAACGGCGCGATGCCGACCGAGAGCGCGGCGATGCAGATCTGGCTCGTCGTCTCCAGCGACAGGCTCGAATGCTCCAGATCGACATAGAGCGTGTCGAAGCCCGCGCTCGCGGCAAGCCGCGCGATCTCGATTGAGCGCGTCAGCCGCACCGTCATCGAGGCGACGATCTCGTTGCGCGCGAGCTTCTCCTTCACGACGTTGCGCACCGAATAATCCGCCATGGTCACGCCGCCGGCTCGAACGCGTAGCCCTCGCCCTGCCGGCGCACATAGCCGCAATAGGGGCTGCCGAGATGCATCGGCATGATCAGCGCGCCGCGCTCGGCCGCGCGGGCGAGCACGGAAGCGCGCGAGGCGAGCGCCTTGTCGGGCCAGAGGCAGTAGCGGTCGTTCCAGTCGGGCCGCGCGATCTGGATCGCGTTGTGCATGATGTCGGCGGTGAAGATGCCTTCCTCGCCGCGCGAGCGGATACGAAACGACAGCATGCCGGGCGCGTGACCGGGCACCGGCTCGGGCGCGAGGCAGCCCGCGACCTCACTTTTGCCGTCCATGAAGTCGGCGAGACCCGCGTCGAGGATCGGCAGCACGCTATCGACGTGCGAGCCCCCATTGATGGCCTTATCGCCCTTGTCGTACTGCGCCTGCCAGTAATCGAATTCGTCCTTGGGGAAGAGATAGCGCGCCTTCGGGAAGGTCGGCACCCATTGGCCGTCCTTCTCGACCGTATTCCAGCCGACATGATCGGTGTGCATGTGGGTCATCACCACATGCGTCACCTGATCGGGCCCGGCGCCTGCGGCTTCGAGCCACGGCATGACCAACGTATTGAGCCGATCCATGCGCTCGGCGGGTCGTGGCTTTCGATTGCCGACCCCGGTGTCGATGATGATCACGTTGCCGCCCGCGTGCACCACCCAGAGCTGGATCGTGACGATCAGCCGGTCGAGGTGCGGCACGTAGTGGTTCGGCGCAAGCCAGCTCGCGTTCGCCTTGAGCACCGCGTCGCGCTCGGCCTTGTCGATCGCCGGATAGAGAAACGCCGGATCGTGCGTCGGCCCGGAATATTCGATCACCCCGGTGATGCGCGCGTCGCCGACAGCGTGGTGGTGGATCATCGCTGCGCCTCAATCATCCTTCGGCTCGTTTGCTCGCACCGAAGGGCGCGCGTTGAAGGTCTTGTGCCAGGCCGCGATGCGCGGATGGGGCTTGCGCCAGTCGAGCTCGGCGAAGCGGAAATCGATGTAGCCGAGCGCGACACCAAGCGCGATGTGGCCGATCGAGAACGCCGACGACGCAAGCGCATCCGCCTCGTCCTCCAGCGCGCCGACCGATGTGATGGTTTTCAGCCTCCAGGCGTCGATATGCTCCGCCGAGCGCCGCCCGGCGGGGCGCAACTGCTCGGTGCGCCACGTCAACAGCGTATCGAGCATGCCGTCGCCGAGCGCCTGGCGGCGAAGCGCGGTCCAGCGTTCCGCCGGCGCCGTCGGAAACAGCTTGGCGCCGCCGCGCAGGAAATCGAAATATTCGCAGATCACCGGCGAGTCATAGAGCACCGTGCCGTCAGCGAGCCGCAAGGTCGGCAACCGGCTCTGCGGATTTTCCTTCATCAGTTCCAGATTGGGCGTCGCCGCCGCGACGACGGTGCGCACCGTGCGCAGCCGGTCGGCGAGGCCGAGCTCGTGCGCGACGATCATCACCTTGCGCACGAACGGCGAGCGCGGTGACCAATGCAGCAGCATGTCCTGCATGGCGTTTCCTATCCCTCAGCGAGCTTGTCACCAAACGTGACGCCGGGACAAGTCATGGCCCCTCCCACCTTTCGTCATGGCCGGCGTGAATGCCGAGTGATAGAAGAAGAAAAACGGGGCAGGGACGGAATGCCGATCGACAAGCGGGTCGCCACGACCGCGCAGGCGCTCGAAGGCGTCAGCGACGGGGCGACGGTCTTCATCTCGGGCTTTGGCGGCGCCGGATTCCCCAACGCGCTCATTCGCGCATTGCGCGAGCTTGGGCCCAAGGACCTGACTTTGGTCGTCAATTCGGCGACGCATCGCTACTCGCTCACGCATGAGCTGATCGACGCGAACCTGGTGCGCAAGGTGATCTGCACGGCCGCCCGTGGCCACACCAAGGATCCGTCCGCGTTCGAGAGCCGCTGGATGGAAGGCAGGATCGAGCTCGAATGCGTGCCGCAGGGCACGTTCGCCGAGCGCATCCGCGCGGCGGGCGCCGGCATCCCGGCGTTCTTCACGCCGGTCGGCTTCGGCACTGAGCTGACGAAAGGCAAGGAAATGCGCCGCTTCGGCGAGCGCGACTACGTGCTCGAACCCGCGATCGCCGGCGACCTCGCGCTGGTGCGCGCCGACACCGCCGACCGCTACGGCAATCTCACCTTCCGCTACGCGCAGATGAATTTCGGTCCCGTAATGGCGACGGCGGCGAAGCTTGCCGTCGCCGAGGTGCGCGCCGTGACCGACGCACCGATCGCGCAGCGCGACGTGCAATTGCCCGGCGTCTACATCGACCGCGTGGTGGCCGTATCATGACCCCGCTCAACCGCCTGCAGATCACGTGGCGCGCCGCGCAGGACATCCGCGACGGCCAGGTCGTCAATCTCGGCCTCGGCCTGCCGGTGCATGTCTCGGACTACATCCATCCCGACATCGACGTGATCATCCAGTCGGAGAACGGCGTGATCGGCGCCGGCCCGCTCGCGGCGCCCGACAAGATCGACACCG
>CAYZMR010000419.1:0-3331 GCA_964479515.1 uncultured Hyphomicrobiales bacterium | reverse complement strand
GCGGCGAAGTATCTCAACTCGCCCGAGACGCCGCTCTTCCACAAGGGTGGCATGCTGTACAACGCCGCCACGGCGCGTCAGGCCGCGCACCAGGGCGCTCAGTTGATCGTGGTCGAAGGCTATGTCGACGCGATCGCCATGGTGACGGCCGGTTACGAGGCGACCGTCGCGCCGCTCGGCACGGCGCTGACCGAAGACCAGCTCGCGCTGTTGTGGAAAATGGCCGACGAGCCGCTGCTCTGCTTCGACGGCGACGGGGCGGGGCGCCGCGCGGCCTACCGGGCGGTCGATCTCGCGTTGCCGCATATCAGCCCGGGCAAGAGCCTGAAATTCGCGACGCTGCCGGAGGGCCAGGACCCCGACGATCTCGTGCGCTCCGGCGGGCGCGAGGCGGTCGCCGACGTGCTCGCCTCGGCGCGCCCGCTCGCCGAGATGCTGTGGCTGCGCGAGACCGAGGGCGGCGGTTTCGACACGCCGGAACGCCGCGCCGCGCTCGACCAGCGCATGGCCGAGGTGACGGCAGCGATCGGTGACGCCTCGGTGCGCAAATATTACCGCCAGGACCTGGAGGCGCGGATCGCCCGGCTGTTCGCGCCCGCCGAGCGGCGCGACCCGCCGCCACGGCGCCACGAGGGCGGCGCCTTCCGCGACAAGTCCGACCGCTGGGGAGCCGGCAAGCGCGGCGGCCGGCCGGGTTCGCCGCGTGAGGTGCTCGGCGCGTCGAGCGCCAAGCTTGCGACCAGCCAGATCGTGCGTGGTGCGCGCAGTTCCCTGCCGTCACGCGAGGCCTTGATCCTGCTCGCGGCGATCAATCACCCGTGGCTCCTCGAAACCCATGCGGAGGACCTGGCGGGGCTCGAGTTCCGCCACCCCGACGGCGACCGACTGCGGCGGGCGATCCTCGACGCGGCGGCGAGCCACCTGCTGACCACGGCGGCGATCCAGGATGCGCTCAGGGCGGGCGGATTCGGAGCCCTGCTCGCGCGGATAGAGGCCGCGGTCACGCATCAGTCGGATTGGCCGGCGCGCCCGGGCGCCGCCGAAGAGGACGTTGCGCGCTGGTGGACCCACGTCGTCAGCTTGCATCGCAAGTCGCGGACGTTACATAGAGAGCTCAAAGATGCCGAAGCTGCCTTGGGCGCCGAGACGAGCGAGGAGAACCTCGCCTGGCTGCGGGACGTCCAGACGCGTCTTTCGGCGCTTGAGGGCGCCGAGGCGCTGATCGACGGGTTCGGGGTGCCTTCGGGCCGCCCGGTCCGGACGTTTTAGGAGCCAAGTTGGGCTCCGGCGGGCCGCTCGGGAAAAAACCGAGACTCCCCACATAGTATAGGGGGATGTTTTTCGCGCCGTGCCGGGCACGCGCGGGAGGGGTCTCGAAAGTCGGTTTGGTCCGTTGTCCCATGGTTAAGGCCGGCTTAAGCGGCCGGCCCGAGACTGCGGACCTCGATTCGCTGGTGCAGGTAACAGGGCACCTTTATTCTATACGCCGGACCCCGAGGGGCGGCGCAGAGGACGATTATGGCATCCAAGACGGCAGCAAAGACGAAGACCAAGCAGGCGCCTGCGAAACACACGGCCAAGCGGCCGCCCGAGAAGCCGCGCGTCGTGGCCAAGCCCGCCGCGAAAGGCGCCGCCGCGAAGCCGGGCGCGAAGCTGACCGATAAGGCCTCGAAGGCCGGCAACGGCAAGGCGCCGATCAGCAACGTCGAGGCCATCAAGGCGGTAGCGATCAAGACGGCGGCCAAGACCGCCGCGAACGCCGCCGCGGGCGCCGCCGACAAGGACGCCGGCGAGACCACCGACTCACCGTTGCTCGACCTTTCGGACGCCGCCGTCCGCAAGATGATCAAGAACGCCAAGAAGCGCGGCTACGTCACCTATGAGCAGCTCAACGACGTGCTGCCCTCCGAGGAGGTCACCTCCGAGCAGATCGAGGACGTGCTGGCGATGCTCAACGACATGGGCATCAACGTGGTGGAGTCCGAGGAGGCCGAGCAGGACGAGGAGAACCGCGAGGAGGACGACGACGACGATGACGCCGGCGGCGATCTCGTCGAGGTCTCGCAGAAGCCGGTCGCCGAAACCAAGAAATCCGAGCCGGGCGAGCGCACCGACGATCCGGTGCGCATGTATCTGCGCGAGATGGGCTCGGTCGAGCTGCTCTCGCGCGAGGGCGAGATCGCGATCGCCAAGCGCATCGAGGCCGGCCGCGAGGCGATGATCGCGGGGCTGTGCGAGAGCCCGCTCACGTTCCAGGCCGTCATCATCTGGCGCGACGAGCTCAACGACAACAAGATCTTCCTGCGCGACATCATCGACCTGGAAGCGACCTATGCGGGCCCCGATGCCGTGAAGGGCATGGCGAACCCGGGCGTGCCCGGGGTTCCGGGAGCGCCGGGCGCGATCGCGCCGGCGGGCGAGGGCGTGGCTGGCGCGATCGGCGCGGCCGCGATGCCGGCGCCTTCGATCATCGCGCCGCCGTCGGCGCCGCCGTCCGCGACGCCGTTCAAGCCCGCGACGCCCGAGCGCCGCGAGGGCGAGGAGGGCGCGGCCGAAGGCGCGCCCCCAAGCGAAAGCGACCTCGACGACGAGGACATGGAGGGCTCGCTGCCGCTCGCGCAGATCGAGGCGGAGCTCAAGCCGAAGGTGCTCGAGACCTTCGACGGCATCGCCGACACCTACAAGCGGCTGCGCCGGCTCCAGGACCAGGACATCGCCAACCGCCTGCAGAACGAGACGCTCTCGCCCGCGCAGGAGCGCAAATACAAGAAGCTCAAGGACGAGATCATCATCGAGGTGAAGTCGCTGCGGCTCAACCAGGCGCGCATCGATTCGCTGGTCGAGCAGCTCTACGACATCAACAAGCGCATCGTCTCCTACGAGGGCCGCCTGATGCGGCTCGCCGAGAGCTACGGCGTCGCGCGCGAGGAATTCCTCGTCACGCACCAGGGCGCCGAGCTCGACCCGCGCTGGCTCAACCGCGTGGCCCATCTCTCCGCCAAGGGCTGGAAGAACTTCGTCGCCAAGGAAAAGGACCGCATCAAGCAGATCCGCGGCGACATCCAGACGCTCGCGAGCGAGACCGGCCTGGAGATCGGCGAGTACCGCAAGATCGTCCACATGGTGCAGAAGGGCGAGCGCGAGGCGCGCCAGGCCAAGAAGGAGATGGTGGAGGCGAACCTGCGCCTCGTCATCTCGATCGCCAAGAAATACACCAACCGCGGCCTGCAGTTCCTCGACCTGATCCAGGAAGGCAACATCGGCCTGATGAAGGCCGTGGACAAGTTCGAGTACCGCCGCGGCTACAAGTTCTCCACCTACGCGACCTGGT
>CAYZMR010000418.1:0-3333 GCA_964479515.1 uncultured Hyphomicrobiales bacterium | reverse complement strand
AAGTTGAGCATGCCGGCGCGCGCCGCGCCCGAATGGCCCATGTTCGGCATGCCGTTCCACATGTCGGCGATCATGTTCACGATCGCGCCGCCGTGTTGTTTCATCGATTGTGTGTAGGCTTCGCGCGCCATCAGGAAGCCGCCGGTGAGGTTGGTGCGCACCACGGCGTCGAAGCCCTTCTGCGAAATCTTCTCCAGCGGCGCGGAGAATTGCCCGCCCGCATTGTTGACCAGGAAATCGAGCCGGCCGAAATTCGCGAGCACCGCGCGCACCACCTCGCGCACGCGCTCCTCCTCGCGGATGTCGGCTGGGTGGCACGTCGCGCTGCCGCCGGCTTCCGTGATCTCGCGCGCGACAGTATCTAACTTCTCCGGCCTGCGGCCGACCAGCGCGACGCGCGCGCCGAGCGCAGCCAATTCATGCGCGGCGGCGCGCCCGATGCCGCTGCCCGCGCCGGTCACGATGCCGGCTTGCCCGGCGAACAGGCGCGCGCGGAAGATCGACTGATACGAGGCTGCCATGATGACGCGACATGACGAAAAGAGTTGCCGCACAGGCTTTAGCAGGCTCACGACGGTTTACCAAGCAAATGCTTGGTAAACGCCGAATTTGGGTTTATGGAATCCGGGCTCGCGCGCTACGCTCGCGCCCAGCAACGGGACGGAAACGATGCTCTACACCGAACAGCACCGCGCGCTGATGACCTCGGTCACCCGCTTTGTCGAGGCCGAGATCAATCCGCACGCGGAGGAATGGGAGGAGGCCGGCATCTTCCCGGCGCACGAGCTGTTCCGGAAGATGGGGAGGCAGGGCCTGCTCGGCATTCACAAGCCGGAGAAGTTCGGCGGGCAGGGGCTCGATTACTCCTACGAGATCGCGTTCTGCGAGGCGCTCGGCGCCGCGAAATCCGCCTCCTCGGTCATGGCGATCGGCGTGCAGACCGATATGGCGACGCCGGCGCTGACCAAGCACGGCTCGGACGAGCTGCGCGATGAATTTTTAAAGCCCAGCATCTCGGGCGAGTACGTCGCCTGCCTCGGCGTATCGGAAGCGGGCGCGGGCTCCGACGTCGCGTCGATCAAAACGACCGCGAAAAAAGACGGCGCGGATTACGTCATCAATGGCGGCAAGATGTGGACCACCAACGGCACGCAGGCCGACTGGATGTGCCTGCTCGCCAACACCGGCGACGGCCCGGTCCACCGCAACAAGTCGCTGATCTGCCTGCCGATGAAGACCAAGGGTGTCGAGATCGCGCGCAAGCTCGACAAGCTCGGCATGCGCGCCTCCGACACCGCGCAGATCTTCTTTCAGGACGTGCGCGTGCCGCAGCGCTACCGCATCGGCGAGGAAGGCATGGGCTTCATCTATCAGATGCAGCAATTTCAAGAAGAGCGGCTGTGGGCCGCGGCCGCGGGCCTCATGAAGATGGAGCGCGCGATCCGCATGACCATCGAGTACACGGCCGAGCGTCACGCGTTCGGCAAGAGCATCTTGGACAATCAGGTGGTGCACTTTCGCCTCGCCGAGCTCGAGACCAAGGTCGAGCTGTTGCGCTCGCTGGTCTATCGCTCGGTCGAGGAATACATCGGCGGCGCGGACGTCACGCAGCTCGCCTCGATGGCGAAGCTGACCGCCGGGCGGCTGCTGCGCGAAGTCACCGACGGCTGCCTGCAATATTGGGGCGGCATGGGCTACATGACGGAGAGCGAAATCTCGCGCATGTATCGCGACTCGCGGCTGACCTCGATCGGCGGTGGCGCGGACGAGGTCATGCTCTCCATCATCTGCAAGGGCATGGGCACGCTCCCGGGGCAGAAGAAGAATCACTGATGACCGATTTGCCGACGCTCGAAACGCTGCTGCTGGAACGCCGCAACGGCATTCTCCACGTCACGCTCAACCGGCCGGAAACGAAGAACGCGCTCGGCAAGGCGATGGTCCGCGATCTGACCGCGGTGACCGACCTGCTGGGTGAAGCGCCGGACATCCGCGCGGCCGTGATCCGCGGCGCGAACGGCACGTTCTGCTCGGGCGGCGACATCAACGGCTTCAAGGAGATGTTCTCGACGCCCGCGCCGAAGCCGGGCGAGCGGGACGCGATCGCGCTGCATAATCGCCGCTTCGGCGCGATCATGGCGCGCTTCGAGGCATTGCGGCAGACGATCGTGATGGTCGTGGAAGGCGCGGCCTATGGCGGCGGGCTCGGCCTCATGTGCGGCGGCGACGTCGTGCTCGCCGCGGAGGATGCGAAGTTCTCGATCTCCGAGACGACGCTCGGCGTTCCGCCGGCGCAGATCGCGCCGTTCGTCGCGGCGCGCATCGGCGTCGCGCGCACGCGGCGGCTTGCGCTCACCGCCCACCGGTTCGACGGCCGCGAGGCCGAGCGCATCGGGCTGGTCGATCAGGCCTGCGCCGGCACCGCGGCGCTGGACGCTGCGCTCGCCCACGTGCTCGCCGGCATCGCGCGCTGCGCGCCGGGCGCGAATGCGGCGACCAAGCGGCTCCTGCTCGCGAGCCGCACGACGCCGCGCGAGGAGTTGCTGGAGCAATCGGCCGACGCATTCGCGGCCTGCCTGCGCGGGCCGGAGGGGCAGGAGGGCGTGATGGCGTTTCTGGAGAAGCGCAAGGCGAAGTGGGCGACGTGACGCCGCAACTTCCGCCGTCATCCTGAGGTGGCCGCGAAGCGGCCCTCGAAGGATGGCCACACGTTCGGAGCAAGCGCCGTCGCCCTTCGAGGCTCGCTTCGCTCGCTCCTCAGGGTGACGGCTGAGGAGATCAATCCGTCAACTTATCCACATCGCCGAAGTAATAATCCTCCCACCGGTCAGGCTTGCCCTTCACGCGCCCGACCTTGGCCAGGAACTCGCTGATCTTGTCGGCGCCCTTCGGCACGATGGTGATGACGATGTTGGGATCATCCAGCATCGCCATCAGTTCCTCGACCGGCATCTTGTCCTTGGTGACGCGCAGATAGGCTTCCGCCGCGGCCTTCTTGTCGGACTTGATCCAGGCGGTCGCCTCCTTCATGGCGCCGAGCAGCGCCGCGACCATCCTCGGATTGCCGTCATGGAATTTCGTGGTCATCGAGATGCAGCTCACCGAGTGCGGCCCAATGATGTCGTATGAGCTCACCACCTGGTGATAGCCCGGCATCTTGAGCTGGCGGTATTGGAACGGCGCGGAGGAGAAGTGGCTGCCGACCTCCGTTCCCGAATTGAGCGCCGCGAACGCATCGGGGTGGCCCATCGATACGGTGAGCGGATCGAGCTGCTCGTAATTCGGCTGGCCGAACTCCTTGGCGGCCGCCATTTCGAGCAGGATCGCCTGCAT
>CAYZMR010000417.1:0-3336 GCA_964479515.1 uncultured Hyphomicrobiales bacterium | reverse complement strand
TCGCCGGCACCGCCGCCGAGCTGGTCGTCGCCCGCGCCGCCATCGACCGCGTCGTTGCCCGCGCCGCCGTTCAGATTGTCGTTGCCGTCCTCGCCCCAGAGTTGGTCGTTGCCATCGTCGCCGGTGATCGTGTCATTGTCGGCGCCGCCGCCGAAGTTGTCGTCGCCCGCGCCGCCGCTCATGACGTCGTTGCCGGCCCCGCCGTTGGCAACGTCGTTGCCGTCCTCGCCGGAGATGGCGTCGTTGCCGTCCATGCCGACGATGATGTCGTCGCCGGTGCCGCCGTGAAGCTCGTCATCGCCGGCGCCGCCGAACAGCACATCGTTGCCGGCGCCGCCATCGAGATGATCGTTGCCATCATCGCCGCCGAGCGTGTCGTTGCCGTCGTCGCCGGTGATGGTGTCGTTGCCGGCATTGCCGCCGATCGCGTCGTTGCCGGGTCCGCCACTGATGGTGTCGTTGCCCGCCCCGCCGGTGATGCTGTCGTCGCCGCCGTTGCCGTTGATCAGGTCGTCTCCAGGCCCGCCGGCAAGACCGTCCGGCCCGGGCCCGCCGAAGAGGCCAAGGGGAATCGTGATCGCGACGCCCGCGGAGGCATTGTCGCCTTCGTTGACTTCGCCGACCTGATGCAAGTCGTCCGCGATGACGCCGAGGTAATAGGTCGTCCCGGGAGCGAGCCCGCTCGGCAAGACCGCATCGAGGCTACTCGCGATCGAGGCGTTCGCGGACAGAGATGCGAAGAGCTGCGATCCGAGCAGCGTATCGTCGGTCGAGATGATCGCGTCGGTCGACAGATACACCCCAGCCTCGAAGCTCCCCGCCGCACCGTTCCCTAAATTGTCGATTTGATAGGTGACGGTCTCGTGCTCCCCGGGAACAGGCCCCGTATCCGAGACACCGACGTGTGAAGCCGTAAGGTCCGGCGACGCCGTCACGGTGACCTGCACGGCGTTGGAGGAGTTGTTGCCCTCGTTGCTCTCCGCGATCTGTCCGTTGTAGTCGGCGACCGCGAGCAGATAGTAGGTGCCGGCGTCGGACAGCGTCACGGCAAAGCTATCGTTAACGGAAGCCCCCGCTGCCAGCGCGCTCGTCGCGTGCGTCGCGAGCAGCGTGTCGGAGGCATCGAAGGTCGCGTCGCTCGACTTGTAGATGCCGACCGTCGAGGCGCCGGCCGCGCCGTCCCCCAGATTGCCGATGGTGTAGCTCACCGTCGTGCTGGCGCCGACGAAGAGGGACGTCGCGCCGAGGCTGAGACCGACGGCATCCAAATCAGGATGCGTCACGGGAGGCCACGTGACCGTTTGATCGTCGAAGACCAGTTTCTCGATGTTCGTGAGCGTGTCGGTGCCGTCGGGGCCGACCACGCTGACACCGTTTCCGCTCAGCGCCGTCAGCGTGTAGGCGGAGCGAGGGCCGGAGAAGATCGCGCTGTCGGTACCAGCGCCGCCGTCGATCGTGTCGTTGCCACCATTGCCGCGCAGGATGTTGTCGGCGCTGTTGCCAACGATGATGTCGTTGCCGGCGCCGCCGATCGCGTTCTCGATGATGCAGTTGAAGGCGATCGCGACGTTGCCGTTCATGCCGTCGACGGAGGAATAGTCGCCCGGCGTGAGATCGATCGTCTGCGCGCCGCCATAGCCCGAACAATCCAGCGTATCGTTCCCGCCGGCGTCCCAGATCGTGTAGATCGGATGGGTGTTCAGCGAGAAGTCATAGACGGCTTTCTCGGGATCGCTCGCGGCGAAACTGCTGTTGAAGCCGTAAGTCGTGTTGCCGGTGCGCGTGGTCGTGTCGGCGCCGTAGAGCGACTGGACCGCCGCGATGTCGTCGACCATCGGGGTGTCGGGATATAGCCAACTCAGCGTGGTGCCATCCTGGGTCCAGGCGTTCGTCGTGGTGTTGTAGCCGCCGAAATAGGACATGACCGTGTACTCACGATTGTCCTGGGCATAGACGGCGTCGTTGGCGTAGGTGATCGCGCCTCCCGACCCGGCATCGTAGGTTCCGGGATGCGACAGACCCAAGCTGTGGCCGATTTCATGGATGTAGGTCGCGGTGCCGTAGCTCTCAGGCGCGATGGCCGAGCTTTGGTTAGACGGCCATGACGCGTTGGCGTCGATCCAAACCTGTGCGGCGGTGATCTTGTCGTGCGTGCTCGTGTCGCTCGTCCCGAAGCCCTTGGTGTAGGTGCCGTCGCTGACCGTCGTGGTGGAGTAGTTGAACGTGATGTTGGCGCGTGTGCTGGTCGTCTCGCTCAGCGTGATGGGGATGAGATCGTCCCACAGCTTGAATGCGAGCTCGGCGGTCGTCTTCTCGTGGGTCGTCATCACGACCAGGCCGGAGGACTCCGGCGAATTCGATCCGTTGGTCGGCGCCGCGTTCGGCACCGCATAGGTGACGGTGCTTGTGCCGGTCCAACTGTGCGTATCCGTGTCGCCGCCGCCCCAGGAGGTCGTCACCTGCGTGATGATCTGGGCGAGCGTGAAGACCGGCTTCGACGCGCCGGCAGCCGACGGATCGGCGGCGGGGTCGAGCCAATCCCGCCCGAGGTCGCCGTCATCGAGCAAGCTGCCCTGATGTGCCGAGCCGCTCTGCGACGTCATGCAGGCCCCGCCGTCGTTTCCAGAAGGATGCGGCCCCATCGTCGGCCGGACGACATGAGTCTGTCCGGCCTCCAGTCTACGCCGGCTTAAAGGATCGCCTTGCGGTTGGCGCCGAAATTCAACAGAAATTTAACCGGGAGTCGCAGTGTGGCAAGTTCCGGTTGTGCCGCCAGCGCGCGCAGCTCTCACGCAGCAGTGCCTTTTCCCTTCACCCTGTTGCGCTGCGGCCATTGGCGGCCGCCCGCGAACCGGCTAGATAGCTGAACGGACTGACAGGTTGGCGGAATCGGGGCCTCCGCCGGCCAAGGATTGGTGTGTGCCGCCTTCGGGCGGCCACAGAGGCGGGTGAATGCCTTGCGTCCCGGGCGGTCCGGGACGGGCGTTTTGCCCGCACGCGATGCCTGGGAGAGCTGTTTGCGCGACCCGTCCAACCAAGGCTTCAAGTTGAAGTTCAAGCGCTTCCTGCTTGATTTCGACTCGCGCCTGGACTCGTCGGTCTATCTGAGCGCGCGCTGGCTGCGCGAGTATTACGAGCGTTTCTCGGCCTTCATGGACCGCTTCCACGTTGCCGGCTGGCGCCGCTGGCTGGTCGTGGAACCGCTCTCGGAAGCTGCCACCATCGGGCTCGGCGGGCTCGTCGTGATGCTGGCGCTCGCTGTCCCGGCCTTCCGCGAGACCTCCGACGACGACTGGCTGAAAAAGTCCGAGCTCGCCGTCACCTTCCTCGACCGCT
>CAYZMR010000416.1:0-3336 GCA_964479515.1 uncultured Hyphomicrobiales bacterium | reverse complement strand
GATCCGGGTCATGCCGGCGGAGGGAGCTTGAGATGCACGCGCCGCTGAGCGAACTGTCATCCGTCACCGCCGACATTCTGGCGCGCCTGCGCGCGCGGGCGCCGCGCGTCCACTGCATCACCAACAGCGTCGCGCAGGCGTTCACCGCGAACGTGCTGCTCGCGGCCGGTGCCGTCCCGTCGATGACGCTCGCCGCCGAGGAGATCGGCGGCTTCGTCGCGAGCGCCGACGCGCTGCTCGTCAATCTCGGCACGTTCGATGCGGAGCGGCGCGAGGCGGTGGCCGCCGCGCTCGAGGTGGCGACCGACGAGGGCATGCCCTGGGTGCTCGATCCGGTGTTCATCGACCGCTCGGAACCGCGCGCGGCCTATGCCAAGTCGCTTCTGGCGCACAGGCCGCGTACGGTCCGCCTCAACCGCGCGGAATTCGCCGCGCTTGCCGGCAAGGAGCCGGACGGCGGCGCGCTGATGCGCTATGCGCTCGACACGCTCGCCGTGATCGCGCTCACCGGCCGGATCGATCTCGTATCCGACGGCGCGCGCCACGTCGCGCTGGAGAATGGGCATCCGTTGATGGCGCGCGTCACCGCGATGGGCTGCGCGGCGTCCGCGCTCACGGCCGCGTTTCTCGCGGTCGAGAGCGACCCCCTGACCGCGACCGCGGCGGCGCTGCTCGCCTTCGACGTGGCGGGCGAGGTCGCGGGCGCGCGCGCGAGCGGGCCCGGCAGTCTCGCGAGCGGGATCATCGATGCGCTCTATCTGCTCGACCGCGACACGCTGATGCAGACCGCGAGGGTGACCTGAATGGTCGACCTGCGCCTCAACGCCATCGTCGATCCCGAGCGCGCCAACGGGCGCTCGCTCGTCGATCTCGCCCGCGCGGTCGTCGCCGGCGGCGCGACGCTGATCCAGTTGCGCGACAAGCATGGCAGCACACGGCGCATGATCGAGGAGGCGAGGGCGATTCATGCCGCGCTCGCGGGCTCCGGCGTGCCGCTGGTCATCAATGACCGCGTCGACGTGGCGCTGGTCGCGCAAGCGGACGGCGTGCATGTCGGGCAGGACGACATGCGCGTGGAAGATGCGCGGCGGCTGCTCGGACCCGACGCGATCATCGGGCTCTCGATCAAGAGCGTGGCGCTGGCCGAAGCCGCGCCGATCGATGCGCTCGATTACGTCGGCGTCGGCGGCGTCTATGCGACAACCTCGAAGGACAACCCCAACCCGCCGATCGGGGTCGCGGGCCTTGCGGCGATCGTTGCGGCATTCCGTGGGCGCAGGCGCGACCTGCCGATCTGCGGCATCGCGGGGATCGATGCGAGCAATGCGCGCGACGTGATCGCGGCCGGCGCCGACGGCGTCGCGGTGATCTCGGCGCTGTCGATGCGTGGCGATCCGGAGGCTGCCGCGCGCGAGCTGCGCGCGATCGTCGATGCCGCCTTGCGGAGCCGGTGAATGACCCCCATCGCCGTCACCATCGCGGGCTCGGACTCGAGCGGCGGGGCCGGCATCCAGGCCGACCTGAAGACGTTCTCGGCGCTCGACGTCTACGGCGCTTGCGTGATCACCGCGCTCACCGCGCAGAACACGCGCGGCGTCTCGGCGATCCACGACGTGCCGGCGGACTTCATCACCGCGCAGATCGACGCGGTGTTCTCCGATCTCAAGGTGAACGCCGTGAAGATCGGCATGCTGTCGGTGCCCGCCGCGATCGAGGCCGTTGCCGCCGGGCTCGACCGCTGGAAGCAGAGCCTCGTGGTGCTCGATCCCGTGATGGTGGCGACGTCCGGCGACCGGCTGCTGGCGCCGGAGGCGATTGAGGTACTCAAGCGCGAATTGTTCCCGCGCGCGCTCGTCATCACGCCAAATCTTGCCGAGGCCGCGGCGCTGCTTGACGCGCCGCTTGCGCAATCCGAAGACGAGATGCGCGCGCAGGCCGAACGACTGCTCGGGCTCGGCGCCAACGCGGTGCTGATCAAGGGCGGGCACGCGGGCGGCACGCTGTCCATCGACCTGCTGGTCACGCGCGAAGCCGTCGCGCGGCTCATTGCGCTGCGCTTCGAGACCAAGAACACGCACGGGACCGGCTGCACGCTCTCTGCCGCGATCGCCGCGGGTCTGGCCAAGGGCCGGCGGCTTGCCGAGGCGGCGGCGGAGGCCAAGGACTATGTCACCTCGGCGATCGGCGCGGCCGACCAGCTCGACATCGGGCAAGGCCACGGCCCGGTGCATCATTTTCACGCCTGGTGGTAGGAGCGCGTCATGGGCCTCACACGCCGCAATCTCGTGTCCAGCGGAGGCGTCCTCGCCGGCGCGCTCGCCGCGCCGTCGGTCGCGCGCGCGCAAGGCAAGCGCTGGCGCATGGTGACGTCGTGGCCGAAGCGCCTGCCGGGTCCCGGCATGTCGGCCGAGCGTGTCGCCGAGCGGATCGAGGCGATGTCGGGCGGGCGGCTGCAGATCAGCGTGTCGGCGGCCGGCGAAGTCGTGCCGGCGTTCGAGGTGCTGGACGCGGTCGGCGGCAACGTCGTCGAGATGGGCCACACGGCCTCGTTCTACTGGCAGGGCAAGACGCAGGCCGCGGCCTATTTCACCACGGTGCCGTTCGGGCTGACCCCCGCCGAGCACGTCGCCTGGGTCGAGGCCGGCGGCGGGCAGGCGCTGTGGGACGATCTCTACCAGCCGTTCGGCGTGAAGCCGTTCATGGGCGGCAACACCGGCGTCTGCATGGGCGGCTGGTTCCGCCGCGACATCAAATCGCTCGACGACGTGAAGGGCCTGAAGATCCGCTCGCTCGGGCTTGGCGGCGAGGTCTACCGCCGGCTGGGAGCCACGCCGCAGACGACGCCGCCGGGCGAAATCCTCACCTCGCTGCAATCCGGCGTGCTCGATGCCGCCGAGTTCGTCGGTCCTGGCACCGACATCTCGCTCGGTCTCTACCGCACGGCGCCCCTGTATTACGGGCCAGGCTTCAACAAGCCCAACGGCACCGGCGAGTGCATCGTGTCGCTGCGCGCGTGGGAGGGGCTCGACGCGGAGCTCAAGGCGATCGTCGCGCATGCCTGCGCGGCCGAGGCGAGCTTCGCGCTCTCGGAGATGGAGCGGCTCAATGCCGAGGCGCTGGTCGCGCTGACCGAGCGGCACAACGTGCAGCTCCGCTCGTTTCCCGCCGATGTCGTCAACGCGGCGCGCAAGATCGCGGCCGGCGTGCTGGCCGAGCTTCCCGGGCGCAACAATGCGGCACTCAAGGTGCACGCCAGCTACCTGGCGTTTCGCGAGCGCACGGCGCCTTGGTCGCGCATCTCGATCCGGGCGGTGCTGGAGGCAAGGGAGGGGTGAG
>CAYZMR010000415.1:0-3337 GCA_964479515.1 uncultured Hyphomicrobiales bacterium | reverse complement strand
TAGAGGTCCCACTTTACCGTCCGGCGAGACGGCCGTTCGGGGGAGTCATGTCCGCGTCACCAGCAGATCAAGCGATGACGTATGCGTCTTATGCCGAGCACTGTTTGAAAGTCGCAGAACTCCTACCGGACCGGGAGGCTCGTGTTGTTCACCGCGAAATGGCGGCCGAATGGCTGAGGCTGGCCGGTCAAGCGGCGGGTGCGCAGCAGGCCGGACGGAAGCCGAGCTAAGCCCGCCGTCACAACGAGCAAATTTGAACAGATTGCCTATACAATCCCTTAGTAAATGAGGGAATGCATGGATCACGTATGCCGCCTCCGAACTGTGAAAAATGCGCGACGCCGATGCGCGAGCTTGCTTCAATGCCGCCGGTCAGCCGGGGCGCCACAAGCGCTACCGTCTTCAGATGCGAGCCCTGCAATTTGACGAAATGGATTGATCAGTAGAGGCGCCCTGGTCGGCGGCCTCGTCATGTGCGAGGCGGCCCCTTTTGTTTTTCAAACCGAGACCGCCTGAAAGTGTCCAATTTTGAACAGACTCCGCGCGAACCGATATTGAACAATTGCACGTCGCCGGCTGCCGCCCAGCTCCCCAGCAGCGGTTGACGGAACGCTTGGACCGAGAGACGCTGCAGCGAGGCCGCCCTGGTTGGCGGCCTCGTTTATTGGTCGGGGTCGTTGACGCGTTTCGACCCCACCAGTCCCTTTTGATCGGCGGTCATGATAGGCTGGTTCCACCAAGCGGAGTGCGGCCAATGCGCAAACTCGTCTCTTTGCTCACGGCCTATCTCGTATGGCTGTGCAAGGCGTTCGACGTGACGCCCCAATCCATCACCAAAGATCGACGCGGGAACCTGCCACCGCCGTCGGGCGGGATCGCCTCCTACTGAAGTGAGGCCGCCCCAGTTAGAAGGCCGGTTGCCTCAATACGCGAAGCCGCAGCGCTGCGCGCACTCGCGCGTCCACTTGTTGCAGGGCGGCACGCTGCTGATGCGCTTTTTGCACTGCGCATAGCTTTCGCGCGGCAAGCGCTCGGACGCGGCCGCGCCCGCCGCCGCAAGCAACGTCGCTGCGAACAGCGCGAGCGCGATCGTCCGTATGATGGTCATGACGCCTCGATGTGGGCTTCTCGGACGTGGACTGCTCGCGTGGTAGCCCGATTCGAGCGCCCGATCCACCGCGCCGCGCCTCACTCGGGAAATTGCCGGCGGCGGCTCCCCGGTCTACAATCTCGGCGCTGCCAGGGGCGACTCCTTCGATGCATGGAGGCTTGAGATGGCCAAGCTATCGATCCTCGCCGCGACCGCACTTCTCGTCTTGAGTTTGATGCCGCTGACCGCGCAGGCGCAGAGCCTGCGTGGAAACACGCTCCAGAACGCCGCGCAGAACTTCACGCCGATCAAGCCGGCCGCCTGCCGCGGCTGGGGACCGCGTTGCGGTCCCGGCTTCATTTGGCGCTGGGGACGTTGCCGTCCCTGCTTCTGAGCCTCGTCGCTGCTCGTCATGTCGAGGCCGTCCGCGTTTGGGCGGCCTCGTCGCCTCGGCGGCGGCACGAATGGCGACCTATCTGAATTTCACAAACTGAAACGTATTCGCAGATTTACGTGCATTACCGCACGCTCAGGTTGCAGCGCGCGCGCAGCGCCTGCCGTTGTAATGCTGTGTCACAGGAAATGCCCGTGGAATGGGCGTTTCTGCAATATCTGCTTAACCAGAAATTGCGGAACAATTTGCACGACACGCTTCGTAAGAACTCGCCGCCGTATTGTCGGGCGCGACTTCGACAGAGGCAGAATGCCGTGTCCGCAGCCCAGTTTCTTGAGAGCAAAGCGCTCGACCTGCGCCTAGGCGGGCGTTACAGCCTCGCCAACCGGCGCGACATGAAGGGCAACCGACGCGAATTCGCCTGCCGCACGAGCCGCATCTCTCCCTCGCAGATGCTGGTCTCCGTCCCGGTCATCGGCTCGGTCGGCGAGCGCGTCATTTCCTACTTCGGCGAATTCGGCAAGCTCGACGGCTGGATCAGCGACGTCGTCCAGGACGGCTTCCTCATCGATCTGCAGGTCACCCGCGCGCGGCGCGAGCAGCTCTCGAGCAAGCTCATCTGGCTCGACCAGCAGCAGAAGCACGCGGTCTATGATGCGCGCGAGCAGGAGCGCATCGTCCCGGAAAATCCGCACTCGACCCTGCTGTTCGCGGACGGCAACGCGGCGAGCTGCTTCGTGATCGACATGTCGGTCTCCGGCGCCGCGGTTTCGGCCGAGATCCAGCCGGCGATCGGCACGCCGCTCGCGGTCGGCCACGCGGTCGGCCGCGTCGTGCGCCATCTTCCGGAAGGGTTCGCGGTCAAGTTCGTCAAGCTCCAGGAGCCCGAATTCCTGGAGCAGATGGTGATCCGCAAAGCCTAAGTGGCTCACCCGACGATAGCCGTGCGCAAGCCGCCCACGCTTTCGCAAGGGCCGGTTAGCCGGCTACTTCTTGCAGCTTGCCTGCATCTGCTTGGTCATGTCGGCGATCGTCGCGCCCACCTGCGCGGCGTTCTTGGCCTTGTCGGTTCCGGTGTCGCAGCGCGCGAACACGTCGCGCACCTGCGTCAACGCCGCGACGTGCTTACGGTAGGCCACGCACTTTGCCGTCGCCGCGGCGTCCTTCAACTCGGCGCGGGTACGCTCCACGGTGCTGCTCACCGCGACCAGGTCGTCGCGGCACGTCGCGGCCGCGACTTGCTGTGCGGCGCCGAAGGTCAAGACCGCGAGCACCATCGGCAACACGGGTCCGCGTATCACTTGCACACCTGACCGATCTTGCTTTCCGTCTCGGCGACGGCCCGGTCGAACGAGATGAGCATTTGGTCCCGCTTGATGCCTTCATCGTAGCATTCGGACGCGACCTCGCGGCTCGCCTTGAGGACGCCGAGGAGTTGCCCGGTCGCGGCGCAGACCGGCCCGACGCCCTTCGGATCGGCCGCATTCATCAGGCTCTCGCTCAGGCTCTTGAGCTCCTCCATCAGGGCGTCGCAATCCTTGTCGTCATCATCGGCGGCGCGCGCGCTCCCTGCCGCGAAGCAGGCGAGCGCCGCGGCGATAACCGCGGCCTTGCAGATGGAAGCCATGACGGTGCGCTGTCCTTGGTGCTTCGGAAAAGCCATCCGGCGCGACAGTAAGGCAATCGCCGCCACGGCGCCATCACGACTGGCCGGCGGCCGTGTCGCGGCGTATCTTGCGGCTTCAGGGGGGCGCGCCCATGGCCTACGACTTCACGCTGAGCGACGTCATTCCGGCGACGCCGAAGGCGATCTACGACGCCTGGCTCGACAGCCGCGGCCACACCGCCATGAC
>CAYZMR010000414.1:0-3355 GCA_964479515.1 uncultured Hyphomicrobiales bacterium | reverse complement strand
AGCGCGAGCGCGAACGACACGCCGATGCAGGCGCCCATCACATGGCAGCGTTCGATGCGCAGATGATCGAGCAGCGCCAGATGATCGGCTGTATAGCTCGCCCAGCCGTCGTTCGGGCCGACCGAGCCGCGCGACTCGCCGGCATTGCGGATGTCGAGTGCGATGGTCCGGAAATCGGCGGAGAGGCCTTCGATCGGATCGAGAAAATCCTGCGCCACTCCGGGTCGGGCCGGATTGGTGCGCCAGCGCTCGATGCGCGAACTCAAAAAGCCAGGCGCGAACAGGAGAACCGGATAACCCTCGCCGTGCACCTCGTAGTGGATGCGGCTTTCCGCGAGTGCGAGCGTTGACATCGTGTCTCCACCACCGTGACTTCATGCGCACGTTGACGGTTTTCGTCGCGCCGCGCAATTCGCTCGGCGCAAACGCGCCATGCAGGCCGGACGGGGGCGTGGCGTGATCGCGCGGCGGCGCATGCTCGATTCCACCGCGACGCTCGTCGAGGCACTCGTCGTCCTCTCGCTCATCATCAACATCGTCACGACATTCGCGAACGCGCTCACCCGCTATCTGCTCGGCCAGGACTTTCCGTGGGCGACGGATATCTGGGCGATCCTCATCTCGATCATCACGTTTCTCGGCGCCGCGGCGAGCTTCCGCCGCACGCCCGGCATGGCCTACACGGCGCTGATCGACCGCGCGGAGGGCACGAAGCGCCAGACGCTCGAGGCATGCGGCCTTGCGATCTTCCTCGGCACCTGCCTGGTCACGCTGGCGGCGTTTCCGAAATTCTTCGCCGGGCAACGAACGCAGCTTCTTCCGGTCCTCGAAATCTCATCGGGGTTCGTCGCGATCTGGCTCGGTGTCGGCGTCTTGCTGTGCTGCATCTTCACGATCGAGAAGCTCGCCGCGCTAAGCCTTCGCGCCGTCCTGGCCGGAATCGGCTGTGGCGTCGTCATCGGCCTCGTCGTGCTGGCATTGCGGTTCGCGGACGCCGAGGGCTACATCGACATCGACCCATTCATCGCGATCCTTCCCATTCTGGTCATCGCGTTCCTCACGGGCACGCCGATCGCCGGTATTCTGGCGCTCGCGGGCGTCCTGTTCTTCGTCATCACCGACACCGCGCCGCTCGCCGCCATCCCATCCGCGCTGCAATACGGCGTCGCAAGCTTCGTGCTGCTGGCGATCCCGTTCTTCATGGTGGCGGGCACGCTGATGGAAGTCACCGGCATGGCGCGCCGGATGGTCGACATGGTGCAGGAATGGGTCGGGCATTGGACCGGCGGCCTGCTCATCGCGGAAATCATCGCGATGTACATCTTCTCCGGCGTCAGCGGCTCGAAGGCGGCCGACATCGCGACCGTCGGCAGCGTCATGAAGGCGCCGTTGCGGCACTACGGCTATCCGCCGACCGAGTCGGTCGCGGTGCTGGCGGCCAGTGCCGCCATGGGCGAAACGATTCCGCCCTCGCTGATGCTGCTCGTGCTCGGCTCGATCACGACCTTGTCGGTCGGCTCGCTGTTCGTCGCGGGCGTGCTGCCGGCCGCGGTTCTGGCGCTGGCGTTGATCGTCGCGGTCGTCATCCGCAGCCGCCGGAATGGGTATCGCAAGGGAGAGGCATTCAACCTTGTTCGTGCGCTGCGCAGCACGCCGCCCGCGATCCCGGCTTTTCTGGTTCCGGTCATCGTCGTCGGCGGCATCGTGGGCGGCATCGCATCGCCGACGGAGTCGGCGACGTTCGCGGTCGTCTACGGTTTTGCCGCCGCGCTGTTCGTCTATCACAGCATCGGGATGAGGCTCGCCTGGACGGCTCTGCGCGATGCCGCGCTCACCGCCGGCATGGTGCTGTTCATGGTCGCGGCATCGAACCTCCTGTCGCAGGCGATCGTCATCGACGGACTCGGACGCGCGCTCGCGAGCGGCTTTGCGGCGCTGCACAGCCAGACGGCGTTCCTGTTCGTCACCATGGTGGTGATGATCGTCGTCGGCTTCGTCCTCGAAGGCCTTCCCGCCGTGCTGATCGCGGCGCCGATCCTGCTGCCTGTCGCGACCCGCGTCGGGATCGATCCGCTGCAGTTCGGCATCGTGCTGACGATGGCGGTGGGCATCGGCGTCTTCCTGCCGCCGGTCGGCATCGGCTACTTCATCGCGTGCGCGATCGGCGAGGCGCCGGTGAACGCCACGATGCGCCCGAGCTTCATCTACAACATCGTGCTCGTGCTGGGGCTCATTCTGGTGATCCTGTTTCCGCAGATCACCGTTTGGCTTCCGCATCTGGTGGGACTGCACTGAAAATCGCATACTGGAGGCTGAAAGCAGCTCGAACAAGAAACGCCGATGGGCAGGCCCAAAGCGGCCAAAAGGGAGGACATGTCATGAATGGCGAGCATCGCAATGCCCGCGGCGCAGTGGCGCGACGGGACTTTCTGGCGCTGGCGGTGGGTGGAGCGGCCGCGTTGAGCGTCGCGTCACCGGCGGTCGCTCAGCGCGCGCGCGTGCTGCGCTTCGGCAGCATGATGCCAGTGGATTCGATCTATCACCGAGCCTGCGTGATGTTCGGCGACGAGGTCGCCAAGCTCTCGTCGCAGAAGATCAAGGTTGAGGTGTATCCGAGTTCGCAGCTCGGCAGCATCGCCGAAATGCTGTCGGCCGTGCAGGTCGGTTCGCTTCCGATCACGATGGCCGTGCCCGCCTGGTATTCGAAATTCATGAAGCCGATCGATGCTTTCACCCTGCCGTACATCGTCGCCTCGCCGGATCGTCTGCGTCCCGCCATCGGCGGCAAGCTCGGCCAGGAAATCGCCAAGCTCGGCGAGGCGGCCGGCTTCCAGGTCATCGGTTACTGGCTGATCGGCGGACGTCATCTCGTAAACCGCGTACGCCCCATCAATACGCCGGCCGACTGCGCGGGGCTGAAGATCCGTGTCATCAACAGCCAGGTCTACATCCAGTCCTTCCGTGCGCTTGGCGCCAGCACGGTCGCGATGGACCCGTCCGAGCTCTATGTCGCTTTGCAGCAGGGCGTGATCGACGGGTTCGAATACCCGATCCCCGATCTCGTCTCCTACAAGCTGTACGAAGTCTCCAAGTATCTCTCGCTCGACAACCACACGACCGACATCTTCATCATCTCGATCAACAAAGGGATCTGGGACGCAATGTCCGCCGATGATCGCGGCCTGGTCTCGCAGGCGATGCGTACCGCGATGGATTGGCAATGGAAGGAGCAGCCGAACGAGATCGCCTCGTCGCTCGCCAAGCTCAAGACTCTGATGCAGGTCAACGAGATCACGCCGGAGAACAAGGCGCTGTTCATCAAGGCGACGCGTCCGGTCTACGAGCAGTTCCAGGG
>CAYZMR010000413.1:0-3356 GCA_964479515.1 uncultured Hyphomicrobiales bacterium | reverse complement strand
TGCGAGTACCAGGTCAACAACATCAACACGCTGGTCGCGATCCCGGACGCGATGTCGGACGAGGAAGCAACGCTGGTCGTCACCGCCGGCACCGCGATGTACGGCCTGACCGAGCTCGGCGGCCTCGTCGCCGGCGAGAGCGTGGTCGTCACCGGCCCCGGACCGATCGGCTTGCTGGGTGTCGCGGTCGCCAAGGCGCTCGGCGCGCAGCCGGTGATCCTCACCGGCACGCGCGACAATCGCCTGAAGATCGGCCTCGAGCTCGGCGCCGACCACGTCGTCAACGCGCGCAACGAAGATCCGGTCGCGGCGGTGCGCAAGCTCAATGGCGGCAAGGGCGTCGACTATGTGGTCGAGTGTTCCGGCGCGCCCAACGCCGTGAACGACGCGATCCGCATGGTCAATCGCGGCGGCAAGGTGTGCCTCGCGGCGTTCCCGCACGAGGAGACGCCAGTCGACGTCGCCCACATCGTGCGCAACAACATCTATCTCTTCGGCATCCGCGGCGAGGGCAAGAGCGCGACGCATCGCGCCGAGGCCTTCATGTCGCAGAAGCGTTTCGACGCCACCAAGGTGCACACCCACACGTTCCCGCTCGAAGAGCTGCCGACCGCGATCAAATACGCGCGCGAGCGCATCGACGACGCGATCAAGGTGGTGGTGAAGACGCGCGCGAGCGCCTCGCAGCGCGTCGCAGCGGAATAGCTGACCCCTCCCCGCTTGCCGGGAGGGACAAGAAGCGCGTCCGGAGAACGCCGATGAAGATGGTCGCGTACGCGGCGGCGTTTGCCGTCATGCTTGCGATCGTGCCGGCGTCGGCACAGACCTATCCGACGCGTCCGATCACGGTCGTGGTCCCCTTCCCGGCCGGTGGCCCAAGCGACGTGGTCGCGCGCATCGTCACCGAGCACATGGGCCGGCTGCTCGGCCAGACGATGGTGATCGAAAATGTCGGCGGTGCCGGCGGCACCATCGGCTCGGCGCGCGTCGCGGCCGCCGCGCCCGACGGCTACACGCTGCTCGCCGGCAGCATGGGTTCGCACGTCGCGGCCCCGGTGTTCACGCCCAACGTGCGCTACGACTCGCAGCGCGACTTTGCCGCCATCGGCATCACCGCGCATGCCCCGGCCGTCATCGTCGCGCGCAAGGATTTTCCCGCCAAGGACCTCACCGAGTTCATCGCCTATCTGAAGGCCCACGGCGACACCGTGAAGCAGGCGCATGGCGGCATCGGCTCGTCATCGCATATGGCGTGCCTGCTGTTCACCGCGCAGGCCGGCGTGAAGCCGATCCTGGTCGGCTATCGCGGCACCGGACCCGCCATGAACGATCTCGTCGGCGGGCATGTGGACTTCTTCTGCGAGCAGGCGGTGAGCGTGACCGGCCAGATCAATTCGGGCGCCGTGAAGGCCTACGCGATCTCGGCCGAGGAGCGCCTCGCCACGCTCCCCGCGGTGCCGACCGCGCGGGAGCTCGGCATCGATTTCCGCATGAGCGTCTGGTCGGGCATCTTCGCCCCCAAGGGCGTGCCGCAGGAGATCATCGACAAGCTCAGCCAGGCGCTCGACAAGACCCTGGACGATCCGGGCGTACAGAAGCGGCTCGCCGAGCTCGGCGGCGCGATCCCGGCCAAGGATGAGCGCACGCCCGCCAAGTTCGAGAGCTTCGTTGCGGCCGAGATCGCGCGCTGGTCGCCGATCCTCAAGGCGGCGAGCGAGGCGACCGCCAACTGAACCGTCGCGGCAGTTCGTCGCGCCGTTCTCTGCGCTTCCTTGCTGTTCGGCAAATGCAGTAAACTCACCAAAAGCTAGAAACCGCCCGCGCTCCGGGAGGGGAACGTGACGCTTCTCCGCAGACGATTTCTGCAGCTCGGCGCGGCCGGCGCCGTCGCCTCCGCGGTTCCACGACGCGCGTCGGCGCTCGATTATCCGACGCGGCCGGTGCACATCATCGTCGCCTTTCCGGCCGGCAATGCGTCCGACATCATCGCACGCCTCGTGGCTCAATCATTATCGGAGCGGCTCGGACAGCAGTTCGTGGTCGAGAACCGAGCCGGCGCCGGCGGCAATATCGGCACCGAGGTCGTCGTGAGAGCGCCGCCGGACGGTTACACGCTGCTGATGTCGGTCGTGACGTCGAACGCCATCAACACGACGTTCTACGCCAGCCTCGGTTTCAATTTCGTCCGCGACACCGCGCCGGTCGCGAGCATCGGCGGCGGCCCGTATGTCGTGGTCGTCAATCCATCGGTTCCCGCCGCGACGCTCCCGGAGTTCATCGCCTACGCCAAGGCCAATCCGGGCAAGATCAACATGGCCTCGACCGGTATCGGGACGCCGACCCATGTCTTCGGCGCGCTGTTCATGATGATGGCCGGCGTCGAACTGGTCCCCGTCCCGTATCGCGGCAGCTTCATGACCGATCTGCTCGGCGGGCAGGTGCAAGTCCTGTTTGGTCCGGTATCGCAGTCGCTCGAGCATGTCCGCACCGGCAAGCTTCGCGCGCTTGCGGTCACGACCGCGACGCGTCAGGCGGTGCTGCCGGACGTGCCGACGGTCGGCGAATTCGTGCCGGGCTACGAGGCGAGCGTCTGGTACGGCATGGTGGCGCCGCGGAGCACGCCGGTCGACGTCATCGCGACACTGAACCGGGAGATCAATGCCGCGTTGGCCGCGCCCGCGATGAAAGCGCGGTTTGCCGATCTGGGCAGCACGGTGCTTGCGGGCTCACCCGCGGACCTCGGCAAGCTCATGGCCGACGAGACCGAGAAATGGGCCAAGGTGATCCGCGCGGCCCATATCAAGACCGAGTAAGCGGCCGACAAAGCCCGTAGCGGCGCCCTCTTCTTCCCACTACGATCGATCGAAGCTTCTTGCGGGAGGCGAGCGGCGCAAGACCGCATGGGGGGAAACCATGGCTGCAACCGTCAACGCGGGCGCGCGTCTCGATCGTCTGCCGATCGGTGCGTTTCATTACCGCATCTTCTGGCTCGTCGGCGCCGGCATGTTCTTCGACGGCTATGACCTCTACGTCGCAGGCGGCGTCCTCGCCGCCGCGATCCAGAGCAAGTTCTCGACCCTGCCGCAGAACCTGCAGTTCATCTCGTTGACGTTCGTCGGCATGACGATCGGCGCGCTGGTCACCGGATTCCTCGGCGACCGATATGGCCGGCGCTTCACCTATCAGGTCAACCTCTTGGTGTTCGGGCTCGCCTCGCTCGCGGCCGCCTTCGCGCAGGACATGAACCAGCTCATCGCCTGTCGCTTCGTGCAGGGCCTCGGGCTCGGCGCCGAGATCGTGGTCGGCTATTCGACGCTCACCGAATTCGTGCCGCCGCGCTCGCGCGGGCGCTGGCT
>CAYZMR010000412.1:0-3380 GCA_964479515.1 uncultured Hyphomicrobiales bacterium | reverse complement strand
AACCGGGGTCCCGCATCTGCGATGCACCACTTCGTGCTGCATCGCGTGCGGGACACGAAATGCGACAATGATGACCCCCGCCCTCGCCATCTCCAACCTCGACGTCGTCTATGGCGGCGCCATTACGGCGCTGCGCGGCCTCTCGCTCACCGTCCCGGATGGCGGCTTCGTCGCGCTGCTCGGCGCCAATGGCGCGGGCAAGACCACGACGCTGAAGACCATTTCCGGGCTGTTGCCGTTCGAGAACGGCCGCGTCGCCGCCGGCAGCGTCTCCTTCTTCGGCGAGGACATCGCGGGCGTGCCGTCGCATCAGCTCGCGCGGCGCGGGCTGTTGCATGTGCGCGAGGGGCGCCACGTGTTCGCCAACATGACGTTGGAGGAAAACCTTGCCGCCGCGACCTTCGCGCTCACCGGCCGCGGCCGGCGCGCCGCGGGCTTCGACGACATCTATGCCTACTTCCCGCAGCTCGCCGAGCGGCGCAGATCCTATGCGGGGCTCCTCTCCGGTGGCGAGCAGCAGATGCTGGCGATCGGCCGCGCGCTCGTCGGCGACCCGCGGCTGCTGCTGGTCGACGAGGCTTCGCTCGGCCTCGCGCCGCTGATCGCGCGCGGCATCTTCGAGATCCTGGCGCGCATCAACCGCGAGAAGAAGCTCGCGATCCTGGTCGTCGAGCAGAACGTGTCGCTCGCCTTGAAACATGCCGCCTATGGCTACATCCTGGAGAACGGCACGGTCGCGCTGGAAGGCTCGGCCGCCGAGCTCGCCGACCGTGAGCTCGTCTCGAGCCGCTATCTCGGCGGCGGCGCGCCGCGACTGGTCACGCCATCGATGCTGAATTGATCGTCCTGAAACTTCGGCCAACCGGAAACCATCATGTCATTTGAGATGTATCGCCTCGACGTGACCGACTTCGTCGCGACCGTCACGTTCGACCGACCGCCGGTGAACGCGCAGAACCGTCAGTCGCGCGAGGAGGCGATCCGCCTGTTCGATCAGCTCAGCGACCGCGACGACGTGCGCTGTGTCATCCTCACCGCGGCCGGGAAGGTGTTTTCGGCCGGCGCCGACGTGAAGGAGCGCGTCGGGCTGGTGCAGGAGCCGGGCGACTATGTGCGCCACAACCGGCTGGCGCGCGAATATTTCTACGCCCTGTCCGACTGCGCCAAGCCGGTGATCTGCGCCGTCAACGGCGCGGCCTTCGGCGCGGGATTCGCGCTGATGCTCGCCTGCGACATCATGATCGCGGCCGAGGAGGCCTATTTCGTGATGCCGGAGATCGACGTGGGCCTCGCCGGTGGCGCCGGTTTCCTGATGCAGCACTTCGGGAAATCGATGGCGCGGATGATGTACTTCACCGGCCGGCGTATCCCGGCCGCGGAGCTTTACCGGCTCGGCGTGATTTCCGCGTGTGTGCCGCGTGCAAAACTCATGGATGAGGCGATGACGATCGCGCGCGAGATCGCCGCCAAGAGCCCGAAAGCCGTCAAGGAGATCAAGCGCGCCTTCAACGTGGTCGAGGAGATGCCGACGCGCGACGGCTATCGCTACGAGCAGACCATCACGGTCGATCTCTCGCACACCGAGGATGCGAAGGAAGCGCAGCAGGCGTTCGTCGAGAAGCGCAAGCCCGTGTTCAAGGGGAAGTGACGCACGGCTCTCTCGCCGTCACCCTGAGGTGGCCGCGTAGCGGCCCTCGAAGGGCGACGGCCAGTGGCCGATCATCCTTCGAGGCTCGCTTCGCTCGCACCTCAGGATGACGGGGTAAGATTGTTCGCCTTCTGCGCCGCCGCGATGGCGGCCGCCGGGCTCTCCGGCCGCATCATCTCGAACACCTCGTCGACCACGCAGTAGTCCATGTAGCCGAGCCGTGCGATCGGCCGCGCGCGCGTGATGTCCACCATGCCGTTCGTGATGAGGCTGTCGTCGATGTGGATGCCGACGACCTCGCCGATCACGATCGAGGAGCGGTTCTTCTTGCCGTCGGAGCCGACCAGATCGACCGTCTTCATGTATTTGCACTCGAAGTGCACCGGCGAGCGCGCGACCCGCGGCGGTTTCACCTTGAGCGAAGGGATCATCTCCAGTCCGAGCTTCTCGGGCTCGCTCTCGTGGCCAGCGAAATCGGCGGACGATGCGTTCATCACCTCGCGCAGCTCCCAGGTCGCCATGTTGTAGACGAACTCGCCGGTCTCCTCGGCATTGGTCTGCGAGTCCTTCTTCGGGCCGGATGAGAAGATGACGACCGGCGGATACCCGGAGACGAGATTGAAGAAGCTGTAGGGCGCGAGATTCACCGTGCCGGTGCGCGTCAGCGTCGTGACCCAGCCGATCGGCCGCGGGCAGACCAGCGCGTTGACGGGCGAGTGGGCGAGGCCGTGCGGCTCGGTGCGGGGGTCGTAGAACATATTCTTCCTTTCGTCGTCGCCGGGCTTGTCCCGGCGACCCCGATCATGTGCGCGAGAACGATGCGGTCCTTATCGGGATCACCGGGTCACGCCGCTCCGCGGCGGCCCGGTGATGACGAGGGAGAGGGCGAAGCGCAAGCTCAATTCGTCTTCTTCACCAGCTTGCATTCGCTGCGCGACAGCGGCAGCGCGGCGTCCTCGGCCGGCACCGTGCCGATGACCTTGTAGTAGTCCCACGGGTACTTCGATTCGGCCGGCGTCTTCACCTGCACCACGTAGAAGTCGCGCATCACGCGGCCGTCCTCGCGGATCCAGCCGTTCTCGGTCATCGGGTCGTTGATCTTCATCTTGCGCATCTGCGCCGCGACCGCGTTGGTCTCGTCGGTGCCGGCCGCCTGCACGGCCTTGAGATAATGCGTCACCGCCGAGTAGGCGCCGGCGGTGAGGAAGGTCGGCATCTTGTTGTGCTGCGCGAAGAAGCGCTTGGAGAAGGCGCGGCTCGCCTCGGTGCGGTCCCAGTAGAACGACGTGGTGATGATCAGCCCCTGCGCGACGTCGAGGCCGAGCGCATCGACGTCGGTGATGTTCATGAACAGTGCCGCGACCTTCTGGCCCATCTTGGTGAGGCCGAATTCGCGCGCCTGCTTCAGCGCGTTGGTGGTGTCGCCGCCGGCGGTCGCAAGCGCGATCACCTTGGCGCCGGACGCCTGCGCCTGCAGCAGGAACGACGAGAAATCCGCCGTGTTGAACGGCACGCGCACCGAGCCCAGCACCTTGCCGCCGTTCTTGGTGACGATCTCGGTCGCCTGCGCTTCGAGCAAATGGCCGAACGTATAGTCGGCCGTGATGAAGAACCAGGTGTCGAGCTTCTGCTTCATCAGCTCGGTCGCGGTGCCGGCCGCGACGCCGAACGTGTCCCACGACCACTGGAAGCCGACCGGCGAACAGTTCTGGTTGGTGAGCGCGTGCGTGCC
>CAYZMR010000411.1:0-3384 GCA_964479515.1 uncultured Hyphomicrobiales bacterium | reverse complement strand
AGCAGCGTCTCGGCCGCGCCGCAGACGCCGGTGCGGCGCATCTTGGCGTTGAGCACGATCTCCTTTGCCATGGCGAGATCGGCGCTCTTGTCGACATAGACGTGCACCACGCCTTCCAGATGCGCGAAGACCGGCACGCGTGCCTCCGCCTCCACGCGGGCGACGAGGCCCTTGCCGCCGCGCGGCACAATCACGTCGACCGCGCCATCGAGGCCGGCAAGCATGAGCCCCACCGCCGCGCGGTCGCGCGTCGGCACCAGCGCGATCGCGTCGTCCGGGAGATCCGCGGCTCGCAAGCCTTCGACCAGCGCCGCGTGGATCGCGCGCGCGGAGCGGAAGCTCTCCGAGCCGCCGCGCAGGATCGCGGCATTGCCGGCCTTGAGGCAGAGCACGGCGGCGTCGGCCGTGACGTTCGGGCGGCTCTCGTAGATCACCCCGATGACACCGAGCGGCACGCGCACGCGCTCGATCGTCATGCCGTTCGGCCGCGTCCAGCTCTCCATCACGGTGCCGACCGGATCGGGGAGGTCGCGCACAATCTCGATGCCGTCGGCCATGGCGGCGACGCGCTTCTCGTCGAGCGTCAGGCGGTCGATGAAGGCCGCCGTCGCGCCGCCTGATTTCGCCTCGGCGACGTCCTCGGCATTGGCCGCCAGGATGCCGGCCTCGCTGTCGCGGATGGCCTTCGCCATCGCGGCGAGCGCCTGGTCGCGCTGCGCCGCCGGGCTCAGCGCAAGCATGCGCGCCGCAGCCTTCGCACGGATGCCGATATCGCGCATCACGGCGGCGATATCGCTCGTGCCTTCAATGGTTTTCAGCGGCGCGGTCATGGCGGCGGTTCCGGCCGGGAGCGGTCCCGGCCAAGGTCGGTTCCTACCATGTAAGGCGGCTTCCGGCGAGGACCAGGGCGAAAAACCCGGGCGCTGCCAAGCCTTAGGCGTCTCGCTTGGAGCCTGTGGAATACGAGGATAACCGGGCGTGGTCCGGAACGTCTGTCATCGCGCGGTATTGCGCTCCTGAGCAAATGTCGCAGGAGGAGCAATGCATGGCCGCGGCGAACAGACTGCCCAGCCGTTTTCCAGCCGGGACCAAATTCGTGGTCGAGGGAGAGGATGCGGCTGACGGACAGCTGCGCATCGTCGCGCGCTATCTCGTCTATCCGGACGGAACGCGGGTCGACTTGCTCGAGGGGGCGCAGCGTCTGTTCGACTGCCGCGCGCTCAAAGCTCGCGGCGCCGTAGCACCGCGAGCCCTAGCGGGAATCGTGTATCAATAGGGGTAGTAGTCGTCGCAGGTGTTGATCCAGCGCCAGCCGAACGGCGTCGCGACGCGGGTCACGCAGCTGTCGTAGCCGTAATAGTATGGATAGCCGGCCAGCGGCAGTCCGACGAAGCCGAAACGCCGCGCGCCGACGAAACGCCGAGGTCCGGCGAAACGGAGAGCCGGCCCGCGCGCAAAGGCAGGCCCAGCGCGGAACGCCGGTCCGCGGGCGAACGAAGGTCCGGCGCGGAACGACGGCCCGCCGCGAAAGCCTCCACGAAATCCGCCCGGACCGCGCGCGGATGCATCCGTCACCATCAGTCCGAGACCGAGAGCGGCGACCGTGGCCGCGACGACAAGTGAGCGCAACATGACGCTTCTCCCAAAGGGGATGCGAGGCGCATCCGTTAAGTCACCCTCACCACCTATAATGCACACGCTCGCTGAATATTCCCTGTCAAAGGCGTTCAGCAGAACCTCCAAAGCGTTCACACATCCGCGATGACGATGTCGCGTTCGGAGACGAGGTCGGATAACAGGCCGTTCACATAACTCTTCACGGAGTCGTCGTTTTGGTCGTGGGCGCGCCAAACGGTGACGCTCGGAGCGAGCTGCCCACTCGGGCCATGCCAGGCGACCAGATATTCCGACAGCCAGCCAGCCGCTTTCCCGACTTCGAGCTTTCCCGCAATGGCGTGGTGCATATCGAGGTCCATGATCAGCCTCCTTGGCTTACCAGCGGCTCAATAACGCCTTGCGCCGCAACATGTTCCGCCGCATTGCACGCCTCTCCATCGGCATGACTGGCATGCCGGCACGTTGCCATTGCGATGCGGCCAGAGCGCGGTACAAGCGAGCCGCCCGCCGATCGATCATCGTGAATCTCCACCTTATTGCCGGACTGTCTTTGTGCCAGATCAAAGCCGCGACCTTACCGCCAAGCTGATGCTCGTCGGCTTGAGCGTCGCGTGGGGCTTGACGTGGCCCGCGATGCGCCTCGCGCTCAACGAGTTGCCCCCCTTCAGCATGCGGCTGATCAGCATGGGCCTCGGCGCGGCGACCCTGTTCGCGATCCTGGTGCTGCAGCGACGCGCGCTCAGCGTGCCGCGCGCGACCGACTGGTTGCACATCGCGATCGCGGGCGTGTTCAACATCGTCGGGTTCAGCGTGCTGGCGTCGTTCGCGCAGCTCACCGCCGGCACGTCGCGCGTCGTCATCCTCGCCTACACGATGCCGATCTGGTCGAGCCTGCTGGCGCGGCCGATTCTCGGCGAACGACTGAATGCGGCGCGGGGCGCCGCGCTCGCGCTGTGCGTCGCCGGCATGGCGGTGCTGATCTATCCGCTCGCCGGCGCCGGACTGCCGGGCGGCATCATGCTCGCGGTCGCGGCCGCGATGAGCTGGGCGGCGGGAACTGTCTACTTGAAATGGGCGCGCATCGCGGGTGATCCAATCACGGTGGCGGCGTGGCAGCTCGTGGTCGGATTCGCGGTCGTGACCTTATGTCTTCCATTTTTCGAAGGCGCGCCGCACCTGTGGCCGCTGCACGCGCCGGCGCTGCTCGGCGTGATCTTCGTCGGCCTGGTCGGCTCCGGCGTTGCTTACTTGCTCTGGTTCGACATCGTCGCGCGCCTGCCTGCGATGACGGCCTCGCTCGGCGTGCTGATGGTGCCGATGATCGGCGTCGTCGCATCGGTCCTGATGTTCGGCGAGCGGCCGACGATCCCGGATCTCATCGGCTTCGCGCTCATCTTCGCGGCATCCGCCTGCGTGCTGCTCGCGTCGAGCGAGCGCGTGCCGCCCGAGCCGACGTGATGTTTTTTCGCGCATGATCTTATCCGAAAACCGGTACCCACTTTTCGGGATCATGCGCTACAGAAAACTCTGCGGATCGACGTCGATGTCGAGCTTGATGCCGCCATCCCGCTTCGGCGCAGCCGACATCCAGTCGCGCAGATAGCCCGACAGATCGAAATTGCGCGCCGACTTCACCATCAGCCGGAAGCGATAGCGCCCGCGCACGACCGCGAGCGGGGCTTCCGCGGGCCCGAGGACGCGCACCTGCGCGTCGAGCGGCGCAAGCGCGGCGAGCCGGCGCGCGAAGCTTTCGGTCGCGCCCTTCTC
>CAYZMR010000410.1:0-3392 GCA_964479515.1 uncultured Hyphomicrobiales bacterium | reverse complement strand
GCGCCGCGACCTTCAACGTGCACGACGGCACCAAGCTCTATGCCTCGACGCTGCTGACGCTGCGCGCCGTATTCCCGAGCGTGCACCTTTATCCCTCGCGCGAGGGCGAGGTCGCGGTCGTGGTGACCGCCGAGGAAGCGCCCGATGCAACCACGCTCGCGCAGCGCGCCGCGGCGTTGCAGGAAAAGTTCAGCTTCCGCTATCCGCTGCCGGACCTGCTGACGCGCCGCACCGAGAAATCCGGCACGACGCAGACCGGCGAGCTGCTCACCGACGACTTCGCGCCGGCGAACCAGTACGAGGCGATCGGGGATAGAAGGAAGAAGAAGTAGCTACTCCTTCGCCGGCACGGTGCGCAGATAGGCGACCAGCGCGGTCAAATCCGCGTCCGTCATGTTGGCGTAGAACTCGAAGCCCATCGGGGGCTTGAGGTGCGAGCCGTCGCGCGAGATGCCTTGCGTGATCGCGCGCTTGATCTCGGCGTCGGTCCAGTCGCCGATGCCCTTGGTCTTGCTCGACGTGATGTTGCGCGAGGTCGAGACGCCCCACGGTCCGGGGAAATCGAAGCCGCCCTTGCCATAGGCGTTGGCGAAGTCACGCCCGCGCGGCCCCATCGGCGTGTGGCACTCGAAGCAGTGCCCGATGCTCGCGAGATAGAAGCCCTTCTTCACCGGGTCCGCCATGTCGGCCTCGGTGAACGGCTTCTCGGTGCCCGGAACCGGCACGTGCGGCAGCGCGATCTTGTAGACCGGGTCCGGAACCGTGCCGTCGATCGGCTTGACGGTGCGCAGATAGGCGACGATCGCGTCGGTGTCGGCCTCGGTGATGATGCCGTAGAAGCTGGTCGGCATGATTTCGGCGAGTTGTACGCCGTTGGGACGTTTGCCGGTGCGCAGCGTCGCCCTGATCTCCGCGTCGGTCCAGGCGCCGATGCCGTGCGTCTTGTCCTGCGTGATGTTCGAGGCCGTCACCTTGAACGGCGGCTCGTCCCAGGTGAGCCCGCCCGACAGATCACGGCTGAACACCGGCGCGCCGCGCTCGCCCTTCGGCGTGTGGCAGTTCTGGCAGGTCATGATGGTGGTCACGAGGTACTTGCCGCGCTCGACCGGCGTCTGCGCCAGGGCCGCGCCGGCCACAACGACGAACGCCGCAGCCACGATTCCGCGAATGATCATTTCTCGCCTCCCCGCGAAGCCCCTTCCAATGCCGCATTGTTCCTATTCGTTGCTGCCGCGCAACAGGCTTTTGCATCGGCGAGCCCGAGCGACCGGCCGGACCTAGAACCGCGCCTCGATCCATTTCGCCACGTAGTCGAAGAAGTTCTTGAAGCTGTTCTGGTATTGCCCGGGCGTCGTCTCGCACGGCTTGCAGCCGGTGAAGCCGTGATTTGCGCCCTCGATGTAGATCAGTTCCTTGTCCTGGCTCTTGGCGAGCTCATAGAAGACCTCGTTGTCGCGCACGAACACGAACGCGCCCATCCCGGCGAACAAGACCGGCACCGAGATCGACTGGATCGCGCAAGTGGTCGAGTTGTTGCTGGTGCAATGATCGACGCCATCGGCCGAATTGGTGGCGCGCACCGCGTTCGCGCTCATAAACGAGCGCAGCGTCAGCACTTTGGTGCCGAGCCCGAACGAGAGTGCTTCCTTCGGCAGCGAGGGATCGGGCACGATGACGCTTTTCGCGATCTCGGTCACGACCGAGCCGTCGTTCTTCAGCACTTTCTGCGGTCGCACCGTGCTGTTCATCCGCGCGATCGTGGGGTCGAGCTGGTTGATGTAGATCGTGCCGTAGGGGCCTGCCCCCGGGTTTCCGGCGCGCGGGATGACGACGACATCGTCATCCGCATAGGGATAGGTACTTGCTTTGATGCGCTCGAGCCGACGCTGGACGTCGTCGATGATGGCGTTCAGGCGCGTCGCCTGTGCCGCGACATAGCGGTTCACGAAATCGGCCGAGAAGTGCGAGACGCCGGTCGCACTGAACCCGTTCGCGGGATTGAGCGGGTCGAGATCGGCGAGCAGCGGCGCATCGGGCGGATTGACCTCGTTTGCGACCGGCATCAGCGCACGCATCACCATCACGGGCTGGCCCGGATGCGCGTCCGCAAACACGATGCCGTCGGCGCGCGGCAGGCCGGAGAAATCCTCCGTGCATGGGACAAGGCGTTTCGGATCGCGGCAATAGGCCGAGCCGTTCTCGGCCAGTGCCTGATAGAAGCTCATGGTAGGCCCGCCGCCGCTGTGCCCGAACAGGACCACCTTGGTGATGCCGGGCTGCCGGCGCAGGAATTCCATGCCGGCCTTCACGTCGAGCGCGATCTGCTCCCAGCGGACCTGAGACTCGTTGTTGGCGAAGCGCGAATTCATGCACAGCACCATGAAACCGCGCCGCGAGAGCTCGGTGCAGGCCGGGTGAATGAGATAGTTCGCCGTCCGGTGCATGACGATCAAGCCGACATGCGGGGCGGGCCCGGTGTCCGGCTTGTAGAGGGCGCCGGCCGCGGGAGCCAAGCGGATGTAGAGAGGATTGTTTTGCGCCAATGCGGCGCCGAGGCCGACCCAGGCCAGCGCGACCGTCAGGCCCAATATGCGCAACGCCGACTTCATGCTCGCCTCCCCGCATCTTGACGCTTGTTGCGCCAAGACTGCGGTGCGGCGGAGCCGTGCACAAGCGCATCCGGCGCAACGCAGCACGGCCAAAAACAAAAGGGCGGCGCCAAGCGCCGCCCCGTCTTCAGCGTATTCGGCGCGCGTCAGGCCGCAGCCGGCTCCTCGGCCTTCTTGGCCGTGACCGGTCCGGAATCCTTGCCCTTGGCATCCACGTCGCGGTCGACGAATTCGATCACCGCGACCGGCGCCGAATCGCCGTAGCGGAAGCCTGCCTTGAGCACGCGCGTATAGCCGCCATTGCGCGAGGCGTAGCGCGGCCCGAGCACGTCGAACAGCTTGCGCACCATCGGGATATCGCGCAACTCGGCGATCGCCTGGCGGCGCGCATGCAGGTCGCCGCGCTTGCCGAGCGTCACCAGCTTCTCGACGATCGGACGCAGGTCCTTCGCCTTCGGCAGCGTGGTGACGATCTGCTCGTGCTTGATCAGCGCGGAGGCCAGATGCTGGAACAGCGCGGTGCGCTGGTTCGACCGGCGGCTGAACTTGCGGTGGGCGTTACCGTGACGCATCGCGTGTTTCCTTTGACTCAGTGGTCATCCCGGCCGAGCGAAGCGAGAGCCGGAATGAGAGCGTCCTAGTAATGGTCCTCGAAGCGCTTGGCGAGCTCTTCGATGTTCTCCGGCGGCCAGCCCGGCACTTCCATGCCGAGATGCAGGCCCATCTGCGCCAGCACTTCCTTGATCTCGTTGAGCGACTTGCGGCCGAAGTTCGGCGTGCGCA
>CAYZMR010000409.1:0-3401 GCA_964479515.1 uncultured Hyphomicrobiales bacterium | reverse complement strand
TCGCGATGACCGGCGCGGTCGACCTCGACACCGTGTTCGCGCAGGCCCCGACGCTTGTCGGAAAAACCATCAACTTCTTCGGCTGGCACGCCGACGCGCTGACCTTGATCTGCCTGCTCTTGTTCATGGGCGCGATGGGCAAATCGGCGCAGTTCCTGCTGCACACCTGGCTGCCCGACGCGATGGAAGGCCCGACGCCGGTCTCGGCGCTGATCCACGCGGCGACCATGGTGACGGCCGGCGTGTTCATGGTGGCGCGGCTCTCGCCCCTATTCGAGCTCGCGCCGAACGCGCAGGCCTTCGTCACCCTGGTCGGCGCCACCACGGCGTTCTTCGCCGCGACCGTCGGCCTTGTCCAGAACGACATCAAGCGCGTGGTGGCCTACTCGACCTGCTCGCAGCTCGGCTACATGTTCGTCGCGATGGGCGTCGGCGCCTATTCGGTCGGCATGTTCCACCTGTTCACGCATGCGTTCTTCAAGGCGCTCTTGTTCCTCGGTTCGGGCTCGGTGATCCATGCGATGCATCACGAGCAGGACATGCGCAAGATGGGTGGCCTGCGCGACAAGCTGCCTGTCACCTACATCTGCATGCTGATCGGCACGCTCGCGCTCACCGGTTTTCCGCTCACCGCGGGCTACTACTCCAAGGACGCGATCATCGAGGCCGCGGCGGCCGGACATAATCCCTTCGCGGTCTATGCGTTCGTGATGACGGTGATCGCCGCGCTGTTCACGTCGTTCTATTCCTGGCGGCTCGTGTTCAAGACCTTCCACGGCAAGCCAGCCGACAAGGAAACGCACGCGCATGCGCATGAGAGCCCGTGGGTGATCCTCGCGCCGCTGATCTTCCTCGCCGCCGGCTCGATCCTCGCCGGCTTCCCATTCCGGGAACTGTTCGCTGGCCATCACGTCGAGGAGTTCTTCCGCGAGTCGCTGAAGTTCGGCCCCGACAATCACATCCTGCACGACATGCACGACTTGCCGTGGTCGGTCACCTATGAGCCGACCGTCATGATGGTGATCGGCTTCGCGGTCGCGTGGCTGTTCTACATCAAGCGGCCCGATATTCCGGAGAGCCTCGCCAAGCAGCACGACCTTTTGTATCGGTTCCTGCTCAACAAATGGTACTTCGACGAGCTCTATGACCTGATCTTCGTGCGTCCCGCGATCCGGCTCGGACGGCTCCTCTGGAAGGGCGGCGACGGCTGGCTGATCGACGGGTTCGGGCCGGACGGCGTGTCCGCCTGGGTGCTCGACGTGACGCGCTACGCCGTGCGGCTGCAGACCGGCTATCTCTATCACTACGCCTTCGCGATGCTGATCGGCGTCACGGCGTTCATCACCTGGTTCATGTTCTACGGGGGAGGCCACTGATGTCGAGCTGGCCGATCCTCTCGATCACGACCTTCCTGCCGCTGCTCGGCGTCGCCTTCATCGTCTCGCTGCAGGGCGAGGACGATGTGATCAAGCGCAATGCGCGCTGGGCAGCGCTTTGGACCACGCTCGTCACCTTCGCGGTGTCGCTGATCCTGGTGTGGCGCTTCGATCCGGCGAGCCCCGAATTCCAGTTCGTCGAGAAGGCAGCCTGGCTCGGCAGCGCGACCACCTATCACATGGGCGTCGACGGCATCTCGCTGCCGTTCGTGATTCTCACCACCGCGCTGATGCCGATCTGCATCATCGCGAGCTGGCGGGTGATCGAGACGCGCGTGAAGGAATACATGATCGCGTTCCTCGCGCTCGAGACCCTGATGATCGGCACGTTCTCGGCGCTCGATCTGGTGCTGTTCTATCTGTTCTTCGAGGGCGGCCTGATCCCGATGTTCCTGATCATCGGGATCTGGGGCGGGCCGCGGCGCGTCTATGCGAGCTTCAAGTTCTTCCTCTACACGCTGCTCGGCTCGGTGCTGATGCTGCTCGCCATCATGGCGATGTACTGGCAGGCCGGCACCACCGACATCCCGATGCTGATGAAGTTCGCGTTCCCGAAGGGGATGCAGACCTGGCTCTGGCTTGCGTTCTTCGCGTCATTCGCCGTGAAGATGCCGATGTGGCCGGTGCACACGTGGCTCCCGGACGCGCATGTCGAGGCGCCGACGGCTGGCTCCGTGATCCTGGCGGCGATCCTCTTGAAGATGGGAGGCTATGGCTTCCTGCGTTTCTCGGTGCCGATGTTCCCGTCCGCCTCGCATGATCTGGCACCCTTGATCTTCGCGCTGTCGGTCGTTGCGGTCGTCTACACCTCCCTGGTCGCGCTGGTGCAGGAGGACATGAAGAAGCTCATCGCCTATTCGTCGGTCGCGCACATGGGCTTCGTCACCATGGGCATCTTCGCGCTGACCGCGCAGGGGGTCGCCGGCGGCATCTTCCAGATGATCTCGCACGGCATCGTGTCGGCGGCGCTGTTCCTGTGCGTTGGCGTCGTCTACGACCGCATGCACACGCGCGAGATCGCGGCCTATGGCGGCCTCGTCAACCGCATGCCGCTCTACGCGCTTGCTTTCATGGTGTTCACCCTCGCCAATGTCGGGCTGCCGGGCACGTCCGGCTTCGTCGGCGAGTTCCTCTCGCTGATCGGCACGTTCAAGACCAACATCCCGGTCGCGACGTTGGCGACCTTGGGCGTGATCCTGTCCGCCTGCTACGCGCTCTGGCTCTACCGCAAGGCGATCTTCGGCGTGCTCGACAAGCCCTCGCTCGCAGGCATCATGGACATCGACGCGCGCGAGATCCTGGTGCTCGCGCCGCTCGTGATCCTGACCATCGTCTTCGGCGTCTATCCCAAGCCCGTGCTCGACATGTCGGCGGCCTCGGTGGTGCAGCTTCTCGAGAACTACAACCAGGCGATAGCCGTGAAGGCCCTCGCGCTCGGGATTGCGCCATGATGGCCAATCTCACGCTGCTCCCCGCGCTGCCTGAGATCGTGCTCGCGCTCGGCGCGATGGCGCTGCTCATGGTCGGCGCGTTCCGCGGCGAGAGGTCGCTGCTCGCGGTCAACGGCATCGCCTTCGCGCTGCTGGTGATCGCGGCGGTGATCGTCTACGCGCTGCCCGCCGGCAGGATCGTCGCCTTCAACGGCAGCTTCGTGATCGACGATTTCGCGCGCGTGTTGAAGATCCTGACCCTGATCGGCTCGGCCGTGACGATCGTGCTCTCGCTCGATTATCTCAAGATCGAGAAGATCCAGACCTTCGAGTTTCCGGTGCTGATCCTGCTCTCGACCACCGGCATGCTGATGTTGATCTCGGCGGCCGATCTGATCGCGCTCTATCTCGGCCTCGAGCTGATGAGCCTCTCGCTCTATGTGGTCGCGGCGAGCAATCGCGATTCGCAGCGCTCAACCGAGGCCGGACTGAAATACTTCGTGCTCGGCGCGCTGTCGTCGGGAATGCTGCTCTA
>CAYZMR010000408.1:0-3402 GCA_964479515.1 uncultured Hyphomicrobiales bacterium | reverse complement strand
TCATGATGGCGATGCCGATATAGGTCATCAGCAGCGACGAGATCGTCTCGTTGACACCGCGCGCGTAGCGCAGGTAGCCGACGATGCCGATCCAGACGGCGCCGACGAAGCTGCCGACGATCGCCATGATGATCAGGGTCGGGATCGGCGGCAGCTTGCCGAGCACGAGCGGGATCGCGACCGCCGCGGAGACGAAGCCGCCGAGGACGAGCGCGCCCTCTCCGCCAATGATAACGAGGCCGATGCGCGCCGGAATGGCGACCGCGAGCGCGGTCAGGATCAATGGTGCGGAGCGCTGGAACGTGTTCTGCAGCGAAAACGCCGTGCCGAAGCCGCCACGATAGACAAGCGAGTAGAAGTCGAGCGGCGATTTGCCGAGCAAGAACAGAAATACCGAGAACAGCACCGCCGATACCGCAAGGGCGAACAGCGGGATCGCTACGAATTCGGCGCTGCGCCGAATGCGGATCGAGAGATCGGCCCAATGGTTCGGGGCGATCGCGCCCGCGCGTAGCGGTTCGGCAACATCAGCCATGAGACGCATTCCCACGAGCGATGGCGCGCGTCGCCGTCACCCTGAGGTGCGAGGGGCGACGAAGTCGCCGCGAGCCTCGAAGGGCGACCGCGCTCGCCTGCTCTGAGGTCGTGGCCATCCTTCGAGGCCCGGCTACGCCGGGCACCTCAGGATGACGGTGAGAGTGGGGCACCTGCCGACCACCACAGCGTTACGTGATCGATCCGACGACCCCTTCGAGCAGGTAGTTCATCTGGTCGAGATACGGATCGAGGTTGTCGTAGGTCTTGTCGATGACGACCTTGCCCTTGTTGTCCTTCAGCGGGCCGACATAGATCGGCTTCTTCGCCTTGAGGTCGGCGATCGCGGCTTCGGCGGCCTTCTTGGCTTCGGGCGTGCAGCCGGCGCCGAACGGCGAGTTCTGCACCATGTCGGCCTCGTAGCCGCCCGAGACCATGTTCGGCAGCGGCTTGCCGGCCGCGAGATCGGTCGCGTAGCCCTTGTAGATCGTCTCCCACTTGTATTCGGCGCCGGTGATGAACCCCTTGGGAGCAAGAGGAGCCTGCGAGGCGTTGTGGCCGCAGGTCTTCACGCCGCGCTTCTCGGCGGTCTCGATCACGACCTTCGGGCCGTCCACGTGGCAGGTGATGACGTCGCAGCCGGCATCGACCAGCGCGTTCGCGGCTTCGGCCTCGCGCACCGGCAGCGACCAGTCGCCGGTGAAGATCACCTGCACGGTTGCGTTCGGATTGGTCTTCTTGGCACCCAACAAGACCGAGTTGATGTTGCTGAGCACCGACGAGATCGGCTTCGCCGCCACGAATCCGATCTTGTTCGACTTCGTCGACAGACCGGCCGCGACGCCGTCCACGTAATGGGCCTGGTTGAGGTAGCCGAAGTAGCTGCCGAGGTTCTTCGGATGCTTGGCTGCATTCCAAAGAGGCGCTGCATGCCGGAACTCAACTTTTGCATATTTTTTGGACAGATCGATCATGAAAGGATCAAAGTAGCCGAACGAGGTGCCGAGGATGATGTTGGCGCCGTCCAGGTTCACCATCGATTCCATCGTCTTGGAGCAGGCGTCGGTCTCCGGGACGTTCTCCTCTTCGACGGTCTTCACGCCCGGGAGCGTCTTCAGCGACTTGACCGCCACCGCATGTGCTTGATTCCAGCCGAAATCGTCGCGCGGACCGACATAGACGATGCCGAGCGTCACGTCCGCCGCATGCGCGATCCGGCTGAACGCCGCGGTCCCGACGAGCGCCGAGCCGGTACCCTGAAGAAACGTACGCCGGTTGATCCTCAACAGCTCCATATTGCCCTCCTGGCGGCAAGAACACGGAATTGGTCAGGCCCAAAGGTTAGCAAGCATCATGCCATCACCCGCTTGACGCTGGTCCGGCGCTTGCTTGGAATGTTGTCCTGTTATCGGGGCTCGGCATGCTCGACATCATCGACGTCGGTGGGTTGAAAAGCGGCGACGCGGGCGCGGTCGCGCGCATCGGCGCGGAGCTTGGACGCGCATGCCGCGACGTCGGCTTCTTCTACGTGCGCAACCACGGCATTCCCGACGCGCTGCTCTCCGGGATCTTCAAGACCTCGCAGGCCTTCTTCGCATCGCCGCGCGCCGACAAGGACGAGTTGTCGATCTCGCGCTCGAAGCACAATCGCGGCTATGCGGGACTTTCGAGCGAGAGCCTCGACCAGGTGCATGCCGACAACAAGGAAGCCTTCAATGTCGGCCTCGATCTTAAGCCCGATGATCCGGAGGTCGTCGCCGGCAAGCCGTTCCGCGGGGTGAACGTGTGGCCGGGCATGCCCGGTTTTCGCGACACGACCCTCGCCTATTTCAACGCGGTGTGGCGGCTCGGCGTCGAGCTGCACCAGGCGATCGCGGCCGACCTCGGCCTGCCGCCGCGTTTCTTCGACGACAAGCTCGATCGGCCGATGGCGACGCTGCGGCTCTTGCACTATCCGCCGCGCGCCGCAGACCGCGCCGAGTCGATCGGCGCGGGCGAGCACACCGACTACGGCAGCATCACGCTGCTGCTCACCGACGATGCCGGCGGGCTCGGCGTGCGGCGGCGCGACGGCACCTGGATCGAGGCGCCCCCGATCCCGGGCGCGTTCGTGTGCAACATCGGCGACAGCCTGATGCGCTGGACCAACGACATCTATGTCTCGACCCCGCATCGGGTGAAGAACCCGCCCGGGCGCGATCGTTATTCGGTGGCGTTCTTCCTCGATCCGAACCCGGAGGTCTCGCTCGCCTGCCTTCCCGGATGCGACGGCGGGCGCCCGCCGAAATATCCACCGATCCTTGCCGCGGACTATCTGCGCCAGCGGCTCGACGCGACGTACGGCAAGCATTGAGGATCAGCCGCAGTGACTCACAACAGGTACGCTGGTCATCCCGGCCGAGCGCAGCGAGAGCCGGGATCCATAACCACCAGCCTTTCGACCAATCGGCGGAGCAGTGGTTATGGATCCCGGATAGCCGCCTGCGGCGGCTTCCGGGATGACAGCGGAGCCCGGAGCTAGGTCGTCGCGAATGCCGAAAACCCTGCTCGTCAAGAACGCCGAGGTCCTCGTCACGATGGACGCGCAGCGGCGCGAGATCAAAGGCGGTGGACTCTACGTCGAGGACAATGAGATCAAAGTGGTCGGCCCGAGCGAGACGCTGCCGGCTTCGGCGGACGAGATCATCGACATGGCGGGCCATGTGGTGCTGCCCGGCCTCGTCAACACGCACCACCACATGTTCCAGAGCCTGACGCGCGCCGTCCCGGCCGCGCAGGACTGCGAGTTGTTCGCGTGGCTCAAGTGCCTCTATCCGATCTGGATCAGGCTCACGCCCGAGATGGTGCGCGTCTCGGTGCGCACCGCGA
>CAYZMR010000407.1:0-3412 GCA_964479515.1 uncultured Hyphomicrobiales bacterium | reverse complement strand
GCGCGCGGCTGCGGGCCGCAGCGCCCCGCCCGGCCGCGACGGCGCGCTCTCTGGCATTCCGGCCGGGCTCCCTGCTCTCGCTCGCGCCCTCAAGCTGCAGCAGAAGGCGGGCCGGGTCGGCTTCGACTGGAACGACCCGAAGGCCGTGCTCGCCAAGATCGTCGAGGAATCAGGCGAGATCGGCGCCGAGCTCGATGCCGGCCACCATGACAAGGTCGCCGCAGAGATCGGCGATCTCATGTTTGCCGTCGTCAACCTCGCGCGCCATCTCGGCGTCGACCCCGAGACCGCGCTGCGACAAACAAATCTAAAATTTGAACGACGGTTCGGCGCGATCGAGGACGCGCTCGCGGCGTCAGGCAAGACGCCGGCGGACGCGACGCTCGCCGAGATGGACGCGCTGTGGGACCAGGCGAAGGCCGCGGAGTAGCGACTGCTGCGCGTCGGCCGGACTTTCAGGATGAGACTGGCGTGTGTTGATACTTCGCGCGTATCCGCTCGGCATTGGCCGCATCCGCCCGCACCGTCATGCCGAGCCGCCCGTCCTCGCGCATCGCCTTGCCCATCACCTCCGCATGACGATGCAACCAGCTCACCGCGGCGCCGTCGGCGGGGTCGAGCACGAGATCGAGCACGATGCGCGTTTCGGCAAGATGCGCCTCGATCACGCCGAGCAGGCGGTCGAGCCCCTCCCCGGTCAAGGCCGAGACCAGCACCGGCCGCTCCTCGGCGGGCCGCCGCGCCGCGACATTCTCGAGCTGCACCCGCGCATCGGCGTCGAGCCTGTCGACCTTGTTCCAGACCTCGACCAAGCGGCCGTGGTCGTCCGGATCGATATCGAGCTCGCGCAACACCGTTTCGACGTCGCGCGCCTGCGCGAGCGTGTCGGCGTGGGTCGCGTCGCGCACATGCAGGATCACGTCGGCTTCGATCACCTCCTCGAGCGTCGCCCGGAAGGCCGCGACCAGCATGGTCGGCAGCTCCGAGATGAAGCCGACCGTGTCGGACAGGATCGCCTTGCCGCCATGCGGCAGCGTGATCGCGCGCAGCGTCGGGTCGAGAGTCGCAAACAGCATGTCGGCTTGCAGCACCGTGGCGTGCGTCAGCCGGTTGAACAGCGTCGACTTGCCGGCATTGGTGTAGCCGACCAGCGCGGCGATCGGGTACGGCACGCGCTTGCGGCTGTCGCGGTGGAGCTTGCGGGTCTTCTTCACGCCTTCGAGCTCACGCTCGATTTTCGCCAGCCGTTCCTCGATCATGCGGCGGTCGGCTTCGAGCTGGGTCTCGCCCGGGCCGCCGAGGAAGCCGAAGCCGCCGCGCTGGCGCTCCAGATGCGTCCAGGAGCGGACCAGCCGGCTCTTCTGAAACGTGAGACTCGCGTGCTCGACCTGCAGCGAGCCCTCGCGCGTCGCCGCGCGCCGGCCGAAAATCTCCAGGATCAGCCCGGTACGGTCGAGCACCTTGGCGTTCCAGGCCTTCTCCAGGTTGCGCTGCTGCACCGGCGAGAGCGCGCAATCCATCACCACGAGCTCGACGTCGAGGCTTTTCGCGAGACCCGCAAGCTCCTCGACCTTGCCCTTGCCGAGATAGGTCGCGGGCCGGATGGTCGCGAGCGGCGCGATGCCGGCCTCGACCACATCGAGGTCGATGGCGCGCGCAAGGCCGACGGCCTCGTCGAGGCGCGCGGACGGGCCGCGCTCGCTCTCGGCGGCACGGCTTCCGGCCTTCGCCTGGCCGCGCCGCAGATAGGGGCCGACGACCATCGCGCGCCCGGTCGGCGAGCCCTGCGACGTCGGGCTCAACCTTGGAAGCGTGTCGCGGCGGTGCGGCTCCAACTCAGGCCTTGTCCCCGGCCGCCTGAGGCTCCTCGGAGCCCTCAAACAGTTGGATCGGGTGCCCCGGCATGATGGTCGAGATCGCGTGCTTGTAGACGAGCTGGGAATGCCCATCCCGTCGCAGCAGCACGCAGAAATTATCGAACCAGGTCACCACACCTTGGAGCTTGACGCCGTTCACCAGGAAGATCGTGAGCGGCGTTTTGCTTTTGCGGACGTGATTGAGGAAGGTGTCTTGCAGGTTTTGTGCGCGGTCGGCTGCCATTGCCGTTGTTCCGTTCTTTTGTGTCGCAGGCCCCTCACCCGCGAGTTCTTTTCTGTTTGCTTCGCCCTCGCAAAAAGTTCAGCCCGAGCAAGGGTGTGGCGCATCCATTAGATGGCAGCGCACGGCACCGCGCAAGCACAACTTGCTGGGTTGGTCGGTTCAGGCCGTGGCTCAGCCGATCTCGGCGTAACGGTGGAAATCCCGCCGTAGCGCAGTCGCGGTCAGCCCCGGGGCGCCATTTCCGACCGGTTTGCCGTCGATCCGCACGACCGGCGTGACAAACTGCGTCGCCGAGGTGATGAAGGCTTCGCGTGCCGCATAGGCCTCGTCCATGGTGAACGGGCGCTCCTCGAGCTTGAGCCCCTGCTCGGCGATGATTTCGAGCACGACGGTGCGGGTAATGCCGCGCAAGATCCCGAAATCGGCCGGACGGGTGATCACCGCGCCGTCGCGCGTCACAATCCAGGCGTTGGTCGACGAACCCTCGGTGACGAAGCCTTTCGCGTCCACGAACCAGGCTTCCTTGGCGCCCGCCTCGCGCGCGGCCTGCTTGGCGAGCACATTCGGCAGCAACCCGACCGACTTGATGTCGACGCGCTCCCATCGATTGTCCGGCACGGAAATGACCGCAATGCCGTCGGCGGCGCCCTGCTCAAGCTTGTCGATGTCGTGATTGCGGGCCGTCACGACGATGCTGGGCTGCGTGGCGGCGGCCGGGAACGCGTGATCGCGCCGCGCGACGCCGCGCGAGACTTGCAGATAGACGATGCCGTCGCGCACGCGGTTGCGCGCGACCGTCTCGCGCAGGACGACGCCGAGCGCGTTGCGCGGCATCGGCATCGCAATGCGCAGCTCGGACAGCGAGCGGGTCAGCCGGTCCATGTGGCGGCGCTCGTCGACCAGGCGCCCTCCCCGCACCTCGCAGACCTCATAGACGCCGTCGGCGAACTGATAGCCGCGGTCCTCCACATGCACTTGCGCCGCGCGGTGCGGGACATAACGGCCGTTGACGTAGGCGATGCGCGACACGGGATGCCTCTCAACCAGAAAAAGGAGTCGGGTGAGATCGTGCCGCGAGTCACCGCCGTTTGAAAAGGGGGTGAGACCGCCCGCGCGGTTCAGCCGATCCCCAGGGCCTTGAGCTTGCGATGCAGCGCGGAGCGCTCCATGCCGACGAATTCGGCCGTGCGCGAGATGTTGCCGCCGAAGCGGTTGATCTGGGCGCGCAGATACTCGCGCTCGAACATCTCGCGCGCGTCGCGCAGCGGCAGTCCCATCAGGTGCTCGCCGCCATTGCCGTTCGGCATGCTCG
>CAYZMR010000406.1:0-3414 GCA_964479515.1 uncultured Hyphomicrobiales bacterium | reverse complement strand
GCGGCCGACTGGTACCGCGACATGACGCATCACGGCGGCATAGTCTCGACCTTCTGGGCCAACTGGTACGACATGCAGGTGAAGACCGTGCAGTACGGCGCGGGTGAGCGCGGCAAACGTTCGCGCGTGCATGGCGAGCCGGTGTGCGGGCCGGAGACGCTCACCGACGAACAGCTCGCCAGGAACCGCTGCGATTTCGGCGCGAACATCCGCGCCCATCCGCTCGACGACGATTATCACAAGGCGCGCTCGCCGCACTGGGACAAGATCAACGTGCCGCTGTTCTCGGCGGCGAACTGGGGCGGACAAGGCCTGCATCCGCGCGGCAATTTCGAGGGCTTTGTTCGCGCCGCCTCGAAGGACAAGTGGCTCGAGGCGCACGGCATTGAGCACTGGACGCACTTCTACACGGACTACGGGCGCGAGCTGCAGCGCAAGTTCTTCGATTTCTTCTTGAAGGGCGAAGACACCGGCTGGGGCAGCCAGCCGCGCGTGCTGCTGCAGGTGCGGCATCCGGGCGAAAGGTTCGTCGAGCGCGAAGAGAGCGAATGGCCGCTCGCGCGGACGACGTGGACGAAGCTGTATCTCAACTCCGCCGATTTCTCGTTGCGCCCCCTCTCCAACCCTCCCCCGCAAGCGGGGGAGGGAGACGAGAGGCTGGCGCGCGTGACGTTCGACGCGCTCGGTGAAGGCGTGACCTTCATGACGTCGCCGCTGAAGACCGAAACCGAGATCACCGGCCCGGTGGCAGCGAAACTATTCGTGTCGTCATCGACGACCGACGCCGACCTGTTCCTGGTGCTGCGCGTGTTTTCCGCCGATATGAAGGAGATCGTGTTCCAGGGCGCGCTCGATCCGCATACGCCGGTCGCGCAAGGCTGGCTGCGCGCCTCGCACCGCAAGCTCGACGACAAGCTCACCCTGCCCTATCGGCCCTATCACACGCATGACGAGAAGCAGCCGCTCACGCCCGGCGCGCCGGTCGAGCTCGACATCGAACTGTGGCCGACCTGCATCGTGGTGCCGGCCGGCTATCGCATCGCGCTGACAGTGCGGGGCAAGGATTATGAATATGGCGGCGGGAGCGCGAGGCTGTCGAACCTAAAGAATGAGCTCAAAGGGTGCGGTCCGTTCCTGCACGACGATCCGGAGGATCGGCCGTCCGCGATCTACGGTGGGCAGACGACGCTGCATTTTGGGGGAGACAGGCAGGGGTATCTGCTGTTGCCTGTGGTGCCGGCGAAATAGCGCTCCGTCGTCATCGCCGGGCTTGTCCCGGCGATCCCGACCAGGATGGCACGGCGTTTCAATCAATCGGGATCACCGGGTCTCGGCCCTTCGGGCCGGCCCGGTGATGACGAAGAGAGGCGAATGAATCTCGAACTTATCTCCATCGAAACCGATACCTACGCGCTTGACGGCCTCTACTACACGCCATCGGGCACGCCGCAGGGCGCGGCGCTGTTCCTGCACGGCAACTGCATGAACTTCTACACCGGCCCGGCGCGCATGGTGCCGCCCGCACTGGTTCAGCTTGGCTACGCCTGCCTCGCCTTCAACCGGCGCGGCCACGACATGATCGCGAGCCTCAACAGCCGCGCGGTCACCGGCGGCGCCTTCCAGATGACCAGCGAGGCGGTCGCCGACAACCGCTACGCGGCCGTGTGGCTTGGCGAACGCGGCTTCACGCACCCGATCGTCGTCGGCCATTCCAATGGCGGCATGCTTGCCGTGCAGCATGTCGCCGATCACCGGGACACACCGGCGCTGGTGCTGCTCTCCGCCCATCTCGGCGGCCGCGAGGTCGTCCCGCTCGCCAGCAAGGCGGGCCTGTTCGGAGGCGACCGCATCGACGAGATCGACGCGCAGGCACGCCGCATGGTGGCGGAGGGTCGCGGCGAGGAGTTGATCCTATTGCCCGGTTGGTTCTGGGTCATCACGGCCAAAACCTATCTCGATTACACGACCACGCTTCCCGACGTGCTCGCGCTCGCACCCCGGATCACATGCCCGGTGCTCTACATCCGCGGCGACAAGGAGCCGCCCCACATCTATCCGGCCGAGGAGTTCGCGAAACGCGCCGGTGGGCCATGCGAGGTGCGCATCGTGCCCAATTGCGATCATTTCTACGGTGGGCGGGAAGACGCCGTCATGGGCATCGTCACCGAATGGCTGCAGCGCTCGCTGGCCAAAAGTTGATCTCGCGCGTCGCGTGGCGAAGCGCCATACTGGCGACAGCAACGATGGCCGGAGAACGGCCGCGCTCAGGCACAACGGGAGGAACACGGCATGGCACTGCATCGCCGCAGCGTATTGAAGGGCATCGGCGCGACAACCGCGCTTGTCAGCGCCCCGTGGGTCGTACGCGCCGAGACCAGCCCGATGCGCGTCGGGTTTCTCACCGTCAAGACCGGGCCGCTCGCGTCCGGCGGGCTGCAGATGGAGCAGGGCCTCACGACTTACCTCAAGGAGCGCAATAACACACTCGCCGGTCGACCGGTGCAGCTCTTCACCGGCGATTCGGCGGGCGCCCCCGCGGTCGCGCGCACCAAGATGCAGGAGCTGGTCGAGCGCGACAACATCTCGTGCCTGATCGGCCCGCTTGCCACCGCCGAGGCGCTCGCGATCGATGACTACATCCGTGACAAGCAGATCCCGACCTTGAGCGTCGCCGCCGCCGAGGACCTGACACAGCGCAAGGCGAACCCATGGTTCGTGCGCGCAGACTCATCCTCCGCGCAATGCAGCTACCCGATGGGCGACTACGCCGCGAAGGAGCTGAAATACAAGCGCGTCGCGATGATCGCCGACGATCTCGCCTATGGCTACGAGCTCAACGCCGGCTTCCAGCGCGCCTTCGAGGATGCGGGCGGCAAGATCGTGCAGAAGCTGTGGCCGCCGCTCAACGCGCCTGACTATGGCACCTACATCGCGCAGCTCAAGACCGACGTCGACGCGGTCTTCATGGGCTTCGCGGGCTCGAACGGCCTGAAATTCCTGCGCCAGTACAAAGAATACGGCATCAAGATTCCACTGCTCGCCGGCATGACGGCGGCGGACGAGTCGCTGCTGCGCCAGATGGGCGACGAGGCGATCGGCACGCTGTCGACCAGCTTCTATTCGGCGCAGCTCGACAATCCGTCGAACAAGAAGCTCGTCGAAGGCATGGCGCGCGACTACAAGGTCGATCCGGGCTTCTATGCGGCCGCGACCTACACCAACGGCGCGGTGCTCGAGGCGGCGCTCAAATCGATCGGCGCCAAGATCGAAGACAAGGACGCACTGATCAAGGCGCTGCGCGGCAACAAGGTGGAGGAGACCTGCCGCGGCCCGGTTCAGTTCGACAAATACGGTAACGTCGTCGGCAACGTGTACATCCGCCGCGTCGAGAAGAAGGACGGCAAGCTGGTCAAC
>CAYZMR010000405.1:0-3428 GCA_964479515.1 uncultured Hyphomicrobiales bacterium | reverse complement strand
TGGCTCGTGGCGGCGAGGTCTTCCATGCGATCGCTGGTCCACTTCACCGCGCGGCCGAGGTGGCGCGCGGCGGCGCAGACGAAAATCTCTTCGGCGTAGAGTGAGGCCTTGCCGCCGAAGCCGCCGCCGACATCGGGCGCAACCACGCGCAGCCGGTGACCGGGCAGGTCGAGCGCGTCCGACAGCGCGTCGCGGATGATGCCAGGAATCTGCGTCGCCGAATAAAGCGTGAGCGCGTCGCGGCCGGCCTCGTATTCGGCGAGACACGCGCGCGGCTCGATCGCCATCGCGGTCTTGCGGCGCATGCGGAAGCGCGCACCGACGCGCACCGGCGCCGTGTCGAAGGCAGCGTCCGGCTCGCCGCGCTTGAATTCGCGCGCGACCAGCACATTGGTTCCGGCCGCGTCGTGCAGCAGCGGCGCGCCGGGCCGTGCGGCCTCTTCGGGATCGGGCGCATGCGGCAGCGCCTCGAATTCGATGTCGATTAATTCGAGCGCGTCCTCGGCGATATAGCGGCTCTCGGCGACGACACCGACGATCGCCTCGCCGACGTAACGGACCTTGCCGCGCGCAAGCGGCAGGATCGGCGTCGCGTAGTAACCCTTCATGCGCGAGGTCGCGACCAGCGGCCTGACGAAGTCGAGATCGTCGCCGGTCAGCACCGCGATCACGCCGGGCATCGCGCGCGCCGCCGCGCAATCGATTCCAAGGATACGCGCATGCGCGTGTTCGCTGCGGCGGAACGCGACGTGAAGGAGGTTCGGCACCTTGCGGTCATCGACGAAGCTGCCGCGCCCGGTGAGCAGGCGCGGATCCTCGGTCCGCTTGATGCGCGCGCCGATGATCTTCGGCCGCGTCGTGATATCGCCGACGTCATTCATAGGAGTCGGCGCCCTTGCGCAGCGTCTGCCACTGCGCGTCGTCGTGACCGCAGATGATCGTCGCGCCCTGTGTTTCGATGCGTCGAACTTCAGCGAGCGATTTCGTCAGCGCCTCGGCATTCCAGGTGTTGCGCGGCACGACGCCGCTGTCGAGCGTGAAGCGCAGGCTGACCGTGTCGGAGGCGAGCAGAAACTCCCCGTCGCGGTCGAGCGCGACCCGCGCGCCCATCGAGCCGCGGGTATGGCCGGGCAGGGGGATCAGCACGATGCGCCCGTCGCCGAACACGTCGCGCTCGGCGGCGATCTCGTCGAGCGGCAGGCCGACGTCCCACTCGCCGGCGAGGAAACCCATCGCGACCGCATCCGGTGCGCGCGCGGCGGCCACTTCATTTGCATGCACCATGCAGGTCGCGCGCTTGAAGAAGGCGTTGCAGCCGCAGTGATCCGGATGCAGGTGCGAGCAGATCACCACGTCAATGTCGTCCGCCTCGACGCCGATCGTCTTCAGGCCGCTGAGCACGTTCTCGCCCTTCGGCATGATCGGTGTCATGAACTTCTCCATGCCGTGCCAACGCGAGGCGGGATTGCTCGCGACGTCAGGATGGCAGCCGGTGTCGAACAGCACGTTGCCCTGCGGGTGACGCAGCAGCACGCTCACGACCGGCATCTCGAACAGCTCTGAGCGCTCCGCGCTCGGATCGTAGGTTGCGCGGCGCATGCGCACGCGCCCGCCGGAAAGGAAGTGCATCTTCATCGCGCGTCCCTCGCGGCCCGCACGGCGGCGACGATGTGCTCGTAGCCGGTGCAGCGGCAGAGATTGCCCGAAAGCCCGGCGCGGATCTCGTCGTCGGTCGCGAGCGGATATTTCTTCAGCAGGTCCGTCGCGGTCATCAACATGCCGGGCGTGCAGAAGCCGCACTGCAGCGCGTGGTGCTCGCGGAACGCCTCCTGCAGCGGGCTGAGGCGTGCCGGCGTGCCGAGCCCTTCGACGGTCTCGATCGCGCAGCCGTTGAGCTGCACGGCGAACAAGAGGCAGGAGCGGACGCTGTCGCCGTCGAGCAGAACCGTGCAGGCGCCGCACACGCCGTGCTCGCAGCCGACATGCGTGCCGGTGAGGCCGAGGTCGCCGCGCAGGAAATCGGCGAGCAGGAGCCGCGGCTCGATCGTGCGCTCGTACGCCGTGCCGTTGACGATGAGGATGATGGTCCGCGCTGTCATGCGGGTGCTCCGCCTGCGCGCCGCCATGCGTCATCGAGCGCGCGTCCCGCGAGCACGCCGACGAGGTGGCGCCGATAATCCGCGGAGGCATGCAGGTCGGTGTTCGGCGTGACCGCGCCGCGCACGGCGTCGATCGCGGCGTCGCGCAGCGCGGGCAGCAGGATCTGCCCGACCAACATCGCCTCGGCCTCAGTGGCGCGCTTCGGCGTCTCGTCGACCCCGGTCATGGCGATGCGCGCCTGCGCGATCCTGCCGTCCGCCATGGTCAGGATCGCGCCGACCGCCGCCAGCGCGAAATCGCCGTGCCGGCGCGCGACCTCGGCGAAGCCCCAGCCGGTGTCGGCCGGGAGCCTCGGAAACACGACCTCCATCAGGAGTTCGTCGGGGCGGAGATCGGCGCTCAGCGCGCCGAGGAAGAAATCCCGCGCCGCGGCCTCGCGCGCGCCGGAGGACGAGATGATCATCAGCGTCGCGTCGAGCAGCAGCGCCAGCATCGGCAGCTCGGCCGCCGGATCGGCATGCGACAGGCTACCACCGATCGTGCCGCGGTTGCGGATCGCGAGGTGCGCCACATGCGTCATCGCTTCGCTCATCACGGGAAAGCACTTGGCGATGAGCGGCGAGGTTTCGAGCTGGTGGTGGCGGGTCAGCGCGCCGACGCGGACCTCGTGCTCATGCTCCTCGATGAAGGTCAGTCCGGCGATGTGGTTGATGTCGACCAGGATCGCCGGCCGCAGCAGGCGGAAATTGAGCATCGGCACGAGGCTCTGTCCGCCGGCGAGCACCTTCGCGTCGCCGCCCGCGGCCGCAAGCGCCCTGACGGCGGCCTCGACGGTGCCGGCGACGACATACTCGAACGCGGGCGGCTTCATTCGTCCCTGGACATTCGGCTTCTGCGCACCCTGCGGTGCCTGCGGGAATGCTAATTGACCGGCGCCGCCTGGACCAGCGTAAGATACGCAAGGCATGGAGGCTGAGCAGCCATGACGACAGCCAAGACCGGCGCGGAGCACATCAGGTCGCTGCAAGACGGCCGCACCGTCTATATCGACGGCAAGCTGGTCGCCGACGTCACCGCGCATCCGGCGTTCCGCAATTCAGTCCGTTCCGCCGCCTCGCTGTACGACTTCCAGGCGCGGCCAGAGAACATCGACGCGATGACGTTTGCGCCCGAGGGCGCGAACCGGCGCGTCAACCGTTGCTGGCAGCTTCCGCGCAATCACGCCGAGATGGTGGCGCGCCGCAAGGCGATGCAGACCTGGGCGTCACTGCACTGCGGCTTCATGGGCCGCTCGCCCGACCATGTGGCGTCCACGCTGGTCGGCCAGC
>CAYZMR010000404.1:0-3449 GCA_964479515.1 uncultured Hyphomicrobiales bacterium | reverse complement strand
CTCTCGACCGGCGGCATGGAGGAAGTGCTCGCCGGCCACAAGGACGTCGCCGAATGCGCCGTCATCGGCATCGCCGACGCGATGAAAGGCGAGGTGCCGTGCGGCTTCATCGTGCTCAAGGCGGGCGTGAACCGGCCGCATGACGAGATCGAGAAGGAAATTGTCGCGCTAGTGCGCGAGAAGATCGGCCCGGTCGCGGCGTTCAAGCTGGCGATCACGGTGCCGCGCCTGCCGAAGACGCGCTCCGGCAAGATCCTGCGCGGCACCATGAAGAAGATCGCCGACGGCGAGACCTGGAACATGCCGGCGACGATCGAGGACCCGAAGGTGCTGGATGAGGTGGGAGAGGCGTTGAAAGAGAAGGGCGTCGGCGCATAGCCCGGCTGTCATCCCGGAAGCCGCCGCAGGCGGCTATCCGGGATCCATTACCTCGCGCGCTTCATGCCGAACAGCCGCTGAAACACCGTGCCGCCGATGCGCCCGAGGATGACGAAATACGCGACGATGAGGACAACCATCACCAGTGTCGGCCATCCGCCGACTCCGAAAAGCTGGACGGTCTTCGTGCCCGGGGCGCCGATGACCAGCGGAGCCGTCGGCTCGTTTCCGGGCAGTTTGGACGCCAGGTAGCCGAACACGACGGCGGCCAGCAGGAAATCCAGGATTCCCGCGACGTTGCGCTTCCACATCGGCTGCGGCGGATCGTAGGTGGCCATGTCAGTCTCCCCTCGCTCGTGGCGTGACGGCATCATTCCGTCATCCGTGCCGTCAAGATGACGCGGAGGGCTGCCGGCGGCTGTGATGGCGGTCACAGGTGCGCGCTTTCCCCTCGCCCCGCGCAGCGGGGAGAGGGTGGCTCGGCCGCAGGCCGAGCCGGGAGAGGGGCGCTGGCCGGCGCGCCGATTAGGCGTTCCCGCCGCAATGCTGTAAGCCGTGCGCGCCGGACAGGCCGGCTTTAGGACAATTCGTGGCAAATCCAGCGCTCGGCACCAAGCGCATCTGCGGCGGCTGCGCGGCGAAGTTCTACGATCTCGGCAAGAACCCGATCGTGTGTCCGACCTGCGACACGGTCTTCATCGTGCCGAAGGCCGCGCCGCCGCGCACGCGCGGCGGATACGATCCGCGCAATCAGGCCTCGCGCAGCATGGGGACGCTGAAGGAAGCGCCTGCCGTCGCGGAGGTCGCGGAAGTCGCCGAAGCGACCGAGGAGAAGGCCGAGGCCGAAGAGGCCGGCGGCGTCCCGATGCTCGACGACGCGGACGAGGGATAAGCCTGCGCGATGAGCCTGGAAGACCTTTGCCGCGCGTGCGGGGCGTGCTGCGCGTATTCGGCCGAGTGGCCGCGCTTCTCGCTCGAAACCGACGCCGCGCTCGCCGCGATTCCAAGCGCCTATGTGGATGACGCGCGCGGACGGATGCGCTGCGACGGCGATCGCTGCGCAGCGCTCGAGGGCGCCGTTGGCGTGCGGACACGCTGCAAGGTGTATGCGGTGCGGCCCGATGTGTGCCGCGCGTGCGTGCCCGGCGACGATGCCTGCCAGATGGCGCGGCGGCGCTTCGGCCTTCCGCCCGCCGGCATCGCGGCGCCTCACTAGCGCGGAACCCTTGGTTCCATCGATCGTTGTTCCGCCGCGATCCGCATTGGAGGAAACGATATGGCGCGGAAATATTCCAAGGGGGCGGCGAAGAAAGTCAAACGCGCGATGCACGAGCGCAAGCGCGGCACGCTCAAGAGCGGGCGCAGCGGCAAGACGGTGACGAGCCGCAAGCAGGCGATCGCGATCGGCCTGTCGGAGGCGCGCGCGGAAGGCAAGAAGGTGCCGCCGCGCAAGACTGCGAAGAAGCGCGCCTAGGCGCGGGCGGTAGCGCTGAGCGACTTGATCAGTTGCCTGGCGGCCTTCACGCCGGTGCGGTAGGCGCCGTGCGCGGTCGAGAAGTCCGTGTCCGAGCAGTGCTCGCCGGCAAAGAACAGCCGCTCGTCGACCGGTGCGGCGAGCGCGGCGCGTGCTGCGCGCGCGCCAAACCCGCTATACGAATAGGAGCCGAGCGCCCAAGGGTCGCGCGCCCACGCCGATTCGACGATCGGATGGAGGCGCGGGCGCAGCGCATTGCCCATCACGGCGCAGATCTCGTCGATCGCGACCGCCGCGAGCGCGCCGTCGCCCTTCATTTCGAGCGCGCGCGCGAAGGTGCCGCCGAAATAGCCCTGGATCACCGGCCAGCCGAACGGACGCAGCGAGTAGAGCCCGGTCGCGGTCTTGGTGGTGCTGCCGAACAGGATCGTCTCGGCGGGAAGGTCTTCCGCCCCATCGACGGCGAGGAACACCTTGTCGGCGATGCCGAGCGGCAGCGCGTGCGCGGCTTCGAGCTTTGCCGGGATCGCAGGCGCAAAGCGCAGCGTCTCGTTTCCGATCAGGCCCGGCGGCACCGTGACCACGACCGCGCGCGCCGTGAGCTCGCCCTGCGGCGTGACGACGCGCAGGCGCGCGCCCGAATGGTCGATCACCGTGGCCGGGCAGGCGAGGCGGACATCGAGCGGTGCCGCATAGGCGGCGATCAGCGCGCCATATCCCTCGCGCACGCGCCAATCGACCTCGCTGTCGTCGTAGACGGAGTATTCGCGCGCCGACATCCGGTCGAGCTCGGCGCCATTGAGGTAGGTGGTGAGCGCGTCGAGCAGTGGATTCCAGCGCGCGCCCGGTTTCAGCAGCGCGGACACCGGCCGGTCGGTCGCCTCCTTGGCGGCCTTGTCGGCGCGTTCCTCCATCTCCTCCCAGGCTTCCCAATAGTCGTCCTGCTGGGCGGCCGGAAAGTTGGCGGTGATCGCCGAGCGCTCCCAGCCGAGCTTGCCGCGGTCGACCGTGAAGCCGAGCGTCTCGGCGATGTCGGTCCATTCGTTCTCGTCGCCGGAATGCAGATAGCCGCAGCCGAGGTCGAGCGACATTCCGTTGGTGCGCTGCGTGAAGCCGCGCCCGCCGATGCGGTCGCGCGCTTCCAGCACCACGGTCGCGAGCTTGCCCTTGGCGAGCGTGCGCGCGGCCGCGATGCCGGCGGCGCCCGCTCCGATCACGACGACGTCGGTTTCGCGCATGGTCTCTCCCGTCATCCTGAGGTGCGAGCGAAGCGAGCCTCGAAGGATGACCAGTCTGAGCCGTCGCCCTTCGAGGCCCGCGCCATAAGCGCGGTTACGCGCGTCTTCGACGCGCTACGGCGCGGGCACCTCAGGGTGACGGCAAGAAATCAAAATCCCTCCAGCACGACCTTGCCGCGCATCGTGCCGCTCTCGACCATGGCGTGGGCGCGCTTCAGGTTGGCGGCGTTGATGACCCCGAGGTTCTCCGCGATCGTGGTGCGGATCGTGCCGCTGTCGACCAGGCCGGCGACCTCGTTGAGCAGCTTGTGCTGCGCGTCCATGTCCGGCGTCTGGAAGGTCGAGCGCGTGAACATCGC
>CAYZMR010000403.1:0-3457 GCA_964479515.1 uncultured Hyphomicrobiales bacterium | reverse complement strand
GCGGGGACGAGCGGGATAGATCCCAGCTCGCTTACGCGTTCATCGACTCGAAGAACTCGGCATTGCTCTTGGTGTTGCGCAGCTTGTCGAGCAGGAAGTCGATCGCATCCATCGTGCCCATCGGATTGAGGATGCGGCGCAGGATGTACATCTTCTTGAGCTGCTGCGGATCGGTGAGCAGCTCCTCCTTGCGCGTGCCGGAGCGCGTGATGTCCATCGCCGGGAAGGTGCGCTTGTCGGCCACTTTCCGGTCGAGGATGAGCTCGGAATTGCCGGTGCCCTTGAACTCCTCGAAGATCACCTCGTCCATGCGGCTGCCGGTATCGATCAGCGCGGTGGCGATAATCGTGAGCGAACCGCCTTCCTCGATGTTGCGCGCCGCACCGAAGAAGCGCTTCGGCCGCTGCAGCGCATTGGCGTCGACACCGCCGGTCAGCACCTTGCCAGAGCTTGGCACCACGGTGTTGTAGGCGCGGCCGAGCCGCGTGATGGAATCCAGCAGGATCACGACGTCGCGGCCGTGCTCGACCAGGCGCTTGGCCTTCTCGATCACCATCTCGGCGACCGCGACGTGGCGCGAGGCTGGTTCGTCGAAGGTTGAGGACACGACCTCGCCCTTCACGGAGCGCTGCATGTCGGTGACTTCCTCGGGCCGCTCGTCGATCAGCAGCACGATCAGGAAGCATTCGGGGTGGTTCGCCGTGATGGCGTGCGCGATGTTCTGCAGCAGCACGGTCTTGCCTGTGCGGGGAGGGGACACAATGAGTGCCCGCTGGCCCTTGCCGATCGGCGCCACGATGTCGATCACGCGCGGCGAGAGATCCTTCTTGGTCGGATCCTCGTGTTCCATCTTCAATCGTTCGTCGGGATAGAGCGGCGTCAGATTGTCGAAATTGACCTTGTGACGCGCTTTGTCGGGGTCCTCGAAATTAATCGTATTGACCTTGAGCAGCGCGAAGTAGCGCTCGCCCTCTTTCGGGCTGCGGATCTCGCCTTCGATCGTGTCGCCGGTGCGCAGACCAAAGCGGCGGATCTGGCTGGGCGAGACGTAGATGTCGTCCGGGCCAGGCAGATAATTGGCTTCCGGCGCGCGCAGGAAGCCGAAGCCGTCCTGCAGCACTTCGACGACGCCTTCGCCGATGATGTCGATTTCCTTCGCGGCGAGTTGCTTGAGGATGGCGAACATCAACTCCTGCTTGCGCATCGTTGAGGCGTTCTCGACCTGATGTTCCTCGGCGAAGGCGACGAGTTCGGTCGGCGTTTTGGACTTGAGGTCCTGGAGTTTCATTTCCCGCATACGGGGGTCCTGTAGGGTTTTTCGACCGGCGGGCGTTTGAAGCCGAAGGGCGCCGGCTAGAGAGGAGGGGAGGAATCGCAGGTCTCGGGCAGGGCCAGAGTGCTGGGGCCTGATGCAGCGTCCGGTCCGCAGGGACCGAAACTCGGATGCATCTGCCTGCGTTTCAGGAGAGTAATCACAAAATATGAAAAGACTGCGGCTAACGCAAGGGGGCGCCGACTTTTCGCGCGAAAATCGATGGATTCGCCGCGAAAGCGCCGGCGGCGGCTCAAAACGGCTTCAGGATCACCAGAATGACTGCGCCGATCATCAGGAGAGTCGGTAACTCATTGATGATCCTATAGAACTTCTGCGAATGCGTATTCCGATCGGCGGCGAAATCCTTCACCCAGCGGGCAAACAGCCCATGCACGCCGGACAGAATCAGAACCAGCAACAACTTCCCGTGCAGCCATCCCGACCTGAACCAGCCACCCTCATAGGCAAGCCAAAGTCCGAACACCCAGGTCGCCACCATGGCGGGATTGATGATTGCCTTCAGGAGCCGCCGCTCCATGACTTTGAAAGTCTCGGACTGCGGCGAACCGGGCTCTGCCACGCAATGGTAGACGAACAACCGCGGCAAATAGAGCATGCCGGCCATCCAGGCGATCACCGCGATCACATGAGCGGCTTTGATCCAAAGATAGAGCGTTTCGCTCATCGCCGGCACTCATTCGAGCTCGTTGAACTCATCGGAACGGCAGCCTGGTCCCGGCGCTTCGATCCTGCACAGAGCCTTCCTCTTAAACCGTATAGAGGATTCTTGTTTGAGACTCTGTGACCGTTGATTGGACTCACGCCTGCGTGTTCAACGGGTGTCGTCTGCTTTTCCCCGACAGCGATGACAACTCCACAATTCAGAGCATCCGGCAGATCGGCGATGATCTAATTGTTTTCGTTGACGCTTCGGCGTTGCTGTCAACATCTTGTCCACCACCAATAACGATCTTCCCATTCCTTTGCTGTGTGCCGACTATGTTCCTCTTGGCACGGGATTGGTGGGACGGCTGAACGCTCATGAGCCAGCCCCGGTCCGATGCGGCTTGCGCTCCCTGCAGGGCCATGGCCTTCTCCACAGCGGTCCACAGGCTTATGCCTCCAGATGCCCCAGCGCAGCGGCAGCTTTTTCCATCTTCATCTCGTCTCGGATGCAACCGGCGAGACGCTCATCACGGTCGCGCGCGCGGCGGCCGCCCAGTATGCCCGCGTCGCGCCGATCGAGCATATCTACCCGCTGGTTCGCACGAGCAAGCAGCTTGAACGCGTGATCAACGAAATCGAGGCCGCGCCCGGCGTCGTGCTCTACACGCTGCTCGACCGCGAGTTGACGGACAGGCTGGAGGCAAAATGCCGTGAGTTCGGCATTCCCTACCTCTCGATCCTCGGTCCGGTCCTGACCCTGTTTCAGTCCTATCTCGGCGCCGAGTCAACGCGGCGGATTGGTGCCCAGCACACCCTCAACGCGGACTATTTCAAGCGCATCGATGCGCTCAATTATACGATGCTGCATGATGACGGCCAGCACACCGATGATCTCGAACATGCCGATGTGGTCCTGGTCGGCGTATCGCGGACCTCGAAAACGCCGACCTCCATCTATCTCGCCAATCGCGGCGTGAAGACCGCGAACGTGCCGCTGGTGCCCAACATGCCGCTGCCGCCGCAGCTCGACCGCTTGACCGCGCCGCTGGTGGTCGGGCTGCACGCAAGTCCGGAGCGGATCATACAGATCCGTCAGAACCGCCTGCTCGGCCTCAACGTGCACAATGACGACGATCTCTATGTTGACCGCCAGGCGGTCACCGAGGAGATCGCGTTCTCGCGCCGGCTTTGCGCCAAGCACAACTGGCCGATCATCGACGTGACGCGCCGCTCGATCGAGGAAACGGCCGCCGCCATCATGACGCTGCTGGCGGAACGGCGGCGGAAAGCCGCATCCTAGATGGCGTCGCTCTGGCTTGCCGCCGCGCCACTGATGCTCGCTTCGCAGAGCAAGGTGCGCCGTGCCGTGCTGGAGGCCGCCGGCATTCCGGTCGAGGCGCGGCCGGCGCATCTCGATGAACGCGCGATCGAGAGCCAAGTTACCTCCGGACGGCCCGACGACGTGGCACTGACGCT
>CAYZMR010000402.1:0-3467 GCA_964479515.1 uncultured Hyphomicrobiales bacterium | reverse complement strand
CCGCGCAGGACCCGCGGTTCCTCACGACCTATTACGCGATCGACACCGTGAACTACGAGCCGGCGGACGTGTCCTCGGCATTGGATACGCTCGACGCGCCTTATCTCCCGCTGGTCGTGCTGGAAGCCGCGGGGCTGCCGCTCGATCCGAGCTTTGCCGAGCAGAAGCGCATCTTCCAGCGCTGCCATGGGCTGTTCTATCGCTGCTCCGGCGGCGCCGAGGCGCGCCGTTTCAACCGCCTGCTGATCGACGCGGGGCTGATCAAGGGGCTGTAGGCAGTCGGCATACCTGGCAAGTGTCATCCCGGCCGAGCGTGAGCCGAGAGCCGGGACCCATAACCACAAGAGGCTCGGCGTCGCGCGACCATCCGACTCATGACCGCCTGGGATTATGGGTCCCGGATAGCCGCCTGCGGCGGCTTCCGGGATGACATCTGGGCACGCCTTGCATCCTGCCTCCAGCCCTTTAGTTTGCGCGAGCCGGCGGCCGCAGAGACCCGCCAGCCCGAGAGGGGACGCATGGCCGTTTCATCCGCCGCCGCAGCGGCGCCATCGCCAGCCGCGGCGCGGCCGGCGGTGTCGCTCGACGACGTCACGATCGCGTTTCGCCTCGGCGGCGGCGGCAGCTACACGGCGGTCGCGCGCGCCTCGCTCGACGTCGCGGACGGCGAGTTCGTCGCGATCGTCGGGCCGACCGGTTGCGGCAAGTCGACGCTGCTCAATGCGGCCGCGGGCCTGCTCGCGCCTTCGGGCGGCGCGGTGACGATCTTCGGGAGCCCGCTTGCCGCCCTCAACCGGCAGGCCGGCTACCTGTTTCAGGCCGACGCGCTGTTTCCCTGGAAGACCGCCATCGAAAACGTGGCGATCGGGCTCGAAATCACCGGCACGCCGGCCGCGGACGCGCGCGCGCTCGCACAGAAATGGCTGACCCGCGTGGGCCTCGGCGGATTCGGCGACCGCTATCCGCACATGCTTTCGGGCGGACAGAGGAAGCGCGTCGGCCTGGTGCAGGTGCTGATCCGCGATCCGAAGATCCTGCTGATGGACGAGCCGTTCGGCCCGCTCGACGCGCAGACGCGCCAGATCATGGGCAATCTGCTGCTCGATCTTTGGAGCGCGGACCGCAAGGCGGTGCTGTTCGTCACGCATGATCTCGAAGAGGCGATCGCGCTGTCCGATCGCGTGGTGATCATGTCGGCGGGGCCGGCAGCGCGCATCATCGGTGACTGGAAGGTGCCGCTGCCGCGCCCGCGCGACATCGCCGAGGTCAAGCTCGAGCGGGGCTTCCACGAGCTGCATCGCGAGATCTGGCAAGTGCTCAAGGACGAGGTGATGAAGGGCTATCAGCAGACGGGGGGAGGGTGAGCATGACGCGCTTTTCGACGCTCTCTCCCCACGACTGGTGTGCTCCCCTCCCCCTTGCGGGGAGGGGTTGGGGGTGGGGGTCGCGCGCTTTCGTACTCTCGTCGCCGCCTGCGGCCGGTCTCCTGACGCCCCTCCCTAACCCTCCCCCGCAAGGGGGGAGGGAACACACCACCCGACGGGTGAGAGGACACGTCGCCCGAGGTGCAACACCATGAACCGCCTCACGCTCCTCGCGCTGCAAATCCTCGTCGCGGTTGTGTGCATCGCGCTGTGGCACGTGCTCGCCAAATATCCGGTGTGCGGCCTCTCGTATCTCGGCCGTGAACAGGACTGCATGACGGTGCTGCCGCCGTTCTTCTTCTCGACGCCCGGCGACGTCGCCTCGCGCGTCGTCAAATGGTTCGTCGACGGCACCATCTGGCGCCACCTCTGGATCACGCTGGTGGAAGCGATGCTCGCCTTCGTGATCGGCTCGCTCGGCGGTGTGCTGATCGGCTTCTGGTTCGCCCGCAAGCCGACGATCAATTCGATCTTCGATCCCTATGTGAAGATGCTCAACGCGCTGCCGCGCGTCGTGCTGGCGCCGATCTTCGCGCTCTGGTTCGGGCTTGGCATTGCCTCCAAGGTCGCGCTCGGCTTCACGCTGGTGTTCTTCATCGTGTTCTTCAACGTCTATCAGGGCGTGAAGGAAGTCAGCCCCACGGTGCTCGCCAATGCCCGCATGCTCGGCATGACCGAGCAGCAGTTGATGCGGCATGTCTACTGGCCCTCGGCGCTGTCGTGGATGTTCTCCTCGCTGCACACCTCGGTCGGCTTCGCGGTGGTCGGCGCGGTGGTCGGCGAGTATCTCGGCTCGGCAGCGGGGCTCGGCTACATCATCCAGCAGGCCGAAGGCGTGTTCGACGTCGCGGGCGTGTTCGCCGGCATGTTCGTGCTCGCGGTGTTCGTGATCCTGATCGACATGGTGGTCACCATGATCGAGACACGGCTGCTCGTGTGGCGGCCGGTCGCCGCCGCGGATGCGCGATAGCGGCGCGCGCCGCGGGCTGCTAGGCTGGGCTCCAAGAACAACATAGGGAGGATCTCCATGCGCGCGATCACGCTTGCGCTCGCGTCTGCTCTGGCCGCCACGCCGGCCGCCGCCGACTACCTGGTCAAGGAAGTCGGCAGTTTCCACATCGGCGGCCGCACCGTCGTGCTCAGCGGCCTGCCGACCAAGGACGTGGTGTTCAGCCCCGGCATGCCGGCGATCAAGGTCGATCCGAACGGCGAGTTCGTGGCCGAGCAGATGTACGTGCAATACGTCAAGCTCGCGCAGCCGAAGGCCAAGCTGCCGATCCTGCTCTGGCACGGCGGCGGATTGTCCGGCGTGACGTGGGAAACTAAACCCGACGGCAAGCCAGGCTGGCAGCAGTTCTTCCTCAATGCGGGCTACGACACCTACGTCTCGGACGCGGTGGAGCGTGGCCGCGCCTCATGGTCGCGCTATCCGGAAATCTTCACGAGCGATCCGATCTTCCGCACCAAGAAGGAGGCCTGGGAGCTGTTCCGCTTCGGGCCGAGCTACGAGGTCGGGGGCACGCATGTGGCCTTCGAGGGCGAGCAGTTCCCGGTCGAGGCGCTCGACCAGTTCATGAAGCAGGGTGTCCCACGCTGGGCGACCAACGACGCCACGACGCAGAAGGCCTATGACGCGCTGGTGCAGAAGATTTGTCCGTGCATCATCGTCGTGCACAGCCAGGGCGGCAATTTCGGCTTCAATGCCGCGCTCAACGCGCCCGACAAGGTAAAGGCACTGATCGCGGTCGAGCCCTCGGGCGCGCCCGACCCCGCCAAGGTCGACGCCGCGAAGGTGAAGGGCGTGCCGCTGCTGGTCGTCTGGGGCGACTTCCACGACAAGAGCCCGATTTGGCAGAAGGTCAGGCCGAATCCGGACAAGTGGGCGGCCGCGATCAAGAACGCGGGCGGCATCGTCGATACCTTCGACCTGCCCAAGATGGGCATCAAGGGCAACACCCACATGCTCATGATGGACCGCAATTCCGATGAGATCGCGCGGCTGGTGGCCGATTGGATCGGCAAGCAAGGGCTGGTGAATTGAGG
>CAYZMR010000401.1:0-3469 GCA_964479515.1 uncultured Hyphomicrobiales bacterium | reverse complement strand
CGCCGACGATCGGCACGAGCACGAGCGGCATCAGCGCGCCGGTGCCGTAGCCCGCGACCCCGCCGATCAGCGAGGCGAAAATCCCCATCGCGGCGATGAGCAGGAGCTGGGGGACGGAAATATCCGAAAGGGCGGCAAGCACACGGAACGTCCTTGGGAGATTGTTGGATTTTGAGGGATCGCGACAGTACCAACGATACACGATCGGCGCGCGCGGCGCCGAACCCGCGGCGGTCGGGTCACGACAAAACAGTTCAATGTCTTTTTCGCCGCCGAGGAATTGCCGTGCCGATGCCGCTGAATACCATTGAAGAGAACCCGCATGCCGCGCCGAGCGCGGCCGACATCCTGCTGGTGCGCCAGACCTTCGATCTGGTCGTGCCGATCGCGGGCGTCGCCGCGGATTTGTTCTACGACCGGCTGTTCTATCTCGCGCCGAGCCTGCGCCGCATGTTCCCCGCCGACATGCGCGACCAGAAGCGTAAGCTCATCCTCATGCTCGCGACCGCGACGCAGGGCCTCGACGAGCTTGAGACGCTGGTGCCGCACGTGAAGGCGCTCGGCGCTCGCCACGCGGGGTACGGCGTCACGCCGGCGTATTACCGGCTCGCCGGCGACGTGCTGATGTGGACGCTGCAGCGCGGCCTTGCCGCTGACTTCACGCCCGAGGTCGAGCGAGCCTGGCGCCGCGTCTACACGCTGCTCACCGCCGCGATGCAGGCCGGCGCCGCGGAAGCCGCCATGATGCAGGCGGCGGAATAGCGCGCTCATGGCTGCGCCGCCGCGTCGGCGATGGCCGCCACCGCGCCGGCGTCAGCCGGAAACCCCGCCGCGATCCAGGCTTCTTCCGCGCGCGTGAGCGCCGCGCCAAGCGCCGGTCCTTTCTCAACCCCACGTGCAATGAAATCCGCGGCCCGCAGCGGAAAGGTCGGCGCGCTCCAGCGACCCGGCAGGCTCGCGAGCGCCTGCCACGCGGCATCGGACGCCGGCACTCCCGAACGCGCGAAGGCGAGCAGCACGCGCTCGGTGAAGCGTTCCGCGCCGATGCGATAGACGAGCACGCGCGCCGCGGTCTCGCCGATCGCGGGCGTGATGCCGCGCCAACCTTCGGTGGCGGAGGCGAGCCGATCATGCTCGGCATTGAACAGGCGCAGCCGCGCCCGCAGGCGCTCGGCATCCTCCACGATCGTGACGTTGAGCGCGCCGAGCCGGCGCACCGGATCGGGAGCGAGCCCCAGCGCGGCCTCGATCTCGATCATCCGGGCGAAATCGGCAAGCAGCGGCACGCCGCCGAGGACCTGGACCAGAAGGCCGGTCTCCGCCATCACGGTGAGCGCCGGCCCGGCGCGGGGCGCGACCAGAAGCTTCATCAGCTCCATGCGCACGCGCTCGCGGGAGAGCTGCTCCAGGCCCCCGCGCGCGACGATCGCGGCGTGCAGGCCGGCGGGATCGGGCGCACCTTCGCCATAGATCGCATGGAAGCGGAAGAAGCGCAGGATGCGCAGGTAATCCTCCGCGATGCGCGTTGCGGCATCGCCAATGAAGCGCACGCGGCGCGCGGCGAGGTCGGCGAGACCCCCGACGTAATCATGCACCGCGCCGTCCGCCGACACCGAGAGCGCGTTCATGGTGAAGTCGCGGCGCTCGGCGTCGCGCTTCCAGTCGCGGCCGAAGCGCACCTTGGCGTGACGCCCGAAGGTCTCGACGTCCTCGCGCAAGGTCGTGACCTCGAACGGCTTGCCCTCGATCACGATCGTGACAGTGCCGTGATCGATGCCGGTCGGGATCGCCTTGAAGCCCGCGGCCTCGGCGCGCCGCGTCACCTCGTCGGGCGGCGCCGTGGTGGCGACATCGAAATCACCCGGCGGCAGCCGCATCAGCGCGTTGCGGACCGCGCCGCCGATCACGCGCGCCTCCTGCCCGTCGCGGTCGAGCAGGCCGATGAGCCGCGGGAGCGGACCGTCGTGGAGCCAGCCTTGCTCGAGGCGAGCCGTCACTTCGACGTCCCCGGGACGAGCTTGCCGTCCTCGATATGCGCCGGAACGTAATTCGAGTTCGGCGCCTCGCCGGAGAACTGCGCCAGCACCAGGAAGCTGCCGAGCATCAGCGCGAGCGCCAGCGTGGTGAGGGTGAGGAGCCGCGACACCGACCAGGCGTCGGGATGCAGGACGCCCGCGCGCGTCGCCGCAAGATAAATCGCGTAGAGCGCGAACGGCAGGAGAAACAGGGCAATTTCGGTGGCGACCGGGCGGATCATGCTGCTGTGTAGCGCGGCGGGAGGGGGTGGCGGAAGCGGCGTCGAAGCCAACGCTCCGCCGCCCGCTTGTCGTGGCGCGCGGGCTGCGCCTTATTCCAGACTTGGCCCCTCGAAGTGAGGGGAGCGGAGCGCCGCGAGGCGCACCTTGTAATGTCCGCGCTTGCGACGCGCGGGCACCCCTTGCGATCGGGATGCTCGCCTCGCGGCGCTCCACTTGCGGCGTTCTTTCGCGCGGCCAATGGCCCCACGCTACAGATCCCGGGTCCGCGCTTCCTGGGACGCGGGCGCGCCGTCGCCGGCGCGGCCTGTCCCAGTCCAGCGAGCTCCTCGCAGTGCGGCCGTAGTACCGCACGGTCGGTTCCCCAGGATCTCCCGGGTGCCCGGCTGACGAGGCCGGACGCGCGGGCGCCGCGCAAGCCGAAGTCCGTCTCCGGCCTTCGACTCCCGAGACGCGCGGCCTGTTCTCCGACCGCACCTCTCGGCCTGCCCCATCATCCGAACGTCACCGGTTGACGCCCCTCAGCGAGCAAGGCGCGACTAATGTAAGTGCGGTTTTGCGGGCGGGGATAAATTATTTTCACTGCGCCTGGCAGTCTGGACATTTATCTCTTTTTTACGATAACATGCGGTTGATGCTCTGGATCGTCAGGACCTTGAACGCCATCGTCGATGCCGAGGTCGAGGCGCTTCCAAAGGACATGCGCGCGCGGTTGGCTCGGCTATCTGGCGTGATCGAGCAGGTCGGGTTCTCGGGTCTGCCGCGCGACAGCGTAAAGCATCTCGAAGGCAAGCTTTGGGAGCTGCGCATCACCGGACGAGACGGAATTTCCCGCGCCATCTACGTCACAGCAACCGGCCAGCGTGTCGTGATCGTCCGGGTGTTCGTAAAGAAGACTCAGAAGACGCCGCCGCGTGAATTGAAGATTGCCCACGACAGGGCCAAGGAGATCGAATGACGAAGCTGAAGGACCTGCACAAGAAGTGGATGAAAGACCCCGAGTACCGTAAAGAATACGACGCGCTGGAGGAAGAGTTTGCGCTGATGCTGGAAATCGCCAAGGCGCGCCAGCGCGCGGGGCTGAGCCAAGCCGAGCTCGCGCGGCGCATGAAGACGACGCAGAGCACGATCGCGCGGCTGGAAAGCGGGCGCGGCCTGCCTTCCACCCGCACGCTCGGGCGCTTCGCAAAGGCGACCGGGCATCGGGTGAAGAT
>CAYZMR010000400.1:0-3473 GCA_964479515.1 uncultured Hyphomicrobiales bacterium | reverse complement strand
GGACATAGCCGTCCGGATAGATCACGCCGAGGTCGCCGGTGTGGAACCAGCCGCCCGCGAACGCGGCGTCGGTCGACTTCTTGTTCTTCAGGTATCCGCGCATCACCACGTTGCCGCGCATCATCACTTCGCCGAGCGTTTCGCCGTCGCGCGGTACCGGCACCAGCGTATCGGGGTGACGCACGTCGAGTCCTTCCAGCACCGGGTAGCGCACGCCCTGACGCGATTTCTTGGCGGCCTGCTCGGCGAGCGGCAGCGCGTCCCATGCGGCATGCCACTCGTTCACGACCGCCGGTCCGTAGACTTCCGTGAGCCCGTAGACATGCGTGACGTTGAAGCCGGCGCTCTTCATGCCGGCGAGTACGGCTTCCGGCGGCGGCGCCGCGGCGGTCGCGAAGTTGACCGTGTGCGGCAGCGCTTTCCGTTCGGCGTCCGTCGCATTGAGCAGCGTCGACATCACGATCGGCGCGCCGCACAGATGCGTGACCTTATGGGTGGCGATGGCGTCGAACATCGCGGCCGCGCGCACTGCGCGCAGGCACACATGCGTGCCGGCGACGATCGAGACCGTCCACGGAAAGCACCAGCCGTTGCAGTGGAACATCGGCAGCGTCCACAGATACACCGGGTGCTGCCCCATGTGGCACGTGATGACGTTGCCCATCGCCAGCAGATGCGCGCCGCGGTGATGATAGACGACGCCCTTCGGGTCGCCGGTCGTGCCGGACGTGTAGTTGAGCGCGATCGCGTCCCATTCGTCGTCCGGCATGTGCCAGGCGTAATCGGGGTCGCCTTGCGCGACGAATTCTTCGTATTCGATCTCGCCGAGCCGCTCGCCGGGCCCGGAATAGTCCGGGTCGTCATAATCGATCACCAGCGGCTTCGCCTGGCAGAGCGTCAGCGCCTCCTTGATGGTCTTGGAGAACTCGCGGTCGGTGATCAGCACCTTGGTCTCGGCGTGATCGAGCGAGAACGCGATGATCGCCGCGTCGAGCCGCGTGTTGAGCGTGTTGAGCACGCCTTGCGTCATCGGCACGCCGTAATGCGCCTCGATCATCGAGGGCGTATTCGCGAGCATCACCGAGACCGTGTCGCCGCGCTTGATGCCGCGCGCGGCCAGCGCCGAGGCGAGCCGGCGCGTGCGCGCGTAGAGCTCCGCATAGGAGCGCCGCAGCGCGCCGTGGATCACGGCGGTATGCGCCGGATGCACCGAGGCCGCGCGCTCCAGGAAGTTGAGCGGCGTCAGCGGCTGGAAGTTCGCCGGATTGCGGTCGAGATCGGTGTCGTAGGGGTTGGTCATGGCCGTCCCTGGCTTAAGGCCAGTCTCTAGCTAGCCACGGGACGGGGTGGCAATCAATTGAGCCAAGTCAACCAAACGGCCTCAAAAATGCACCAACCCCGCCGCGCCTTGCGCCAGCAGCGCCGCGGAGATCACGAACATCACCGCATAGGAGATGCGGTAGAACGGGCCCGTGGGAATGTGCTGCACCAGCCAGAAGCCGAGGAAGTTGGTCGCGACCGCGAGCGGCATCAGCACGAGCGACACCACGAAGTTGGCGCGATTGAGCTGCCCGAGCGCGAAGTAGGGAACGACCCGCATCAGGTTCACGGCCGCGAAGAACATCGTGGCGGTCCCGACGAGGCGCAGCTTGTCCATGCGCTGCGGCAGGATGTGGACCGAGAATGGCGGCATGCCGGCCGACGCGATCGCCGAGGTGAAGCCCGAGCCCGCGCCCCAGAACACGCCCGAGAGCGCGCTCGGCCGGCTCGCCGGCGGCACCTTGCCGAACCAAACGTTCAACACGAACACGACGCCGATCACCCCGATAATCAGCCGCACGACGTCGTCCGGCACCACGGACGCGAGCGCCCAGGCGAGACCGACGCCGATCACCGCGCCCGGCAGCATCACCTTCACGTTCCAGGCATCCCAGTCGCGCCGGTACCACCAGACCGAGATCACGTCCTGCATCATCAGGATCGGCAGCAGGATTGCGACCGCCTGCAGGGGCGGCATCGAGAGCGCGAGCAGCGGCGTCGCCGCCATGCCGATGCCGGAGAACCCGCCCTTGGCGAGGCCGACCAGCACGACCGCGATCAGGGCGGTGACGAGAAAAACAGGATCGGTGAGCACGCTGGGGGAATGTTGGAGGGATTCGCATGACTTAGATCAACGCGCGGGAGCGTTGGAAACCCTTGTTTGCGCATGGCCGGATTGTCGCGCCGCCTTCTCAAAGGCACCCGGCTGGACCACAATGCGCGCCGAATAACGAAAAGTCCCGATCGGGAGGGATCATGGCAACCGAGATCGCAACACCCGCGGCGAAGAAATATGCCTCATTCGCCGAATTCTATCCGTTCTACCTGAGCGAACATTCCGATCCGATCTGCCGCCGCCTGCATTTCGCCGGCTCGACGCTCGCGCTCGTATGTCTCGTGGCGCTGATCGTCACGCGCAATCCGTGGTGGCTCGCCGCCGGCCTGCTCTGCGGCTATGGCTTTGCCTGGATCGGGCATTTCGCATTCGAGAAGAACCAGCCGGCCTCGTTCCGCCAACCGCTCTACAGCTTCATGGGCGACTGGCGCATGTTCTGGCAGATACTGACGGGACGGATCGCGATTTGATGTGAGTCCCGACAAACACCGCCGTCATCCTGAGGCGGCGACCGCAGGTCGCCCTCGAAGGATGGCCGCATACGCCGCCGCCCTTCGAGGCTCGGCGACGCCGTCGCCTCGCACCTCAGGGTGACGGCGTAGAGAGACCGGAGCAGGTTCATGGACGCGCCGACCAGCCGCTACCACGAGGTCTATGCGCGCGCGATGCGCGATCCGGACGATTTCTGGGGCGAGGCCGCGCGCGCGATCGACTGGTACGAGCCGGCGAAACGCGTCTTCGACAAGGACGCGGGCGTCTACGGCCGCTGGTTCACCGGCGCCGTCTGCAACACCTGTTACAACGCGATCGATCGGCACGTGGAGCGCGGCCGCGCGCAGCAGCTGGCGATCATCTACGACTCGCCGGTCACGAACACCAAGCGCGTCATCACCTATGCGGAACTCCTCACCGAGGTCGCGACGCTGGCCGCGATCCTTCAAGACTTCGGCGTCACCAAGGGCGACCGCGTCATCCTCTACATGCCGATGGTGCCCGAGGCGCTGTTCGCGATGTATGCCTGCGCGCGCATCGGCGCGATCCATTCGGTCGTGTTCGGCGGCTTCGCCGCCAAGGAGCTCGCGACCCGCATCGACGACTGCAAGCCGAAGCTGATCCTCTCGGCCTCATGCGGTATCGAGGGGGCGCGCGTCGTCCCTTACAAGCCGCTGCTCGACACCGCGATCGCGCTCAGCGCCGCCAAACCCGAAGCCTGCATCATCTTGGCCCGCCCGCAGCTTGAAGCGGCGCTGACCGACGGCCGCGACTACGATTGGGCGAACCTGCGTGCCGCGGCGCTCGACGCGGGCCGCACCGTGCC
>CAYZMR010000399.1:0-3480 GCA_964479515.1 uncultured Hyphomicrobiales bacterium | reverse complement strand
GCGCCGCGCCTTTGTCGGCGCGGACAATCGGCAGGTGGCCCCGGTGTCGCACGTCGTTGCAGGTGCGCCTGGATGCCTGTCCGCCGCGACACTTGGTCCGGCCCGCTCGTCGGACGATAACGACAGCGTGAGCCGCCGCTGCTAAAGCAATCGAAAAACCGACATAATTGCGCGAAAAGCGTGGTCGCGACGAATTTTGGAGCCTTCATGACGCTGTCCCGCCGAACCCTGTTGCGCGCGAGCGCGCTCGCGCTCGCAACGCCCGCCGCCAGCATGGTCGAGCCGCTGGCGCCGGTCATCGGAATGGCAGGGAGCGCCCAGGCTGAAGAGAAGACTTGGCTTCATGGCCTGTCGTTGTTCGGCGAGCTCAAATATCCGGCCGGTTTTCCGCGCTTCGCTTACGTCAACCCGACCCCGCCGAAGGGTGGCGCGGTGCGCCAGATCGCGTTCGGCACCTTCGACAACTTCAACCTCGTGGTCGCCGGCGTGAAGGGCACGGTCGGCGACGGCCTCGAGCTCATCTACGACACCCTGATGGTGCCGGCGCTCGACGAGGTCTCGACCGAATATGGCCTGCTCGCGGAAGCCGTCAGCTATCCGCCGGATTATTCATCCGCGACCTACCGCCTGCGCGCCAACGCGAAGTGGCACGACGGCAAGCCGATCACGCCCGAAGACGTCGTCTTCTCGTTCGACGCCTTCAAGAAAAGCAGCCCGCAGCTCTCCGCCTATTACCGCCACGTCACCAAGGCCGAGAAGACCGGCGAGCGCGACGTCACCTTCACGTTCGACGGCCCGGGCAACCGCGAGCTGCCGCAGATCGTCGGTCAATTCAACGTGCTGCCGAAGCACTGGTGGGAAGGGACCGACCCGCAGGGCAAGAAGCGCGACGTGACCGCGACGATGCTCGAAATCCCGCTCGGCGGCGGCGCCTACCGGATGAAGGACTTCACGGCCGGCCGCACGATCGTCTACGAGCGCGTCAAGGACTATTGGGGCCGCGACCTCAACGTGAATGTCGGACGCGACAACTTCGACGAGCTTCGCTACGAATATTTCCGCGACTCCACCGTCGCGATCGAAGCCTTCAAGGCCGATGTCGTCGACTTCCGGCTCGAGAACAGCGCCAAGAACTGGGCGACCTCCTACGACTTCCCCGCCGTGAAGGAGAAGCGCGTCGTCCTGGAGGAATTCGCCATCCGCGCCAGCGGAGTCATGCAGGGCTTCGCGTTCAACATCCGGCGCGACAAGTTCAAGGATGCGCGGCTGCGGCTCGCGATGAACTACGCCTTCGATTTCGAGGAGATGAACAAGCAGATCTTCTTCGGGCAATACCAGCGCATCGCCAGCTATTTCGAGGGACTGGAGCTTGCGGCGCGCGGACTGCCCGAGGGCAAGGAACTCGAAATCCTCGAAACCGTGCGCGACAAGGTGCCGCCGGACGTCTTCACCAAGCCCTATACCAATCCGGTCGGCGGCTCGCCCGAGGCCACGCGCACGAATCTGCGCGAAGGGCTACGCCTCATGAAAGAGGCCGGCTACGAGATCCGCAATCAGAAGCTCACCAACGTCAAGACCGGCGAGCCATTCGCCGTCGAGCTGCTCGCCGCGGACCCGACCACCGAGCGCATCTATCTGTTCTACAAGCCCTCGCTCGAACGCATGGGCGTCACGGTCGCGGTGCGCACCGTGGACGAGGCGCAATACATCAACCGGCTGCGTTCGTGGGACTTCGACATCATCACCGCGACGTGGGGCGAGTCGCTCTCGCCCGGCAACGAGCAGCGCGGCTATTGGGGCTCACAGGCGGCCGACCAGCCCGGCTCACGCAACGTGATCGGCATCAAGAACCCCGCCGTCGACGCCATGATCGATCGCGTGATCTTCACCAAGGACCGCGCCGAACTGGTGGCGGCGACCAAGGCGCTCGACCGCGTGCTGTTGTGGAACCACTACCTCGTGCCGCAGTGGACCTATGGCAAGCAGCGCACGGCGCGCTGGGACCGCTACGGCCACCCCGAGACGCTGCCCGAATATGGGGCGTCCGCGTTCCCAACCATCTGGTGGTGGGACGCCGAGCGCGCCGCCAAGGTCACGGCGAACAAGACAGGGTCGAAGCAGTGATGGTCACACGCCGCTCGGCGCTCGCGATCGGCGCCGGCGCGTTCGCAAGCGCGAGCGGTCTCATCGAGCGGGCCGTGGCGGCTGACGAGACAGAGACCCACGGCATCTCGGCGTTCGGCGACCTGAAATATCCGGCCGACTTCACGCATCTCGACTACGTCAATCCGGACGCGCCGAAAGGCGGCATGTTCTCCCAGGTCGGCTCGCAGCGCCAGTACAATCAGAATTTCCTCACCTTCAATTCGCTCAACAGCTACATCCTCAAGGGCGACGCCGCGCTCGGCCTCGAGCTGACGTTCGCGACGCTGATGGCGGCGGCCGGCGACGAGCCTGACGGCCTGTACGGCTATGCGGCGCGCAGCGTGCGCATCTCGGCCGACAGGCTCACCTATCGCTATTCTCTGCGGCCGCAGGCGCGTTTCCACGACGGCACGACGATCACCGCGCAGGACGTCGCCTTCTCGCTCAATACGCTGAAGGAAAAAGGCCATCCGATCATTCACCAGCTCACGCGCGACCTCGCCGGCGCTGAAGCCGTGGACGACGAAACCGTGGTGGTGCGTTTCGCGGCGAACCGCGCGCGCGACGTGCCGCTGTTCGTCGCCACCCTGCCGATCTTCTCGCGCGCCTATTACGCCAACCGGCCGTTCGACGAAACCACGCTCGACGTCCCGCTCGGCTCCGGCCTCTACAAGGTCGGGCGCTTCGAGGTCGGGCGCTACATCGAATACGAACGGGTGAAGGATTCCTGGGCCGCCGAGCTCCCGGTGAACCGCGGGCAGTACAATTTCGACGTCATCCGCTACGAATTCTACCGTGACCGCGACGTCGCGTTCGAGGGCTTCACCGGCAAGAGTTACCTGTTCCGCGAGGAATTCACCGCGCGCACCTGGGCGACGCGCTATGATTTTCCCGCCATCAAGGACGGCCGCGTGCAGCGCCGCACCCTGCCCGACGAGACGCCGTCCGGCGGTCAAGGCTGGTTCATCAACACGCGGCGCGAGAAGTTCAAGAACCCGATGCTGCGCGAGGCGCTCGGCTGCGCCTTCGACTTCGAATGGACCAACAAGACCATCATGTATGGCGCCTACAAGCGCACCTATTCGGTGTTCCAAAATTCCAACATGACGGCGGAAGGTCCGCCCAGCGAGGCCGAGCGCGCGCTGCTGGAGCCGTTCCGCGGCAAGGTGCCGGACGAGGTGTTCGGCAAGCCCTTCATGCCGCCGGTCTCCGACGGCTCGGGGCAGGACCGCGTGCTGCTGCGCAAGGCGTCGCAACTGCTGCAGGAGGCGGGCTTTCCCATCAAGGACGGCAAGCGCGTCGACGCCAAGGGCGAGCCGATCATCATCGAGTTCC
>CAYZMR010000398.1:0-3482 GCA_964479515.1 uncultured Hyphomicrobiales bacterium | reverse complement strand
CCGGGCCAGCTATCCGCGATGCAGAGATTGCCGGTCGCGGCGCCTTCGAGCACCTTGCCCTCGGCGTCGACGAGTTGCGGCACGACGCCGAAGAACGGGTTCGTCGCCGAGCCCGGCTTGAGCGCGGTCGCGCCCGGCAGCGGCGTGATCAGGATGCCGCCGGTCTCGGTCTGCCACCAGGTATCGACGATCGGGCAGCGGTCCTCGCCGACGACGCGGTGATACCACTCCCAGGCCTCCGGATTGATCGGTTCGCCGACCGAGCCGAGCAGCCGCAGCGACTTGCGCGAGGTTTTTTTGACCGGGTCTTCACCCGCCTGCATCAGCGCGCGGATCGCGGTCGGCGCGGTGTAGAAGATGTTGACCTTGTGCTTGTCGATCACATCCCAGAAACGCGACATGGTCGGATAGTTCGGGATGCCTTCGAACATCAGCGTGGTCGCGCCGTTGGTGAGCGGGCCGTACAGAATATATGAGTGGCCCGTGACCCAGCCGACATCCGCGGTGCACCAGTAGATGTCGCCGTCGTGGTAGTCGAACACGAGTTGGTGCGTCATCGCGGCGAACAGATTGTAGCCCGCGGTCGTGTGCAGCACGCCTTTCGGCTTTCCGGTCGAGCCCGACGTGTAGAGGATGAACAGCGGGTCCTCGGCGTTCATGTGCGCGCAGGGACACTCGTTGGTCACGACTGCGGCGGCGTCGTGGTAGTAGACGTCGCGCACCGGGTCCATGTCGACGTGCGTGCCGGTGCGCTTGACCACGATCACGTGGTCGACACCGCCCACTTTTGCGATCGCCGCATCGACATTGGCCTTGAGCGGAACCTTGCGGCCGCCGCGCAGTCCCTCATCCGCCGTGATGATGACTTTCGAGGCGCAGTCCTCGACCCGGCCCGCGAGCGAATCCGGCGAGAAACCGCCGAACACCACCGAGTGGATCGCGCCGATGCGCGCGCAGGCGAGCATCGCGTAGGCGGCTTCGGGGATCATCGGCATGTAGATGGTGACGCGGTCGCCCTTCTCGACGTTGCGGTTGCGCAGGATGTTGGCCATCCGGCACACCTCGTCGTGCAGCTCCTGATAAGTGATGTGTCTGTCGTCCTTCGGGTCGTCGCCTTCCCAGATGATCGCGACCTGATCGGCGCGCGTCTCGAGATGCCGGTCGACGCAGTTGTAGGCGACGTTGGTGACGCCATCCTCGAACCATTTGATCGAGACGTCGCCGGGTCCGAACGACGTATTCTTGATCTTGGTCGGAGCCCTGTACCAGTGCAGGCGCTTGGCCTCGTCGGCCCAGAAGCCGTTGGGGTCCTTGAGCGAGCGCGCGTACATGTCGCGGTACTTCGCCTGGTCGACATAGGCCCGCTTGGCCCACTCGGCCGGAACCCCGTAGATCTTGTCCGACATGCCGTCCTCCACGCGATACTTCGGACGGTCTTCGGCCGCCCCTGCTTGTTATCCTTGTACGCTATTATGCGCCGTTGCTTTGATCTCGAACAAGGCGAGCGTTGTCACACTTTGGTCGCGTCATACCCCCATCCAGCCGATCACGAGGCCCATCAGCACCATGACCAGCAGCCAGTGGCCGGAGTCGATCAGGGTCAGCATGTAGCGCCGTCCGCCGAAGGCGTTGTTCACCAGCATGGTGGTGAGCATGAAGCCCGCCCACACGAACAAGGCGGAGATGACGGCGGTGCGGATGGTCACACTCCCGAGGTGGCCGACCATGCCGGCCAGCACCCAGGCCATGCCGATTTCCGCCAGGAAGGACAGGATGAAGGGCGCGTAACGCGCGAGCGCACTTTTGGCTGCACCCTCTGCGTTGAATTGCTCCAGGGTCTTGCCTTGCGCCGCCATCCACGGCTTCGAGAGCACGCCGTAATAGACCGCGCCGCCGATCCAACCGACGATCGCGGCGAGGATGATGGCGAGATGATTGATGCCAGCGAAGGTCATGGTGGTCCTCATCCTGAGGTGCGAGCGTGAGCCGAGCCATCGAAGGATGGAGGCTTATGCCGGAGTTTGTGGCCATCCTTCGAGGCCGGCCTTCGGCCGGCACCTCAGGATGAGGTCGGAGAATATGTCAACTCCCACACCATCGTGCGCTTGATCTCCATGTCCTCGAGCTCGCGCGTGACCGGGACGGAATATTCGGCAAGGTGAGTGAGCCGCTCTCGCGGCAGATAGGTGCGGCCCGGATCGCCGATCAGCACCTGCGTGCCGGCCGCGGCCTGGCGTTCGAGGAAGGCAAGCGCGCGGGCGGCGGTGTCGCGCTCATAGAACAGGTCGCCGACCAGGATCACGTCGTAACGCGGCATGGTTGGAGCAAGGTCGTCGAGCAAGTCGCGGACGATGATTTCAACATAGACCTCGTTCGCCTCGGTATTGAGCGAGATCGCGGCCTCGGTGAATGCATCGATGTCGGCGGCGATCACCGGTGCGGCGCCGGCCTTCGCGGCCGCGATCGCGACCAGCCCCGATCCCGACGCAAGATCGAGTACGCGCTTGCCCGCGACGAGGTGCGGTGCATCGAGCAGGTAGCGTGCGAGCGCCTGTCCGCCGGCCCAGGCGAACGCCCAGTACGGCGGTGGCAGCCCCATCGCGTCGAGCTCTTCCTCGGTCTTGCGCCAGATCGGAACCGACTCTTCGGCGACGTGCAGTGAGATTTCCGGGACATGGGCGACCGGCTTAAGCCGCGTGTTGGCGCGGATGAAGGCCTTTCGGTCGGGGATCATATGCCATGCATAGCATTGCGTTGACCGAAAGGTTCATGGTTATGGATTCGGGGTTCGCGCCTCCGGCGCGCCCCGGAATGACGAAAGAAAATCATGCCCGCCATCAAGCCCGACCGTCTGCTCGGCGATTTCTACAAGCTTCGCACATTCGGAACCTACAAGACCGGCGTCCATCGGCCGACTTTCTCGCCCGAGGACATCGCGTCGCGCCGGTGGTTCGCCGACCAATGCACCGCTGCGGGACTTGAGACCACGATCGACGGCATCGGCAACATCCTCGGCAAAAGCCCCGCGACGGGCCGCAAGATGTTGTCCGGCTCGCATCTTGAATCGCAGAATCACGCCGGCTGGCTCGATGGTGCGCTGGGCTGCATCTACGCGCTCGAAGCCGCGCGCGCGATCCGCGAGGCGGGTGGCGACACCGGGCTCGACGTCGTGGTGTTCGTCGACGAAGAGGGCCACTTCGGCTCGTTCCTTGGCTCCAGGTCGTTCACCGGCATCTTGAAGGAGGAAGACATCGACCAGGCGCGCAATCGCTATGACGGCACGCCGATGCGCGATGCGCTCACGCGTGCCGGTTACAATGGGCGACCGCGCCTTGTGATCGAGCCGGACCGCTACGCCGGCTTCTTCGAGGCGCATATCGAGCAAGGCGACACGCTGGAAAGCGAGAAGCTGCGCATCGGCGTCGTCACGGCGATCGTGGCGATCTGGCAATACGGCATCACGGTCACCGGCGAGCAGAACC
>CAYZMR010000397.1:0-3484 GCA_964479515.1 uncultured Hyphomicrobiales bacterium | reverse complement strand
TCGCTTCGTGTTCGCCCTTGAGGCGCGCGATCAGCGTGTGAATGTCGCCAAGCACCCAGAGGTCGCGGACCTTTGCGCCCTCGAACGTGAAGACCGGCGCGCCATGCCACCACACCTGGCGGCCGGTCGGCGCGATTCCGAACAGCGGCTTGCGGTGCACGCCGTGGAAGCGGAGCTTGCCCATCACGCGGTTGCCCTCCTCGACCATCAGCAGGATGTCCGAGGTGTAGTCGCCGAGCGCGCCGGTCACCGTATCGACATAGCCGCCGAACTCATCATGGCCGACGAGTGCCGGCCCGAGCGAACCGCGGAAGGTGAAGCCGGGGTGGAAGATCGCCGGGATCAGGCTTTTGTCGGCGCGGTCCCACATGTCCTTGTAGAACATGCGGACGACCTCCTTCTGCGGCGACAACCGCACGCCGTCGAAGTTGAGCGCAGGCTCTTGCATCGTTCGAGCGCTTTATCTCACGCAGGCTTGTGACATACCGCCTCGATGTTGTGCCCATCAGGATCGAGCACGAAGGCCGCGTAATAGCTCGCGTGATAATGCGGCCGCAGGCCGGGCGGGCCGTTATCGGTTCCACCGGCCGCGAGTGCAGCCTTGTAGAACGCATCGACGGCCGCGCGATCGCGCGCCGCGAACGCGATGTGGACCGGCTTGTTGAGCTTGCCTTCGCCGCCGATCCAGAAATCCGGCTTGCCGTCGATGCCGAAGCCCGCGGCCTTGGCGTCGTTCGCGTCCTGCTGCACTTCCATCGCGATGACGTAGCCGAGGGGTGCGAGCGCCTTCTCGTAGAACGCCTTGGCGCGGGCGTAGTCGGAGACCGAAAAGCCGATGTGGTCGAGCATGGGCGTTCCATTCTCTCAATTCGCCATGGCCGGGCTTGTCCCGGCCATCTCGCTTAGGCGGGACCGCTCGTCCCTGGGCGGGATGCGCGGGTCAAGCCCGCGCATGACGATCGAGAGAGTTGTTCGCTACACCTGCCGCTCGACCATCATCGCCTTGACCTCGGCAATGGCCTTTGCCGGGTTGAGATGCTTCGGGCACGCCTTGGCGCAGTTCATGATCGTGTGGCAGCGGTAGAGCCGGAACGGGTCTTCCAGCTCGTCGAGCCGCTCGCCGGTGGCTTCATCACGCGAGTCGATCAGCCAGCGCCGCGCCTGCAACAGCGCCGCCGGCCCCATGAATCGCTCCGAGTTCCACCAGTAGCTCGGGCACGAGGTCGAGCAGCAGGCGCACAGGATGCACTCGTAGAGACCGTCGAGCTTCTCGCGGTCTTCCTTGGTCTGGCGCCACTCCTTCTCGGGCGCGGCCGTCGTGGTCTTGAGGTAGGGCTGGGTCGCTGCGTGCTGGGCGTAGAAGTTCGTGAGATCCGGCACCAGGTCCTTGATCACCGGCTGGTGCGGCAGCGGGTAGACCTTGATCGTGTCGTGCTTGATCTCGCTCATGCCGCGCGTGCAGGCGAGCGTGTTCACGCCGTCGATGTTCATCGCGCAGGAGCCGCACACGCCCTCGCGGCAGGAGCGGCGGAAGGTGAGCGTCGGATCGATCTTGTTCTTGATCCAGATCAGCGCGTCGAGGATCATCGGCCCGCAGTCATGCGTGTCGACCGTGTAGGTGTCCATGCGCGGGTTCTGCCCGTCGTCCGGGCTCCAGCGATAGATGTGGTATTCGCGCGTCTCCTTCGCGCCGGCGGGCGCGGGCCACGTCTTGCCTTCGGTGACCCGGGAATTCTTCGGCAGCGTCAGTTCGACCATGTCATGCCCTGTCAGTTCGCATCGAAGGGATGGGACGCCGGATTCGTCGCGCTTGGCGCCGGCTTCGCGCGGACGAAGATGCGCTTGATCCCGTAACCCAACAGCGCAACGAGCGCGGAGCCGAGGATCGGACCGCCAACGAAGCGGCCGAGGAGATAGGAGTCGAGCTGCACGCCGGCGCTGGTCGCGGCCGCGACAAGGATCGCCGCGAGGATCGCGCCGACCACGACGCCGAAGATCGCGGCTCGCTTCGGCCGACGGAAGAACATGCCGCCGAACAGCGCGACCGCGCCGAACACGCCGTTGAGTGAAGACAGCGTATCGTTCATCGCATGCGCCTCTTAATACACCCTGGCTTTCGGTTCGACATACTGCACGTCGTTCGTCATCGTGAAGGTGTGCACCGGCCGGTAGTCGAGCGCGACCTTGCCGGTCGCGTCGTCGAACCAGGCGAGCGTGTGCTTCATCCACTCCTTGTCGTTACGGTCGGGATAGTCTTCCCGCGCATGCGCGCCGCGGCTCTCGGTGCGATTGGCGGCCGAATCCATGGTGACGACCGCCTGCGCGATCAGATTGTCGAACTCCAGCGTCTCGATCAGGTCGGTGTTCCAAGTCAGCGAGCGGTCGGTGACGCGTACTTCGTTGACGCCGGCGAAGACCGCATGGATCAGCTTGTGGCCTTCCTCCAGCACCTCGCCGGTGCGGAACACCGCGCAATTGGTCTGCATCACCTTCTGCATCTGCAGGCGGAGTTCCGCGGTCGGCGCGCTGCCGGACGCGTTGCGGAACTTGTCGAGCCGCGATAGCGGCTTGTCGGCGGAATCCTTCGGCAACTCCGGCTGCTTGTCGCCGGGCGTGAGCTTCTCGGCGCAGCGCAGTGCCGCCGCGCGCCCGAACACGACCAGATCGATCAGCGAGTTCGACCCCAGGCGATTTGCACCATGCACCGACACGCAGGCGGCCTCGCCGAGCGCCATCAGGCCGGGGACGATCGTGTCGGGATCGCCGTTCTTCTTGGTCAGCACCTCGCCGTGATAATTCGTCGGGATGCCGCCCATGTTGTAATGCACGGTCGGCAGCACCGGGATCGGCTCGCGCGTCACGTCGACATTGGCGAAGATGCGCGCCGTCTCCGAGATGCCGGGCAGGCGCTCGTGCAGCACCTTCGGATCGAGATGATCGAGGTGCAGGAAGATGTGGTCCTTCTCCTTGCCGACGCCACGGCCTTCGCGGATCTCGATCGTCATCGCGCGCGAGACGACGTCGCGCGAGGCGAGGTCCTTGGCGGAGGGCGCATAGCGCTCCATGAAGCGCTCGCCCTCGGAGTTGGTGAGATAGCCGCCTTCACCGCGCGAGCCTTCGGTGATGAGGCAGCCCGCCGGATAGATTCCGGTCGGATGGAACTGCACGAACTCCATGTCCTCGAGCGGAAGGCCCGCGCGCAGCACCATGGCGTTGCCGTCACCGGTGCAGATGTGCGCCGAGGTGCAGGAGAAATAGGCCCGGCCATAGCCGCCGGTCGCCAGAATCGTCTGTTGCGCGCGGAAGCGATGGATCGTGCCGTCGTCGAGCTTGAGCGCGATCACGCCGCGGCAGTGGCCTTCGTCGTCCATGATCAGGTCGATCGCGAAATACTCGATGAAGAACTCCGCCTGGTGGCGCAGCGCCTGCCCGTACATCGTGTGCAGCATGGCGTGGCCGGTGCGGTCGGCGGCCGCGCAGGTGC
>CAYZMR010000396.1:0-3495 GCA_964479515.1 uncultured Hyphomicrobiales bacterium | reverse complement strand
GGCTCGGCGCCGGACATCGCGGGCCAAGGGATCGCTAACCCGATCGGGCAGATCTGGTCGGCCGCGATGATGCTCGAGCATCTCGGCGAGGGCGAAGCGGCCGCCGCGATCGTCACGGCGATCGAAACCGCGCTCGCGGACCCAAAGACGCGCACGCGCGACCTCGGCGGCTCCGCGAACACGGAGTCAACCGGCAAAGCGGTGGCGGCGCTGCTCGGCTAGCAGATGGCCGCTGTTAAGCCGCATGCGCTGACCAAGTCCCGCGCCCGCCGCATCTGGCTGCGTGCGCAGCGGCTCGATGAGTTGGCGCCGTTCGGGGCGGGGCCGGCGGCGACGCCCGCGGCCGTACGGCACCTGGGCTACGTGCAGATCGACACCATCCACGTGGTCGAGCGCTGCCACCACCAAATTCTCTACACGCGCATTCCCGACTACCGGCGCGAGCACCTTTCGCAGGCGCAGAGCATCGACAAGACTGTGTTCGAGTACTGGACCCACGCGCTGTCCTATGTGCCGACCGCCGACATGCGCTTCTTCGTGCGCGCGATGCGGCGCGAGGCGGACAGCCGCAGCAGCTTCTTCCACAGCGTGAAGCGCGGCGAGCTGCAGAAGGTGCTCGGCCGCATCCGCCGCAACGGTCCGCTCACGATCCGCGACATCGACGACGACGAATTGCGCGAGAAGGACCACGCGTGGGCGAGCCGCAAGCCGTCAAAGCGCGCGCTTCAACTGGCGTTCTATCGCGGCGTGCTGACCGTGAGCCGGCGCGAGGGCATGCTCAAGACCTACGAGTTGATGGCGCGGCATTTCGGCTGGGACGCCCTGCCGACGGCCGCATCCGAGAGCGAGCGTACGGCCTATCTGCTCGATCGCGCGGTGCGATCGCAGGGCGTAGTCAGTCTCGACTCGATCTGTCACCTCAACGCGCCGAGCAAGGCCGCGATGCGTCGGATCATCGAGGCGCGCGTGCGCCGCAAGGAGCTCGTTCCGGTCGCGATCGAGGGCGCGAAGTTCGAGCACTGGACGCGGCCGGAGACGCTCGATGCCGCGCCCGAGGCCGCCGCGGACCTCGTCCACATCCTCAATCCGTTCGACCCGCTCGTCATCCAGCGCAAGCGCCTCGCGCTCTTCTTCGGCTACGAGCACCGCTTCGAGGCCTATGTGCCGAAGGAGAAACGCGTGTTCGGATATTTCGCGCAGCCCGTGCTCGTTGGTGACGACATCGTCGCGGTGATCGATCTGAAAACGGATCGCGAGCGCGGCAAGCTCCTGATGCAGGAGTGGACCTGGATTGGCAAAGGCAATCGGCGGGCGCTGAAACGCCGGATCGAGGACGCGCTCGGCCGCTTCGAGCGCTTCCAGCTTGCCCGGTGAGACGCATGCAGACCGTGGAAGACGTTTCCGGCCGCCGCGCGTTCGTCGACTATCATCAACCGGCGCTCGCGCGCGACGAGGCGCGGCACAATGTGCTGCTCTCGATTCTCGGGCGTCTCGAAGCCGACGAAAGCCCGAATATCCGCCATTGGAGCTTCGGCGTCCCCGGCGCCTGCGCGGCGCAGACGCCGCCGTTTCCGATCGTGCTCGGCGATCTGTCGGAGCCGCAGTGCCGCGCGCTCGCCGAGGAGACGCGCGCGCTCGACTATCCGGGCGTCGTCGGCCCGGAGCGCACGGCCGTTTGGTTTGCGCAGCGCGCAGCCGAGCTCGGCATCGCATTTACGGCCCCGATCCCGGAGCAGATTCACGCGCTGCGCGAGCCGCCGCGCTATCCGGGCTCGCCGGGCGAGGCGCGGCTCGTCGGCCCCGACGATGCGGATCTCCTGTTCGACTGGATGATGTCGTTCATGCGCGAGGCGGTACCACACCAGCGCCCGCCGAGCCGCGAGCAGGTCGAAGACTTCGCGGCCGCCGAGCGCTTCATGCTCTGGATGGTGGACGGCGAGCCGGTCTCGATGGCGGGCATCGCGCGGCGGCTCGCGCATACGGCCGCGATCGCGCCGGTCTACACGCCGGCGCACCTGCGGCAGCGGGGCTATGCGGGATCGGTAACGGCAGCAGTCGTCGAGCGCATCTTCGCGGAAGGGCGCGCCACCGCGTGCCTCTACACCGACCTGCGCAATCCTTACTCGAACCGCTGCTATGCCAAGATCGGTTTCAAGCCGGTCTGCAAGTCCTGGCACTACGAGCGGGCCCGAACGGAACCTTGATCGTCCATGTTCCGGTCGCGATTGGGTGTTAGGCGAGCCGATCGATCCGTTTGCGTCGCCGCGCAGGAGGCCGCATGAAAGCCGCTTTCGATCCGCCTTGGAGGGAAAAGCCCACGCGCCGGGGTCTCCTTGCCGCCGGCCTGGCGATATCGACCGCGCCATTCGTGCGCACCGCCCAGGCGCAATCGCCGCAGCCGACGACGCGCATCACGCGGCCCATCCCACATTCGGGCGAGCCACTGCCTGTTGTCGGCCTCGGCACCGCGCAGACGTTCCCCTCCGCAGGCGAGGCCGAGCGTCCTGCGCTCGCCAAGGTGATCGACGCGCTGATTGCCGGCGGCGGTAAGCTGATCGATACCGCCTCCACCTACGGAAATGCCGAAGCGGTCATCGGCGAGATCCTGCGCGCCGCGAACGCGCGCGACAAGATCTTCCTCGCGACCAAAATCGAGGTGCGCAGCGCCAAGGCCGGCGCGGACGAATTCGCCCAATCGCTGCAGCGGCTCAAAACCGACAAGGTCGACCTCCTGCAGCTCCACAACGTCTCGCGCGCGAGCCAGAGCCTCGCGCAGTTGCGCGACTGGAAGGCCGCCGGCCGCTGCCGTTACATCGGCGTCACGACCACCGACGATTCAGACTACGGCGCGATGGAAGCGATCATCCGACGCGAGAAGCCTGACTTCGTCCAGGTCGACTATTCGATGGACAATCGCGGCGCCGAGAAGCGCGTCATCCCGGCGGCGGCCGAGGTCGGCGCGGCGGTGCTGACCGCGCTGCCGCTCGGCCGCAAATCCCTGTTCGCGGCGGTGCGCGGCAAGACCCTGCCGGACTGGGCTAAGGACTTCGACGCCGCGACCTGGGGCCAGTTCTTCCTCAAATTCCTGCTCGGCAACCCGGCCGTGACGGCGGTGATCCCGGGCACCGGAAACCCCGAGCACATGACCGACAATCTCGGCGCCGCGAGCGGGCGGCTGCCGGACGCGCAGACGCGCGAGAAGATGGCGGCGCTGCTCGGCTGAGCTGCGGCATATTTCGGTCATTGCGCACGCGCCTTTGTGCGTTGGCGCGACGGCATCAACAGGAAAGGCCCAACCGACATGCCGAGGACGTGGCGAAAGTGACGCGATTGAACCAAAGCAGTCGTCGAGCAGTAGGAGACTCAAGAAAGATGCTTTTTGAGGAATTTCTCCATGGCCTCATAAAATTCGAAGCGGTTCTCTTCATTCGCGAAGCCGTGCCCCTCGTTCTCCTTGACCAGATATTCGACCGCGATGCCGTGCTTTTTGAGCGC
>CAYZMR010000395.1:0-3500 GCA_964479515.1 uncultured Hyphomicrobiales bacterium | reverse complement strand
CACATCGGCAAGTTCGTCGAGGCCTCCGGCGGCACGCTGTTTCTCGACGAGATCGGCGAACTGCCGCCGGCCGCGCAAGTGAAGCTCCTGCGCGCCATCCAGGAAGGCCAAGTCGACCCGGTCGGCGCCAAGAAGCCCGTCAAGGTCGACGTGCGCATTATGTCGGCGACCAACCGCGACCTCATCGCCGACGTGAAGCACGGCCGCTTCCGCGAGGACTTGTTCTATCGCCTGCATGTTTTCCCGATCACCGTGCCGCCCTTGCGCACGCGGCCCGAGGACATCCCCGATCTGGTGCGCCACTTCCTGGTCCGCTTCGCCGCCGAAGAGGGCAAACGTATCCGCACCGTCTCGGCGGCGGCACTCGCGCTGCTCAACGCCCATTCCTGGCCCGGCAACGTCCGCCAGCTTGAAAACGCCGTGTTCCGCGCCGTGGTGCTCGCCGACGGCGACGAGATCGGCGTCGGTGAATTCCCCCAGATCGCCGCCCACGTGCACGAGCCCGTCAGCCTGCCGCAGGCGGCAATCCCGGGCGCCGACGTGGCGGCATCCGGACCGGCGCCGGTGGCGCCGCTGATCCTGGACGAGGGGCCCGCGATCGCGCCGCATGTCGGTGCCGGCCCGACGGGTTCAGCCCCGTCCGACGTTCTCGATCTCACTGATGCGGCCGGCAATGTGCGGCCGCTGGACGAGATCGAGGCCGAGGTGATTCGCTTTGCGATTGCGCGCCACCAGGGGCAGATGTCGGAGGTCGCCCGCAGATTGCGGATCGGTCGCTCGACGCTCTACCGCAAGCTCGACGAGATCGGTCTGGGGCCCAAGAATTCAGGCGAAGGCGTGGCAGAAAACGTGGCTGCCGAGTAACAGTGACGGCCAATAGCGCGGATTTGACCCGCGCGATGCTGCGCCGCAGTTGATTCGGTTAGCGAATTGGAATGTTCTCTGACCCAAGGTGGATGGACGCAGCGGACCCCCCGGCCGCGCGCGATGGGGCGGATGACCATTTCCGACGGGGATTGAGGGAATTACGCCATGCATGGCCTGCGTTTCGACCGGATCCTGACTGGAACGGCGATTGCTCTGGTCCTGAGTCTTGCCCCCGCCATGGCCGGCGACCAGACGAACATCGACGCCCTCGTCCCGATCCCCGAAGCCGCCGACGTTCCGCCGCCCTCGATCAGTGACATCGGACCCGTAACGACCGCCACAGTGCCGGCGAGCGTCGCGACGCCTTCCGCCGTAACAACCGCAGCAGCCCCGCCGGCCTCGGAGCCGGCCGTGGCGCCACCGACGTCTCAGCCCCCCGCCGCGCAGCCTGCGCAAGCCGCACCCGCTCCGGCTCAGGATACCGCCGTCGCCGTCCCGTCCGTCGATGCGCCGACCGTGGATGCGCTGCGCGACCTCGTGACCACCAAGCTTGCCCGCATGACCGATCGCAAGGCCGACCGCGCCGCGATCGAAGCCTTCTATTCCGGGCGCAACTACGCGCCGCTGTGGATCGCCAATGGCGCCGCGAATGCACGCGCCAAAGCGGCGATCGCGCACCTCAACGGCGCCGACGCCGACGGCCTCGATCCGGCGGATTATCCGACGCCGGCGATCAAGGCCGGCGCCGACCCGGCGACCCTCGCTGATGCCGAGATGCGTCTCACCCTGTCGGCGCTGACCTATGCGCGCCAGGCCACGATGGGCCGCGTGCACTATTCGCGCATCAGCGGCGACATCAGCTACAACCAGGTCGCGCCGGAGCCCGCCGAGGTGCTGGCACGGCTTGCGGGCACGACCGACGTCGACGCAGCGCTGGAGAGCTATCAGCCGCCGCAGGCGGAATACAAAGCCCTGCGCGCGAAGCTCGCCGAGATCCGCGGCAACAAGAGCGATCCGAACGCCGGCCGTATCGCCAGTGGCCCGGTGCTCGAATTGCGCAAGGACAAGCGCGGCAACGTGACCCTGATGCAGGATGACCGCGTCACCGCGCTGCGGGCGCGGCTCGGCCTGCCGGCGGTGTCCGGCGACACCTTCTATGACAAGCCGCTGGCCGACGCGGTCGCGGAGTTCCAGAAGGAGAAGGGCCTGAAGGCGAGCGGCACGCTGACCGCGGCGACGATCGACGCCCTCAACGGACGCGCCCGCAACACCGCGCGCGACGCCGACATCATCGTCGTCAACATGGAGCGCTGGCGCTGGCTGCCGCGCGACCTCGGCAAGGCGCATGTCGTCCTGAACATCCCGGACTACACCTTGCAGGTCTACAACAACGGCGCCTCGATCTGGAAAACGCGCGTCGTGGTCGGAAAGCCCGGTCAGCACGCGACGCCGCTGCTCTCCGAGACGATGAAGTACATCACCGTCAACCCGACCTGGAACGTGCCGCCGTCGATCGTCTACAACGAGTACCTGCCGGCGCTGAAGCAGGATCCGGACGCGCTCAAGCGCATCGGCCTGAACCTGGTACAGAACAAGGACGGCTCGGTGCACATCTCGCAGCCGCCCGGCGACGGCAATGCGCTGGGACGCATCCGCTTCAATTTCCCGAACAAGTTCCTGGTTTATCAACACGATACACCGGACAAGTACCTATTCGCGAAGGAAACGCGCGCCTACAGCCACGGCTGTATGCGGGTGCAGGATCCGGCGAAATATGCCGAGGTCATGAGCGGGCTTGGAATGCCGGGCCACGGCTACACCCAGGACCAGATCAAGGCCATGTACGGCCACTCCGAGGTCGACCTGAGGTTCACCAACCCGATCCCGGTGCACATCACCTACCAGACCGCCTTCGTGGACGAGAACGGCAAGTTGCAGATCCGCGACGACGTCTACGGCCGCGATTCCACGATGGTTGCGGCCCTGAAGAACACCGACAAGCGGATCGCCGAAATCCCGGTCGAGCACGCGCAGCCGAACTACGCCCGGCCCAACGTGAAGCTGCCGAACGAGTATTCCAACAACGGCCCTTCGTTCTTCGATCGCCTGTTCGGCAACCCGGTCCGGCCCGAACCGACCGTCACGACACGCCAGCCGTCGCGTCGGCAGACCCGCGCGGATGCGGCGCCTGCGCCCGCACGCGGAAGTTGGATGGACCGTACCCGCTGACCGGCCGTTAACCATAGCTTCAAAGGCTTGGAAGTCCGGGGCTATTTTTCGCCACACTCCCGCTCTACCCATCTTAATCAAGGGGGGACCGGGGTGCGCTAAGCTCGCGTTAACCGATCCCGACAAGACTGCGTTAGCCATTCGCACGCGGCTGGGGAGCCGCGGTCAGCTCTGTCGAGACGTCTTACCGCGGGATAGCACGTGCCGAGTCGCCTTGCGCGCAACGCCTTATCCATCGTTTCCCCGCTCCGCGCGGGCCAGTGCGTAGGGCTGGCGGCGCTGGCGCTCATCGTTTGCAACAACACCTTGGAGACCGCGGTCGCCAACGGCGATACGCGCGCGTTGACGCTGCGCCACAATCATCGCGACGACGAGATCACCGTCACCTTCAAGCGCGACGGCAA
>CAYZMR010000394.1:0-3506 GCA_964479515.1 uncultured Hyphomicrobiales bacterium | reverse complement strand
ACGACGTGCTCGATCTCGCCGAGCCGATCCTCAAGCACCGCATGGCGCTCACCTTCGCGGCAAGGGCGGACGGCGAGACCATCGAGGCGGTGATCACCAAGCTCAAAGCCCGCATCGGATGATGCCGATGGCGGCTCCCGAGCGCGCCCCGAACGTCCGCAGGCAAGAAGGCGAGGCAACGCGCCGGGCGACCGGCGACGCGCGCACGCTCGCCGCCACCATGCCGCGCCTGATCCTGGAGGCGCGCCGCGTCGCCGCGACCATCATCCACGGCCTGCATGGCCGCCGCCGCGCCGGCACCGGCGAGAACTTCTGGCAGTTCCGCCGCTTCGTCTCGGGCGAGCCCGCCGCCAATGTCGACTGGCGGCGTTCCGCGCGCGACGATCATCTCTATGTGCGCGAGCACGAATGGGAGGCCGCGCACACGGTGTGGATCTGGCCCGACCGGTCGGCCTCGATGGTGTTTGCGTCCCCGCTGGTGTGGGAGACCAAGCTCGATCGCGCGCTCGTGGTCGCCTTCGCGCTCGCCGAGGTGCTGGTCGAGGGCGGCGAGCGCGTCGGCCTGCCGGGCCTGATGCGGCCGAGCGCGAGCCGCAACATCATCGAGAAGCTGGCCGAGCGGATCGTGCACGATCCGACCGAACGCGCGAGCCTGCCGCCGACCTTCGCGCCCTCGCCTCTGTCCGAGGTCGTGGTGCTCTCCGACCTGTGGAGCCCGATCGACGACGTGCGGCGCACGCTGGCGCAGCTCTCGTCCACCGGCGCGAACGGCCACGTGGTGCAGATCGTCGATCCGGCCGAGGAGACCTTCCCTTATTCCGGCCGCATCGAATTCCTCGAGCCGGAGGGTGCGGGCCAGATCACGGCGGGGCGCGCCGAGACATGGCGCGCGGATTTCGCCGCGCGCGTCGCGCGCCACCGCGCCGAGATCAGGGCCGAGACCGAACGGCTCGGCTGGAGCTTCGTGATCCATCGCACCGACCGACCGGCGAGCGAACTGCTGCTTGCATTGCATGGGCGGATGGGCGCGGGCGGCCGCGGCACCGGCGTCGACCGCTGGCAGGCGATGGCGCAACCGGCGGGGGCCGCATGATCGCCGGCCTGCCGCTCGGCTTCGCTTCACCGCTGATCCTGCTCGGCCTCATCAGCCTGCCGGTGCTGTGGTGGCTGTTGCGCCTCGTGCCGCCACGCCCGCGCCGCATCTTCTTTCCCCCGACGCGGCTTCTGTTCGACATCGCCCCCAAGGAAGAGACGCCCTCGCGCACGCCATGGTGGCTCACGCTGTTGCGCCTGACGCTGGCGGCGCTCGTCATCATCGCGGCCGCGGGTCCGCAATGGAATCCGCCGATCGCGACCGCGCAGGCGTCCGCGCCGCTCGCGCTGCTGATCGACGACGGCTGGGCGGCGGCCGCCTCCTGGGACATCCGCATGCGCACCGCGGAAGACCTGATCGCGCGCGCCGAAGCCGACAGCCGCGGCGTCGCGCTCATTCCGCTCTCCGAAGTCGGCCGCGACATCTCGCTCGAGACCCCCGGGGCCGCGCGCGTGCGCCTGCGCCAAATCAAGCCGAAACCCCACACGGTCGAGCGCGTTGATGCGTTGCCGGCGATCGCGCGCTTCGTCGCCGGCACGCCGACCATCGAGGTGCTGTGGCTCTCCGATGGCGTCGACGTGGCACGGGGCAAGGATTTCGTCGATGCGCTCGCAAAGACACTCGGAAGCCGCACCGTGACGGTGGTCGAAGGCGGGGTGCCGCCCACCCGTGCGCTGGTCGCGGCCGACAACGCGGCCGGCGCGCTCACCGTCAAGGTGCTGCGCGCCGCGACCGACGGCGGCGAGGCCGGCATCGTGCGCGCGCTCGATCCCAAGGGCCTGCCGCTCGGCGAAGCGCCGTTCGCCTTCAAGGGGGGCGAGCGCGAGACGGAAGCCGCCTTCGATCTGCCGGTGGAGATCCGCAACGACATCGCGCGCCTGGAAATCGCCGCCGACCGCTCCTCCGGGGCCGTGCAGCTCCTCGACAAGCGCTGGCGCCGCCGCACCATCGGCGTCGTCACCGGCGCGACCGCCGACACCGCGCAGCCGCTGCTCGCCTCGACCTTCTACCTGTCGCGCGCGCTCAACCCGTTCGCCGACGTGCGGCTCGCCGAACGCGCCGCGCCCGGCGAGGCGATCAAGCAGTTCGTCGACCAGAGCCTGCCGATGCTGATCCTCGCCGACGTCGGCAACGTCGCGGGCGATGCGCGCGAGCGGCTCGCCAAATGGGTCGAGGATGGCGGCGTGCTGGTGCGCTTTGCCGGCCCGCGGCTTGCGGCCGGCGACGACGACCTCATCCCGGTGAAGCTGCGGCGCGGCGGCCGCATCCTCGGGGGCTCGCTCTCCTGGGAACAGCCGCAGCAGCTCTCGGGCTTCTCGCGCGACAGCCCGTTCGCCGGCATGCCGATCCCGAACGACGTGACGGTCACGCGCCAGGTGCTGGCGGAGCCCGACTCCGGGCTGACCGAGCGCACCTGGGCGACGCTCGCCGACGGCACGCCGCTCGTCACCGCGGCGAAGCGCGGCAAGGGCGTCATCGTCCTCTTTCACGTATCCGCCGATACGCGCTGGTCCGACCTGCCGCTGTCGGGCACGTTCGTCGAAATGCTCAAGCGTATCGTCGCCCTCTCCGGCGCGAGCGCGGCGACGACCGAGACCGCGGACGCGCGTGCCGCGCGCGAAACGGTCCCGCCGAATCGCGTACTCGACGGCTTCGGGGCGTTCACGGCACCGCCCTCGACCGCGCGTCCGGTGCCGGCGACCTACAGCGGCCGGGCTACCGCCGACCATCCGCCCGGATTTTACGGGCCGCCCGAAGGACTCCTCGCCGTGAACACACTCAAGCCCGCGGATCGGCTCACCCCGATCGACTACGCGCCGCTCTCGCCGCGCATGGAGGCCTATCGCCTCGGCGAGCCGAAGGATCTGCGCGGGCCGATCTTCCTTGCGGCGCTTGCGCTGCTGGTGATCGACGCGCTGGTGGTGCTCTGGCTTGCCGGCGGGCTCAACCGGCTCGCGCCGCGCCGGCGCATGGCGGCAGGTCTGCTCGTCGTCGGCGCGCTCGGCGCCGGCCTGCTCGCCCCGCCGCCCGCTTCCGCACAGACGCCGCCGCCCGCGACGCAGGCCGCGCCAACAACCAAAGCCGCGCCGCCAGCGCCGCCCAATCCCGCGGCCGACGACTTCGCCCAGAAAGTGACGACCGAGACACGCCTCGCCTACATCGTCACCGGCGACGCCGAGGTCGACGGCATCAGCAAGTCGGGCTTGCAGGGCCTGACCCTGTTCCTCGCGCAACGCACCGCGCTCGAAGCCGGCGAGCCGGTCGGGCTCGATCCCGCGCGCGACGAGCTCGCCTTCTTCCCGCTGATCTATTGGCCGATCGTGCCCGGCGCCGCGCGCCCGACGCCAGCGGCCCTCGCCAAGATCGACGCCTACATGAAGCAGGGCGGCACCGTGCTGTTCGACACCCGCGA
>CAYZMR010000393.1:0-3521 GCA_964479515.1 uncultured Hyphomicrobiales bacterium | reverse complement strand
GACGTCGCGGGCGTGTGGACCTATCGGGTTGAAGCGCTTGCGCAATTCGGCGTGCCGATCCGCACCGGCATCGCGGCGACCGCCGAACGCATCCGCGCGTTCGCGCCCGACCTCGTCGTCGTCGCGACCGGTTCCGCGCCGCGCCCCGCGCCCTTCCCGATCAACACGAACATCCCCGTGAGCGATGCCTGGGACGTGCTGCGCAAGCCCGAGCTCATCGTGGAACAATCGAACGTCACCGTGATCGGCGGCGGCATGGTCGGGATCGAGACCGCCGAATGCATCGCCAAGCGCGCGGCGCGCGTCACCATCCTGGAAGGCCAGAACGTCGTGGCGAAGGAAATGGCGCGCAACAACCGCTGGGACGTTTTGCTGCGCCTGCGCCAAGCCAAGGCCGAAATCGTCACCGACACGCCGGTCGCATCGATCGAAGGCGACACGATCGTGTGCCGCAGTGGCGCCGACACGGTGCGCCACCCGGCGGGCGATATCATCGTGCTAGCAATCGGACCGCGCCCGCAGCGCGATGCCGCAAGGCTCGCCGAGGAAGCCGGCGTGCCTTTCGTTTTGGTCGGCGACTGCAATAATGTGCCGGGCGATTTCCTCACCGCCATCCGCGATGCCTCGATGATCGCGTGGGCGGCCGAGGAGAGTTTTCCGCAAGCACGCGCCAAGACGTGCGCCCCACCATCAGCCTGACAAGAAACGAAACGGGAGGACGAGATGACGATCCGGTACACTGCGGCGCTCATCGCCGCGCTGGTGTTCGCCGCGCCGGCGGGCGCGCTGGCGCAGGCCGGGAGCAAAGGCACCGTCAAGGTCGGCGTGCTGCTGCCGCTGACCGGCAACACCGCCTGGGCCGGCAAGACCAATCGCATTGCGGCCGCGATCGCGGCCGAGGAGGTGAACGCGCAGGACCTCGCCGGCGGCTACAAGATCGAGCTCGTGTTCGGCGACAGCCAATGCGAGCCGCGTCCCGCGCATGACCAGGCGCAGCGCCTCATCAGCCAAGAGAAGGTCCAGCTCCTGATCGGCGAATGGTGCTCCAGCGCCTCGGTCGCGGTGGCGCAGGTGGCCAACGACGAGAAGATCCCGCTGCTGGTCAACATCTCGACCGCAGACCAGATCGCGGGCGACTCCGGGTCGTACGCGTTCCAGAGCTCGATGCAGAACCGCTATTCGCAGCAGCGCGAGGCGGCGCTGCTGCAAAAGGATTTCAAGTTCAACAGCGTCGCGATCATCGTCGAGAACAACGACTTCGGCCTCACCTTCCGCAAGAACATGGTCGCCTTGATGGAGAAGGCCGGTAAGAAGGTCGTGCTCGACGTCACGCAGGATCGCAACGACACCAACTGGTACGCCACCATCACCCGCATTCCGGCCGCCAAGCCCGATCTCGTCATCGTGTCGATCTCGGCCGGCCAAGCGGCGAATTTCGTCAAGCAATACGCCGAGGCCGGCATCGCAACGCCGCTGTTCTCCGACTATCCGCCGCCGCCGCGCATCTTCGAGAAGCAGGTCGGGCCGCAGGCCGGCAAGATCGGGCTCGTGCGCGCGGCGTTCTTCGTGAAGAGCGACACCAACACGCCGGCACAGAAGGACTTCGTCGCCAAGCTCGAGGCGCGCGTGCAGAAGGAGCTCAACGAGCAGCACGATGTGACCTATTGGGACGTCGCGAGCTACGACGCGGTGCGGCTCGTCGCCGACGCGATCAAGCGCGCCGGCAGCGCGAAGCCGGCGGACTACCTGAAGGCGATGGCGGCAACGAAGATCGACCTCGTGCTCGGGCGCTACGAGTTCGACGAGCAACGCGGCGCGAAGCCCGAAGGCCTGAACTTCGTCTTCATCCGAACCAAGCCGGATGCGACGATCGAAGTCGTCCAGTAGCGCGATGTTCGTCCAGATCCTGATCAACGGGTTGGTCCTGGCCGGCGGTTACGCGCTCGTCGCCGTCGGCCTCACCTTGACGTTCGGGGTCATGCGCATGGTCAACTTCGCCGAGGGTCAATCGGTGATGATCGGCGCGTTCGTGGCGTATACCTGCGTGCCCTATGTCGGCTATGTCGGCGCGATCGCGGCCGCGATGGCGGTGAACGCCGTGCTCGGCATCATCCTGGAGCGTACGGCGTTCCGGCCGTTTCGGGGCGTCGAGCTCAATGGGCTGATCGCCTCGATGGGCATGTCGATCGTGCTGGTCAACATCGCGGAACTCGTATGGGGCACGACGCCGCGGCCCTTCGACACGTTATATAACGACACGTCGGTGACGATCGGCACCGTCGGGATCAGCGTCCAGCGCATCATCTGCGTGGTCGCGAGCGGCGCGATCCTTCTCGGCCTGTGGTGGCTGGTGGCCTATACGAGCCTCGGTCGCAAGTTCCGCGCCGTGTCGGAGGATCATGAAACCGCCGCCGCGATGGGCATCGACGTCAATCAGGTCTCGCGCCTCGCGCTCGTCATCGGCTCGATGATGGCGGCTTCGGCCGGCGCGCTCGCGGGGCCCGTGAACATGATCGCGCCCGACATGGGCCGCACCGAGATGCTCAATGCGTTTGCGGCGATCATCCTCGGCGGTTTCGGCAACGTGAACGGCACGATCCTCGGCGCGCTGCTGATCGGCATCATCCAGAGCATCGCGGCGGTCTACGTGTCGAATGCCTATTCGACATCCATTGCGTTCGCCCTTCTGGTCGTCACGCTCATCTTCTTCCCGCGCGGCCTCGTGCCGGAGAGGATCGATGAGAACGTTTAAGACCCTGGCCCTGATTGCTGCCGCCGCCGCCGTGATGGCACTGCCGCTGAGCTTCGGCCTGTTCTGGATCAACATGATCATCACGGCGCTGATCTTCAGCCTCGTGGTGTTCAGCATCAATCTGTTGACCGGCCTCACCGGCCTCTTGTCCTTCGGACAGGCCGGGTTCGTCGGCATCGGCGCCTACACGCTTGGCGTCCTGGCGAAGCAGGGCCATCCGCCGCTGCTGGCGGGGCTTTATGGCGTGCTGCTCGCGATGGCATGCGGCTTCCTGCTCGGTCTGCCCGCCGCGCGCCTCAAAGGGCATTACCTCGCAATCGGGACGCTCGGCTTCGGCATCCTGATCTATCAGCTGCTCACCAACTCGGTCGACATCACGCGCGGGCCGATGGGCCTGCTCGGCATCCCGACCGGCGGCATCGACAAGCAGACCTGGTACCTGATCACGCTCGCCGTCTGCCTCGCGGTGCTTGCCGCGCTCGCCTATATGGATCGCTACAGCATCGTCGGCGTGGTGCTGAAGATGGTGCGGCACGACGAGATCGCGGCGCGCGCGAGCGGCATCAACGTCTTCGCCGTCAAGCTGATCGCCTTCACGATCTCGGCCGGACTTGCCGGATTGTCCGGCGCGCTGTTTGCCGCCTATGCGCGGTTCCTCACGCCCGACCTGTTCAACGAGCAGGAATCCTTTCGCTACATGATGATGGCGGTGGTCGGCGGCATCGGCAGCCCGCTCGGCGGCATCATAGCAAGCCTGATGCTGACCACG
>CAYZMR010000392.1:0-3529 GCA_964479515.1 uncultured Hyphomicrobiales bacterium | reverse complement strand
TCACCCCGGCACCAGCTTGCGATAAAGATGCCAGGTCGCATGCCCGAGCAGCGGCATCACCACTGCGAGCCCGAGGAAGAACGGGATCGACCCGACCAGCAGCAGCGCCGCGACGATGATGCCCCACAGCCCCATGGTGAGGGGATTGGCCGCGACCGCGCGAACCGAAGTCGTGATCGCGGCGAGCGCGCCGACGTCGCGGTCGAGCAGGAGCGGGAACGAGATCGCGCCGATCGCGAACGCCACGATGGCGAACAGCGCGCCGACGAGATTGCCGACGACGATCAAGGTCCAGCCCGCGCGCGTCGTCACGATGGTGCGGATGAATTCCGACGGCGTGTCGGGCGAGATCGGCCCCATGATGGCGTTGTGGAGCGCCTGTGCGGTCGCGACCCAGCCGACGAACAGCGCAATCAGCACGGCGCTGACTGCGAGAATGGCCGGCATGGAGGGCGACTTCACGACGTCGAACGCGTGGCTGACGTCGCCCTCGCGTCCGGACTCGCGTTGCCGGCTCATCTCGTAGAGCGCGAGCGCCGCGATCGGCCCGACCAGCGCGAAGCCGGCGGCCATCGGATAGAGCAATGGCAACATGTTGCTGCCGAACGTCAGCCCGCCAAGCGCGAAGCCGATGAGCGGATAGATCAGGCACAGGAACACCGCGAAGCTCGGGAACTCCGCGAAGTCGTCATAGCCGCGCCGCAGCGCGTCCCAGAGATCGGACGCATCGATGGAGCGAATGGCCGGATGCGGCACCGTATTGCCGGGGCCCGCATAGACGTGGATCTGTGACATGGCGGTAGCCTCCCGTGTGTTGGGCGCGCCGCCTAGTGCGCAACGCCCCCTTTTCCGCGCAGGTTCAACACTGAGTGCGGCGAAAAGTTGCGTCGCCTCACTTCGCTACGGCGATACCGTGCTGCGGTGCGGTGCGCGCAAAGACGGCGCGCCGCAGCTAATGCTGCGTCAGCTTCGGGGCGAACCAATAGGCCGGCTTGCCTCTCTTCGAGGCGACCCGGCAGTGGCCACCCGAGTGTTCCTCGCCCTCCTGGTCATTGAAAGTCACGCTGCGGAAATCGGCGGAGAGCACGATGGATCGGCCGCCTTCCACGCTGGTGACGATCTCCGGCTTTGAGTAGTCGACGCCGGTCCACTCCTCGCCGCCGCCGTCGCCATACCAGATGCGCAGCTTCTTCAGCCGTTTGAAAACGACGAGGCCGAGGATGCTACGGCCACCTTCGAATGTGCAGGTCAGGAACGTCGGATCGGTGGCGGCCGCCGCCGCGGGCGAATGTGCGAGCGCGCAGAGACAGAGCGCTGCTGACGCTAGCGCGGTTGTCCACCTCATGGGATAGCGTTCCTCGGTTCCGCGTTTGGAACGATCGAAGCCTGCACCATTTGCTGCAACGCGCAAAGCCGCCGCCACGCCCGGTCATGCGGTGACGCTACGCGAGGCCTGCGAGTCCGTCCCAACTTTTGCGTGCCCGCATCGCGCAAACGTGAGCGACGTCGCCTTGAAACCTTTCGAGAGAAGGTCTTCGATCACAACTACAGTGAATTGAGAGTCACAACCGGACCTGTCGGGGGCCGCCGGTGTTGGCAAGTACGCTAGAAGACCACAAGCAAAGCGCGTGACCGAACGGGACCGTTGGAGAACGGCTCCGCGCTGGCGCGCGTCCAAAACTCAACAGGGAGGACGATATGGTCAACCTGACTGTGAACGGTCGGCAGCAGTCGTTCGACGGCGATCCGTCGATGCCGCTGATGTGGTTCCTGCGGGACGAGCTTGGTCTCACGGGTACGAAATTCGGCTGCGGGGTCGCGCTCTGCGGTGCCTGCACGGTGCACATGGACGGCGAAGCGGTGCGCGCCTGCGGCGTGCCGATGTCGGATGTCGGCGGCAAGACCATCGTGACGATCGAGGGGCTCGACGCCAAGGGCGAGCACCCGGTGCAGGTCGCCTGGCGCAGCCTCGGCGTGCCACAATGCGGCTACTGCCAGTCCGGGCAGATCATGCAGGCCGCCGCGCTGCTCAAGAGCAAGCCGGCCCCGACCGACAAGGACATCGACGACGTGATGAGCGGCAACATCTGCCGCTGCGGCTGCTATCAGCGCATTCATCAGGCGGTTCGCGCCGCCGCGAAGGGAGCGTGACATGACCCATCACCGCACCCGCGAAATTCCCGTGATCACCAATGTCAGCCGCCGCGGCCTGCTCACCGGCATCGCGGCTTCCGGCGGCCTCGTGCTCGCCGCGCAGTTCCCGGCGCTCGCCGCCCCGCCGTTCTATCCGACCGGCGCCGAGGACATGCCGAACAAGACGGTGAGTGATCCGCACGTCTTCGTGTCGATCGCGCCGAACGGCATCGTCACCATCGTGGCGCACCGCGCCGAGATGGGCACCGGCGCGGCACGCACCTCGCTGCCACTGATCGTCGCCGACGAACTCGACGCCGACTGGTCGAAGGTGCGCGTGGTGCAGTCGCCGGGCGACGAGAAGACATACGGCAACCAGGACACCGACGGCTCGCGCAGCGTGCGCCACTTCATCCAGCCGATGCGCCTGTGCGGCGCCTCCGCGCGCATGATGCTGGAGCAGGCCGCGGCCAAGCGCTGGAACGTGAACGCCGCCGAATGCGAGGCGGTTCACCACGAGGTCGTGCACAAGCCCTCCGGCCGCAAGCTCGGCTATGGCGAGGTCGCGGAGGACGCCGCGAAGCTGCCGACGCCGCCCGCCGCGCAAGTGAAGCTGAAGGAACAGAGCGCCTTCCGCTACATGGGCAAGGGCAACGTCCCGATCGTCGACCTGTTCGACATCACCGTGGGCGCGGCGACCTACGGCCAGGACATCCGCCTCATGGGCATGAAGTATGCCGTGATCGCGCGCTCGCCGGTGGTCGGCGGCAAAGTGGCGTCGTTCGACGCGAGCGAGGCCATGAAGATCAAGGGCGTCCAAAAGGTCGTGAAGATCGACCCGACGCCGGCGCCCGCGAAGTTCGCCCCGCTCGGCGGCGTCGCGGTGATCGCCGACAACACCTGGGCGGCGATGAAGGGCCGCGAAGCGCTCAAGATCGTCTGGGACGACGGGCCGAACAAGTCCTACGACTCGACCGCCTATAAGGCGATGCTCGAGGCGAATGTGCGCAAGTCCGGCAAGATCGAGCGCGACCTCGGCGACACCGACAAGGCGCTCGCCTCGGCGGCGAAGGTCATCACCGCGGACTATTACGCGCCGCATCTCGCCCATGCCACGATGGAGCCGCCGGCCGCGACCGCGCGCATGATCGAGGGCCGCTGGGAGGTCTGGGGACCGCTGCAGAGCCCCGGCGGCGCGCGCGACGACGTCGCGGCGGCGCTCGGGGTCAAGCCCGAGAACGTCACGCTCAACTGCACGCTGCTCGGCGGCGGGTTCGGCCGCAAGTCGAAATGCGACTACGCGATCGAGGCCGCGCTCCTGTCCAAGGCGATGGAGGGCGTGCCGGTCAAGGTCGTGTGGACGCGCGAGGACGACATCCGCCACGACTTCTACCAC
>CAYZMR010000391.1:0-3531 GCA_964479515.1 uncultured Hyphomicrobiales bacterium | reverse complement strand
GAGAGAAGGCGGGCAAGGTCGTCATATTCCTGCTGGATCAGCTCCAGGAATTTGAACATCACGCGCGCGCGTCGCTGCGGATTGGTCGCCGCCCAGGCCGGCTGCGCGGTTTGCGCATTCGCGATCGCCTTGTCGACCTCGGCCTTGCTGGCGAGCGCGACCTTGGCCTGCACCTCGCCGGTGTTGGGATTGAACACGTCGCCGGTGCGGCCGGATGTGCCCTTGATCTCCTTGCCGCCGACAAAATGGCCGATGTCGCGCATGTTTTCCTCCCGCCCGCCGTTCGGCGGGTCTTGAACGGCGCGCATTGCGCGGCCGAAGTGACTGTGTGGCTTCCTGATAGCCTAGCCGACCGGGGCGGGAAAGCGGCGCCGCCGGCAAACCGGACTTGTGCCGGCGGCGGCCCGGAACCTTTCGCGCCGTGCTACGTTGTGCGGGGTTGGGCTGCTCCGCCCCTGCTTATTCTTCCGTACAACCAATCGCTTGCCTGGGCTGCATGCCATCCAGCACGAACGATGAACCGCTTTCCGGGGAATCCGCCGGTTCGGCCGACGACATGGCTGCGCTCGTGCGCGGCAAGGACTGGTCGGCAACGCCGCTCGGGCCCCGCAGCGCTTGGTCGCCCAGCCTCGCGCTCATCGTCGACGTCATGCTGGCGTCCCGATTCCCGATGGCGGTGCGCTGGGGGCCGGACTTCGTGCTCATCTACAATGACGGCTACCGGCCGATCCTGGGCGAGAAGCACCCGTCCGCGCTCGGCCTGCCGTTCCGCGACGCCTGGCCCGAGGTGCAGGCGCAGTTGGGACCGCTGCACCAGGCTCTGCTCGCCGGCAAGACTGACGCGGTGTTCTTCGAGGACCTCCTGTTGCGCATCCGCCGTCGCGGCAGCGCGTTCGAGGACGCCTATTTCACGGTGAGCTACAGTCCGGTGCCCGACGCGACGTCGCCGACCGGGATCGGTGGGGTGCTGATCACGGCGGTCGAGACCACCAGCCGGGTCTGGGCTGAGCGGACGTTGCGCGAGCGCGAGGCGGAGCTCGCGCGCGTACAACAGATCGGGCAGGTCGGCGGCGTCGAGGTCGACCTGCGCGACGGGTTCCGCAACCGTCGCTCGCCCGAATATCTGCAAATCCACGGGCTTCCCCCCGAGGCCGCGCGCGAGACCCACGAGGAGTGGGTCCGCCGTCTCCACCCGGAGGACCGCGAACGCACCGAAAAGCAGTTCGTCGACGCAGTCCGCGGCGACGCGCGCGAGTACGTGGCGGAATACCGCATCGTTCGGCCGAGCGACGGCGAACTTCGCTGGATCCTCGTGAAAGCCGAGATCGAGCGAGACGAAGAGGGCCGTCCGCTGCGTCTCGTCGGCGCGCACATCGACATCACGCAGCGCAAGCGCGCCGAGGAAGCGCTGCGCATGCTCAACGAGACGCTGGAGCAGCAGGTCGCCGAGCGCACGCGCGAACGCGACCGGCTCTGGCGGGTGTCGGAGGACCTGATCGGGGTCGCGAATTTCGAGGGCTATTGGGTCGCCGTCAATCCGGCGGCGAGCGCCTTGCTCGGATGGAGCGAGGTCGAGCTCTTGAGCATGCCGATCGCGGCCCTCTGGCATCCAGACGACGTGGAAGCAACCAACGCGTATCGCGGTCAACTGATCCAGGGCGGCCCGACGGTGCGGTTCCAGAATCGCTATCGCCACAAGGATGGCTCGTATCGCTGGCTCGCCTGGTCGTCGACCGCGGAGAAGGGTTTCATCTACGCGCTCGGGCGCGACGTGACGGCCGAGCGGGAGGCGGCCGAGGCGCTGCGCCGCACCGAAGACCAGCTTCGCCAGATGCAGAAGATGGAGGCCGTCGGCCAGCTCACCGGGGGCCTCGCGCACGACTTCAACAATCTGCTCACCGGCGTCATCGGTTCGCTCGACCTGATCAAGAAACGCATCGCGCAAGGCCGCTTCGGCGATGTCGAACGCTATGCCGGGCTCGCGATGACATCGGCCAATCGCGCGGCAGCGCTCACCCACCGTCTGCTCGCCTTCGCGCGCCGCCAGCCGCTCGATCCGAACCCGGTCGAGGTCAACCGGCTCGTCCATTCCATGGAGGAGCTGTTGCGGCGAACGATCGGGGAGTCCGTACGATTGAACGTCGCGGCCGCGCCGGACCTGTGGCTGACCTTCTGCGACCAGCATCAGCTCGAGAGCGCGCTGCTCAATCTGGTCATCAATTCGCGCGACGCGATGCCGCAAGGCGGCGTGCTCACGATCGAGACCACCAACGCCGAGCTCGATGCGCGCGGCGCCACCGAGCTGCGCGATCTGGTACCGGGAGAGTATGTGTGTCTCGCCGTGAGCGACACCGGCGTCGGGATGCCGCCGGGCGTGGTGGCGCGCGCGTTCGATCCGTTCTTCACCACCAAGCCGATCGGGCAGGGCACGGGGCTCGGTCTTTCGATGGTGTACGGCTTTGTCCGCCAATCCGAGGGATACGTGCGGGTCTATTCGGAGGTCGGGGTCGGCACCACGGTGAAGCTCTATCTGCCGCGCCATCGCGGTCCCCTGCACGAGACCGCGGGGCCCGCGGGGGCGGCCGCCGTGCAGCAGGCTCAAGCCGGCGAGACCGTCCTGGTGATCGAAGACGAAGACGCGGTCCGCGACCTTGTCGTCACCGTGCTGCAGGACCTCGGCTACACGACGCTCGAAGCGCCGGACGGTCCGTCCGGCCTGAAAATCCTGAGATCGGATCGACACATCGACCTGCTGGTCAGCGATGTCGGCCTTCCCGGCATGAACGGCCGCCAGGTCGCGGAAGCCGCCCGCGAGCACCGGCCGACCCTCAAGGTGCTGTTCATCACCGGCTATGCGGAGAACGCCGCGATGACCAGCGGTTTTCTCGCGCCCGGCATGGAGATGGTGACCAAGCCTTTCGCGGTCGACGTGCTCGCCGCCCGGATACGCGACATGATCGGCGCCTGACCGCGCCCGCATGCTTTACGCCCCCTTAACACCCGAGGCGTTACGGTCCCTTGTGGCTTTCGCGTAGGTAATTGCGCGGCCCGCGTCGTGATTTTGGGGACCGTCATGGATATCGCAACCGGCCTGGGGCTCGCCGCCGGAATCATCGTCGTCATCACCATGGTCTTGATGGGTGGCGACCTGCACATGTTCATCAGCGAGCATGCGATCATCATCATCTTCGGCGGATCGTTCGCCGCCACGCTGATCCGTTTTCCCTTGGTGGCGATGCTGCACGGTCTGCCGCTGGGCCTCAAATTCGCCTTCACGATGAGTGCCACCACCACGCGCGAACTGGTCGACGAGATTGCCGGCCTCGCCGAGATCGCGCGCAAGTCGGGGCCGGTCGGGCTGGAAAAGGTCGAGGTGGACGATCCGTTCCTCGCCAAGGGCGTCCGCTTCGTCGCCGACGGCTACGACACCGATTTCATCCGCGACAATCTCGAGCGCGACCGCGACAACTTCCTCACCCATCTCGACGAGGGCCAGAAGATCTATCGCGCGATCGGCGACTGCGCGCCCGC
>CAYZMR010000390.1:0-3536 GCA_964479515.1 uncultured Hyphomicrobiales bacterium | reverse complement strand
GCCGGTCGCCCGACGCGCTCGCAGCCCTCGACATATTTCGGCCAGTGCGTCTTCACCCAGTTCGGCATCAGGAAGTTCGCCGAGATCGGGTCCCAGCCGCGCGCGGCCGCCTCGGTCACGCCCTTCGAATAGGGCGCGACGGCGGTGACCACGATCGGCGGGTGCGGCTTCTGCAACGGCTTGGGCAAATAGCCCTGGCCGAGATCGAGCATGAGCTGGCGCTCGATGATGCTGTTCCAGTACTTGCCCTTGATGCTGTACGGCGGCTCGCTCGCCCAGATCTCCAGCACCTGGTTGATGCATTCCAAAAACATCGCGTTGCGGTCGGCGTCGAGATTGCCGAACACCTCCGCGTCGGACAAAAGGCCGCCCGGCGAGATGCCGAAAATGAAACGCCCGTCGAGCAGATGGTCCAGCATCGCCATGTTGGCGGCGACCGCGGCCGGATGGTTGTTCGGCATGTTGATCGTGCCGGTCCCGAGCTTGATGCGCTTGGTCGCGTCGATCAGCGTGCAGATGAACATCGCGCAGGAGGTGATGTTCTCGGCGCGGTCGGTGTGGTGCTCACCCACATAGCCTTCAGTGTAGCCGAGCTCATCGGCGAGGATGAACGCCTCGCGGTCCTCGCGCAGGGACTGCCGCCAGTCCTTGTCGAGCGGATGGATCGGCATGGTGAAGAAGCCGAGGTTCATCGCGTTGCTCCGCTGTCATGCCGGAAGCCGCCGCAGGCGGCTATCCGGGATCCATAACCACAATCCTATCATCTCACAAACAGTCGTGGTTATGGATCCCGGCTCTCGCTTCGCTCGGCCGGGATGACAGTCATCAAATTTCCTGCCACGCACCGTTCCGTTCCGCCGAGTCGAACACCGCCTCCAGCGCCGCGACCGTGTGAATGATACCCGCATCGTCGATCTGGAACTGGCCCTGCCCCGAGGCGGCGGCGGCGAACGAGTCGAGGTTCTGGCCGATATGATTGGTCGGCGGCATCTCGAACGTCTCGGGCTTTCCGTCGTGGCGGCAAACCGTGACCTTGGTCTCAGAGAGCGACTCCGCCCACATGTGAGCGCCATACACCGCGAGCCGCCACACGAAGCCGGGGACTTTCAGCGATGTCGCGATCGTGGCGGTCGCGCCGTCGCGGAATTCCAGCATCGCCTGCGTGGTGTCGCCGGAGGCAAACGGCAGGATGCGCTTCGTCGACAAGGCGGTCACGCGCGCCATCGGGCCAACGAGGAAGCTGAACGCGTCGAGCAGGTGGATGCCCATGCCGGTCATGCCGCCGGCCTTGGTCTCCTCCGGTGCCGAGCGCCAGTTGTCGAGCGGCGTGTTGGCGAGGATGTCGTGGCTGTAATTGCCTTCGGCGAACATGATCGTGCCGAACTCGCCCGACGACACGGCCTCCTTCAACTTCACGATCGAAGGCCAGAGCCTTCGATTGTGCCCGACGCCAAGGGCGACGCCCGTCTTGCGGCATGCCGCGATCGCGGCTTTTGCATCCTCGACCGTGAGCGCGAACGGCTTCTCGCAGAACACGTGCTTGCCGGCGGCGGCCGCGGCCTCGACCTGCGCGCGATGGCGCGTGTGCGGCGTCGCCAGCACCACGGCGTCGATCGAGGGATCGGCGAGCGCGTCCTCGTAGGACGTGCCGACGCGCAAATTCATCTCGGCGGCGAAATCGCGCACCGTCTCGGGCTCGAGCGTCACGCCGCGCGTGAAGCGCATCAGCGTGCTGCCCTCCGCCGAACGCACGAGCTCCTTGCCCCACCAGCCGAGCCCGATCATCGCGGCATTCAACATGCGCTCGCTCATATGGCGCTGGCCGCGATGTTCACCGTCAGCGCCAGCAAGGCGGCGTTGAACAGGAACGACACGATACTGTGCGACAGCACCACGCGGCGGACCGCCTTGGAACTGACTGTCACGTCGGACACCTGCGCGCACATACCGACCGTGAAGGAGAAATAGGTGAAGTCCCAATAGTCCGGCTCGTCGTCGCCGGGAAACGTCATGCCGCCGATCCGGTGGTCGCGCCCGTCGCCGTAGAACTCGTGCGCGTAATGCAGCGCGAACATCGTATGAATGAAGGCCCACGACAGCACGATCGTCAGCGTCGCGAGGATCAGTTGGCCGGGTTGGCGTGCGACGCCGGCCTCGGTCCCGAGCTCGGCGAAGATCGCCACGAAACTCGCGGCCGCGGCCGTGACGGTGAGCACCAGCATGGCGATCTGGCCCTCGTCCTGCAGCGCGGCGCGGTGGCGGATGCGGTGCACGTCGGAGCGCCTCATCATGATCAAGGCGAGCACGAGATAGAGCGCGATCCCGATGTCCCATCCAATGAGGAGCGTGGTTGCGGCGCGCCAGTTGCAGATTGCGAGCAGGAGCGCGATCACCGCGAGCCCGAGCAGGGCGGACAGGAACAGCCGCGGACGCGCCCTGACGATGCGCACGAGTCGGATGGGGTGTCGCGGCACCACGGGCGGGCTGACGGTCGTGACCATGGCGGCCATTCGAGCCGCAATCGCGCCGTATCACAAGTGCGTCGTTGGCGCGTCGTTCGCGACGCCGTGCCGCCGGAATTTCTTGCCCGAACGTGCTTAATTGATCCGCATGGCAAGCCGCGCGGGCCACAGTCTTGTCTTTCGCATCGTACGGGCGGCGATCATCGTGGTGATCGCGCTGCTGCTACTGCCGTACCTGCTGACCCCGCTCTATCTGGTCGTCCGTCCGGTCTCGACGCTGATGCTGTGGCGCTGGCTGACGCATGCGGGGGTCGAGCGCGTCTATGCGCCGATCGACGCGGTTGCGCCGGCCCTGCCGCTGGCGGTCATCGCCGCCGAGGACGGGCGCTATTGCGTGCACCACGGCGTCGATTTCGCGGCGCTGCGTGAGGTGCTGCAGGAGGCCGATGACGTCTCGGAGATGCGCGGCGGCTCGACGATCGCGCAGCAGACCGCCAAGAACCTGTTCCTGTGGCCGGGCCGCTCCGTGGTGCGCAAGGCGCTCGAATTGCCGCTCGCGCTCTGGATCGATCTGGTGCTCGGCAAGCGCCGCGTGCTTGAGATCTATCTCAACATCGCCGAATGGGGACCCACCGGCGAGTTCGGCGCGGAAGCCGCGGCGCGGCGCGCGTTCAACAAGCCCGCGCGGGACCTGACCTCCCGCGAGGCCGCGCTGCTCGCCGCGATCCTGCCCAATCCGCGCCGCCGCAGCGCCTCCCGGCCAGGCCCGGGCGTGCGGCGCCTTGCCGGTATCTACGAGGCGCGCGCGCGCGATTCCGCCCTCGCGGGCTGCATCGGAAGGCGCAACGGGCCCTAGATTTGCCCGAACCGATCCTCTATAAGCGCGCCTTCCCGATAAACTGAGCGCTCGGCCCCAAGGCCTCGGGTGCCCGTGCCAGGAGACCAACATGGCCGTACCGAAACGAAAAACCTCGCCGTCCCGGCGCGGCATGCGTCGCTCGGCGGACGCGCTCAAGCGACCGACCTATATCGAGGACAAGGATTCGGGCGAATTGCGCCGCCCGCACCACATCG
>CAYZMR010000389.1:0-3537 GCA_964479515.1 uncultured Hyphomicrobiales bacterium | reverse complement strand
ACGTCGATCCAGGCCTGCGGCACCGCGACCACGACGTTCGCCTCGCCGAAGCCGAGCTGGTCGATGAACACGACGCGCCTGTCGGCGTCCGGGATGAGATCACGCACCTGGTCTTCGCCGGTCACGCCGAGATGCACGGCGCCCTGGCCGAGCTGCGCAGTGATGTCGGCGGCCGACAGATACGCGACCTCGACCCCGGGCAGGCCCGCGATCGCGCCGCGATACTCGCGCGCGCCGCGCGGCTTGACGAGGTTGAGGCCCGCCCGCGCGAAGAAGCTCTCCGCGTTTTCCTGCAGCCGCCCCTTCGACGGCACCGCGAGAACGAGCGTACTCATGACGCGCCCCCGATCGCGGCGAGGCGCTCGATCCACACCGCGAAGCCAACCGCCGGGATCGTCGCCGGCGCACCGAGACGCGTGAGCAGCCCATCATAGCGGCCACCCGCGACGAGTTGGCGCGCGACGCGCCCGTCCGCGTCATGCAGTTCGAACACGAAGCCGGTGTAGTAATCGAGCCCGCGGCCGAAGGCTGTCGAGAAGCGGATGCGCGGCACCTCGACGCCTTGCGCGGCGAGAAATCCCGTGCGGCTCTCGAACAGGTCGAGCGCCGAATTGAGGTCGAGCTTCGCCTCGCGCGCGAGCGTGCGTAGCGCGTCGGCGGATTCGTCCGGATCGCCGCCGATCGCCAGGAACCGCTCGATCAGCGCGCGGCTCTCCTGCGGCAGCCCCGAGCTCGCGCCGAGGGCTGCCTGTTCGAGGAAGCGGTCCGCGATCTCGCCGACCGAGCGGCCGCCGACCGCCGTGATGCCGGCGATCGAGAGGAGGTCGGTCACGAGCGCATGCGCGGCCTTCGGATCGGAGCCTGCGAGCGCGGTGAGCACGCCTTGATATTCGGGGCGCTCCTTGGCGGCGGCGCCGACCAGGCGGTCGAGATCGCTCGCCAGATGTCCGGCGCGGTTGAAGTCCTTCACCAGGCGGCGCTTCCAGGCCGGCGCGAGATCGAGCGCCGCGATCAGCGCGGCGAACAAGCCGACGTCGCCCATGCGGATCTCCGGCGAGGCAACGCCGTAATGACTGGTGGCCTCGAGGCCGAGCGCCAGCATTTCGGCATCAGCGGCGGCCGTGTCGTTCCGGCCGAAGGCCTCGATACCGGCCTGCAGGAATTCGGCCGAGTCGTCGCCGCGATGGCGGAACACCGGCCCGAGATAGCAAAAGCCCAACGGCTCGCCGGCTTGTGCCGAAGCGAGGTAGTCGCGCGAGACCGGGATGGTGAGATCGGGCCGCAGGCACAGTTCGCGGCCTTCCGGGTCCGTTGTGAGAAAGATACGCTGGCGCAGGTCCTCGCCGGAGAGATCGAGGAACGGCTCCGCGGGCTGGATGATGGCGGGCGCAACACGGCCGTAGCCCGCGCGCTCATAACGCGCGAGAAGTGCCTCGGCCCGCGTATCGGGGCCGCTTATGGCCGTGCCTTCGGTCATTTGTTCAGCCGGGCCGCCGCCGTCCGATCTTCAATCCGGGCAGGCCTTTAGCACGCTCCCGTTAAGGTTTCGATTGTGATCGGCGGGTTGGCTTAACCGCGCGGAGGCCGCACGCCGACGCCGATTTTCCCATTGCTCTTCCTGTATGTAATATTATAACATTACGTTGACGGAGGGATGGCATGGGGCGGCTTACGACGCGCATCACATGGTCCGGTCTCGCGACGCTGTTGGCGCTGGCGCTCACCGACCATGCCTATAGCCAGACCGAGCTTCCGGCCGTCACCGTCACCGCGCCAAGCCCGATCGTTCGGCACAAGCCGGTCCGCCCCGCCCGGGTGCGCACGCCGCCCGCAGGCCCGCGCACCGCGCGCGCACGAACGCCGGCCCCGCCTGCGCCGCCGCCCGAGCCGACCTTGCCGCTCGGCGCGCTGCCGATCGTCACCGATCAGTTCGCAACGGTGACCGTGGTACCGAATGACGAATTGCGCCGCACGAGCGCAAGCACGCTGGGCGATCTGCTGTTCGGGAAGCCCGGCATCACGGGATCGAGCTTCGCGCCCGGCGCCTCATCGCGCCCGATCATCCGCGGGCTCGACGTCAATCGTGTCGGCATCACCGAGAATGGGCTGAGCGCCGGCGGCGTCTCGGACCTCGGCGAGGATCACTTTGTGCCGATCGTCCCGCTCGCCACCAACCAGGTCGAGGTGATCCGCGGACCCGCGACCCTGCGCTACGGCTCGCAGTCGATCGGCGGCGTGGTGAGCACGACCAACAACCGCATCCCCGACGCATTTCCTCAGTGCCGCGAGATGACGCCGGGCGGGTGCGCCAATTTCGAGACGCGCGCGGCTGCCAGCAGCGTCGACAAGGGCCTCGAAGGCGGCGTGCTCGCCGATGCCGCCGTCGGCAATGTGGCGATCCATGCTGACGCGTTCGGCCGCATGGCGAGCGACTATCACATCCCGAGCTATCCCTACCTGTTCGACCAGAGCCGGCCGTTCAACGGCGTGCAGCCGAATTCTGGGCTGCATCTCGGCGCCGAGTCCATCGGCGCCTCCTACGTCTTCGATCGCGGCTTCATCGGCGTCGCGGTGACGCAGAACGACGCGCTCTATCACATCCCCGGTCTCGACGGCGCCGACCACGGCACGCGCATCGACGCGCACGAGACCAAAGTCACAAGCAAGGGCGAATACCGCCCGCAGGCCGGCGGCATCGAGGCGATCCGCTTCTGGCTCGGCGCGACCGATTACAAGCACAACGAGATCGGGCTCCTCGATCCCGCCGATCCGTCGACCGACGGGGTGCGGCAGACCTTCACCAACAAGGAGCAGGAAGGCCGCATCGAGGTGCAGTTCATGCCGTTCGACCTACGCTTCGCGGCGCTGACGACGGCGCTCGGCGTCCAAGGCACGCATCAGGAGTTGACCGCGCCGAGCCCCGACAACGCCGGCCTGTGGGACCCGAACAACAATCACCGCGTCGCCGGCTACATGTTCAACGAGTTCAAGTTCAGCGAGACCACCAAGGCGCAGGTCGCGGGCCGCATCGAGCAGGTGTCGCTGAACGGCTCGACGCCGGTCTTCCCAGGCGACTTCCTGCCCGTCATCGGCGCGTCGGACATCCTGTCCACCACCGCGCCGCGCGATCTCTCCTACACGCCGAAGAGCATCAGCTTCGGCGTGATCCAGAACCTACCGTGGGACCTCGCGGCGAGCGTGACGGCGCAGCGCGTGGAGCGCGCGCCGAAGCCGGCAGAGCTGTTCTCGCGCGGCGCGCATGACGCGACCGGCACGTTCGACATCGGCAATCCGGCTCTTGGGATCGAGACCGCGCAATCGATCGAGGTGGGGCTAAGGCGTGCCAAGGGACCGTTCCGGTTCGAGGCGACCGCCTATTACACCCGCTTCGACGGCTTCATCTTCCGCCGCCTTACCGGTGTGCTGTGCGGCGACACGTTCGAGACCTGCGGCAATGGCGATCCCACAAACGACGCCAAACAGGCGGTCTATTCGCAGCGCGACGCGATCTTCCGCGGCGGCGAATTCCAGAGCCAG
>CAYZMR010000388.1:0-3549 GCA_964479515.1 uncultured Hyphomicrobiales bacterium | reverse complement strand
TTGAGGATCTGCAGGTCGCGCCCGCGCCCGATGCCGGCCGACGTGGTGGTCCACTCGCCGACGCCGTCCATGGTGAGCACGACGGCCTCGTCGTAAGGCGAGGGATAGAACGCGCTCGCCGCATGGCTCAGATGATGCTCGCTGAACAGGAGCTTCTTCTGCCAGTCGAAGTCGGGCGAAAGCCTGCGCAGCTCCTTGCCGAGCAGGTCCTTCTGGAACAGCTTCTCGCGGATCCATAAGGGGATCGCCATCGTGAAGGACTTGAAGCCATGCGGCGCGAAGGCGAGATAGGTCTCGAGCAGCCGCTCGAACTTGAGGAACGGCTTCTCATAAAACACCACGTAATCGACATCGGCGAGCGCGACGCCGGCCTCGGCCAGGCAATACGCGATTGCGTGCTCCGGAAAGCGCGCGTCGAACTTCACCCGCGTGAAGCGCTCTTCCTGCGCCGCCGCCACGATCCGGCCATCCACCAGCAGCGCGGCCGCGCTGTCGTGATAGAAGGCCGAGATCCCGAGAATTCGCATCAGGCTTGATGCTTCAGAACAGCGTGTAGATGAACGGCGCGATCGCGGAGCCCTGCGTCAGCACGATCAATCCGCCGAACACGAGCAGCACCAGCAGGATCGGCAGCAGCCAGAATTTCTTGCGCGCCCGCAGGAAGGCCCAGAACTCGACGAGGAACGACATCACATGCGCTCCGATCAGAACTGGTTCTTCATCGACTGCGGCGCCGGGCCCGGCGGATCGCGCACGATCCAGTAGCTTGCGGCCTTGCCGTCGCGGCGCAGTGCGAGCGGGTCCTTGCCCAACGCCCGCATCAGCATCCCGAGCGGCGCGACGCACAGGAAGAACACCGCGCCCATCACGACCGGGCTCACCACGCGCGACAGCAGCATGCCGAAGCGGAACCAGAGGTAATTGAGCGGCGCCAGCACATCGGGCTTTAGCAGCGCGGCGGCCAAGAACAGCGCCGCAACGATGAGCGCCCACCAGCGCACGGGATGGCCGCCCCACAACGGCAGCAGGGCGATCACGGCGAACGCGGCGGCGAACACGAGGCCGAAATTGCGGTTCGAGCCGGGTTTCACCTCGGCCGCATGCGATGAGGGATCGATGGCGGTCGCCATGACGTCGTCCTTGGTCGAGGGTTGTGTAGCGAAGATACGACGGCCGGCGCAATGGCCCGCCGTGTCGCGGCGTCATGCGGGCTTGCGCAGCAGGACGCCGAAATTCGCGATTCTGAGCTCATCGTCAGGCAGATCGCGGAACTGCGCCGCGAGCGCGCGCCGCGCCGTCGGCAGCGCGGGCCAGCGCGCGATCCGGGTGACCGCGGCCTCGAAGCCCGCGGCTTCGAACGCCGCCACGATCTCGCGGCAACGCAGGCGGTTGGTATAGAAGCCGGACTCGGCGAAGAACGCGCTCTCCCATACGCTTTCCGAGAAGCGCAGGTTATTGAGCGCGCCGCCGAGGTGATCCATCAGGTCGACCTCGTGATAGGCGGTGCCGCCGCCGCGCAGCATGCGCCGCATCTCGGCCGCAAGCCGCGCGAATTCGGCGCGCCGCACGTGCTCCAGCACCGCGGTCGAGAGGATCACGTCGAGCGACCCGTCCGGGATCGCGGCGAGGCTTGCGACGCCCTCCGTCAGATAGGTCGCGTTCACGCTCGCGAGCATGCGCGCCCGATCGGTCAGGTCGACGCGCGCCGAGAAGCCCGGCGCGTCCGGCTCCAGCGTGGCGGCGATCTCGCGATAGAGCGCCATGTCACCGCTCGCGAAGTCGCCGACGTCGCAGAGCCACGTGCGCGTCACGCCGCGCGCGGCGGCGAACAGCGCGGTGCCGAGGCTGTTGCCCGGGCCGAGTTCCAGGATCGTGCGCGCCGTTCCGCCGTAGCGTTCGTGCTGCGCGAGCACGTTCTGAACGAACGCGCCGTGCTGGGCGACGTTATGATCGAGGTTGCCGTGCAGGAACAACCCGAAGGTCTTGCGCGCCCGATAGCTCGGCAAGGCGCGCGCGAGCACGATCTTCGCGCCGATCTTGGCCCACCACGGCACCGGCGCACCGCGCGGCGAGGCCGGCAGCACCTCATGGTCGGGCTCGATGTCGGAAAGCTGCTTCACGTCGTCGCGTCGCCTGGTTCGATGCGCCGCGGCGCCAGGATCAGCGCGATCGCGAGCGACAGCGGGATGGCGGGAAGCAGCAAGGCCGCCGTGTCGATATAGCGCGACGCCGGAAACGTCACCAGGACCGACAGCGGGCCCGTGCAGGCAAGCCAGCCCAAAGCGACGACGCAGACTGCGCCAACGTCATTCCCCGCGACACCGAGCGTCCGCCGCCGCAGAAAAGCCGGCACGGCGGCGATCAACAGCAATGCAAGCGCGATCAGCATCGGGAGGTTGGTCACGATCGCGCGCCCGCCAAGGCGCGCCGTCGCGCCGCCGACCCATGCGGCCCAGCGTGACGGCGCCGCCATGACGGTCGCGAGCGAGAAATCCAACAGGCGGCGGTTGAAGGCGACCCAGCTTTCGTCCCCGCCCCTCAGCGGGACGATCACGTGGCCGAGAAACTCGTCGTAGCTGCGCGCATAGATGTCGAAATAGCCGAGCGCGGCGGACACGAACGAGCGCTCCCCGGTCGAGTTGAGCGGCGTACGCGCGATCAGGCCGTCGGTCTCCGCCTTCTCCCGGCCGGCCAGGACCGCTTGCGCGGTCGGCCGCGTCGCCTCCGGCAAGCGCGCAATGATCTCAGGCGTCAGCATGAAGCCCGCAAGCGGCGACATCTGGTATCCGCCGAACGACACGATGTTGAAGTCGCCGACCGCTCGCAGGCGGATCGTGGACTGCGCGAGGAACGGCAGCGCGGCCGCGAGCAGAAGGGCGGCGGCGCGCAACACTGCCCGGCTCTGACGGTGGCGCCAGGCGAACAATCCATAGACCACTGGCACGACCGTGATCGCGGGCAGGTGCGAGGGCCGCATCAGATAGGCCGCGCCGATGAACAGCGCGATCGGCGCGATGAGCAGCGCGAGGGCGCGTGACGAGGCCGACGCCGCGAGCGTCAGGCCGAACGCGATCAGCAGGCAGGAGTTCGCGATCGATTCCGGGAGAAGGAGCCGCAGGTGATAGAGACCCGATTGCGAGAGCAGCGCCGCGAGCGCGAGCGCGAAGGCGCCGGCGCGGCCGATGCCGCCGCAACGCGCGCCCGCATAGAGCGCGAGGCAGGCCGCGACATGCAGGCAGGCCTGCGCGAGCGCCACGTGGCCCGGCGCGGTCTCGCTTGCGCCGAGCAGCGTCGCGACGAAGCCATAGGCCGGGTGCCGGATCTGTCCCCACGGCTCGGGCGACGCCGCCGCGACGAAATAAGGCACCGTGTCCGAGGTGAATTGGCCGGTGAGCGCCCCGGTCGCGGCCAGCACGGCCAACAGCAGGATGGAACCGCCGCACAGGGCGATGAACCAGGAATCGCGCGCGGCTCTCATCGTGCCGTGGGTTGAGCTTGCGTGGCCGCGATAACTTATTTGATCCGCTCCAGCACGCTCACGTAATTCGC
>CAYZMR010000387.1:0-3582 GCA_964479515.1 uncultured Hyphomicrobiales bacterium | reverse complement strand
GGCGCGGCTGCGGCGCGCGCGTCCGCCGCCGTGATCGCCGCCGGCTTGCCGCGCATGTCGACGACGACGATCTCGTTGCCGAGGCCGTTCATCTTCACGAATGCGTGGCCGGAGAGCGCGCTCATGGCGGGTCTCGTGGAAGCTCCTGATACGCAACCTTATATGGCCAAAGATCGGCGGGGCGCCAGCCACGACAGCCGGGTCCACGGCTCGATTTCGGCGCGGCAAAGGCTGCGGCGCCGTGCTATCTAGCGAATCGGCGTCGCGGGGGCCGGGCGGGCACGGGCAGGTTTTGTGGGAGACTTTGATGGCCTTCTTTCGCCTCGGACTATTGGTTGCGGCCGCATTTCTGCTGCTGGCCGGACCGACCGTCGCGCAGACCACTCCGCCTGCGGCACCGCCGCAGACCACTCCGCCACCGGCGCCGCCGCAGATTACTCCGCCTCCGTCGCCACCGCGGGCAGCCCTTCCGACCGATCCGTTCGGCCAAGAAGTCACGATGACACCGAAGACGATGGTGCTGGCCAAGGGCGCCGCGACCTGGGACACGGCGTTCGACAGCCTGGTCGGATCATTCAAGACCGTGCTCGGCGCCCTCGAGAAGCAGGGCATCAAGCCTTCCGGCCCGCCGATGACGATCTACACCGCGAGCGACGATACTGGCTTCGAGTATCTGGCGGGCTTTCCGGTCGCCGAGGAGCCGAAGGGGCCGCTGCCGCCGGACGTTTCGATCGGCAAGTCGCCGGTTGGCCGGGCGCTGAAATTCATCCACCGCGGTTCATACGACACGATGGATGCGACCTACGAGGCAATCACCAACCATTTCGAAGAGAAAAAGCTCGAATACGGCGATTTGTTCGCCGAGCAGTACGTCACGGATCCGCTGACGACGCCCGAGGAAAATCTCGTCATCGAGATCTACGTGCCGGTCAAGTGATCCGGATCGCCGGTACATCCCAGAATTGACCCGGTTCAAGTCGGCGAAAGCGGTCCGGCTCGACATTGGCGTTCACGCGCGCAAGATCCAAGGCGCGCGCCGGTGCGTCGATCGCCTCGTCGGTGAGTTGGAACGTGCCGTAATGGTGGCCAAGTCCAAGCTCGGCACCGAGTGTCAGGAACGCGTTCATGGCTTCTTCCGGGTTCATGTGCTGATCGCGCATGAACCAGCGCGGCTCGTAGGCGCCGAACGGCAGGATCGCGAGGCGAAACGGCCCATGTCGGTCGCGGGCATCGCGGAAGTGCGTGCCGTCCCCATAGCCGGTGTCGCCGACATGATAGATGCGGCCGGCCGGTGTCTCGATGATGAAAGCCGCCCACAGCGCCTTGTTGCGGTCGGTCAGCCCGCGCGCGGACCAGTGGCGCATCGGTCCGAGCGTGACCGCCATGCCGGGACCAAGGTCCACGCGATCGCCCCAGTCATAGGCTTCGGCGCGGATCGCCGGATCGTGATCCCGCATGATGGTGTCATTGCCGAGCGGCGTGATCACGCGCGGTCGATGCGCCGCGGCAAGCCGCGAGAGCGTCGCGACGTCGAGATGGTCGTAGTGGCAATGCGAGACCAGAACCACGTCGATCGGCGGTAGCGCGTCGAATGGGATGCCTGGATCATTGTGCCGCTTCGGACCCGCGAAGCTCACCGGCGAGACGCGCTCCGACCACACCGGGTCGATCAGGATGTTGAGGCCGGCGGTCTGGATCAGCAGCGACGCGTGCCCGACATAGGAGATGCGCCATTCCGGCCCCGCGACCCGCTGCGGGGGGCGGTCGCTGTAGGGGCTCGGCGCCCATTCGGGCCATTGCTGTCGCTCGCCGCTACGCCACCAGCGCCACTGATCGGCGAGACTCTTGGGCGGCGAGCCGTTCGGATCGAAGAAGCGCGTGCCGTCGAAATGATCCGACACCGGGCCGTCGTAGTAGCGTGCCGTCGCGGAGCGCAGGCCGAGCACGCCCGCGATCCCGCCGATGGCGGCCATTCCGGCGAACAGGCGGCGGCGCGAGAATAATTTTGGCATCCGTACCGTCATAGCCGGGACCGTCAGGGACCTCAATTTGGGAACGCGCCGCAACGGCCGCAAATCCTTGACTTCCCGGGTACCCGCCCCTAGGTTCCGCGCGCTCTCGAAAAGAGCCGTAAATTCGACTTACCGACCGGGTCCCGAAGCCGGCGGCCAACGCCCGACAGCGCGATGCGCCCTCGGGCGCGAAAATGTTTGGACCTCATCCTGAGGAGCCGCCGCAGGCGGCGTCTCGAAGGATGGGCCTTGCGAGAGGACCGATGTTCGACAGCCTGTCGGAACGGCTTGGCGGCATTCTCGACCGTCTGACACGGCGCGGTGCGCTGTCGGAGGCCGATGTCGATGCCGCGCTGCGCGAGGTGCGCCGCGCGTTGCTCGAAGCCGACGTCGCGCTCGACGTCGTGCGTTCCTTTGTCGATGAGGTCAAGAAGCACGCGGTCGGCGTGGCGGTGATCAAGTCGGTCACGCCGGGGCAGATGGTCGTCAAGATCGTGCACGACCAGCTCGTCGCGACGCTTGGCGCGAGCGCCGATCCGATCGACCTCAACGCGCCGGCGCCGGTCGCCGTCATGATGGTCGGTTTGCAGGGATCGGGCAAAACGACGACGACCGCGAAGATCGCCAAGCGTCTGACCGAGCAGGGCAAGCGCAAAGTGCTGATGGCCTCGCTCGATACGCGCCGGCCGGCCGCCATGGAACAGCTCGCGGTGCTTGGGCGCCAGGTCGGCGTCGAGACGCTGCCGATCGTCGAGGGCCAGATGGCGCCGCAGATCGCGACGCGCGCGCTGCAGGCCGGGCGTCTCGGCGGCTACGACGTGGTGATGCTCGATACCGCAGGCCGCATCACGCTCGACGACGCCATGATGGCCGAGGCAGCCGACGTGAAGCGCGCCGCGGCCCCGCACGAGGTCCTGCTCGTCGCCGACGCGCTGACCGGCCAGGACGCGGTCAATCTGGCGCGCTCGTTCGATGAGCGTGTAGGCCTCACCGGCATCGTGCTCACGCGCGTCGACGGCGACGGGCGCGGCGGCGCCGCGCTCTCGATGCGTGCCGTCACAGGCAAGCCGATCAAGCTGATGGGCACTGGCGAGAAGCTTGATGCACTGGAGGAGTTCCATCCGTCGCGCATCGCCGACCGCATCCTCGGCATGGGCGATATTGTCTCGCTGGTCGAGAAGGCCGCCGCGACCATCGACGCCGAGAAGGCTGCGCGCGTCGCCGAGAAGATGCGCCGGGGCGCGTTCGATCTCTCGGACCTGCGCGAGCAGCTCACGCAGATGCAGAGCATGGGCGGTATCGGCGGCCTGATGGGCATGCTGCCCGGTGTCGCCAAGATGAAAAATCAGATCGCGAATGCCGGGCTCGATGAGCGTCTGCTCAAGCGGCAGGTCGCGATCATCGACTCGATGACGCCGAGGGAGCGGCGCAACCCAGATCTCCTGAAGGCGAGCCGCAAGCGCCGCATCGCGGCCGGGTCCGGCACCAAGCCGGAGGACATCAACCGCCTGCTGAAGATGCACCGGACCATGGCCGACATGATGAAGGCGATGGGCGGCGGCAAGCGCGG
>CAYZMR010000386.1:0-3582 GCA_964479515.1 uncultured Hyphomicrobiales bacterium | reverse complement strand
GTTCGAGCGAGAACTTCGCGGCCTCCGCGTCGAACGGCTCGCCGTCGTGGAATTTGACGCCCGGCCTGAGTTTTATGGTGATGGTCTTGCCGTCCTCGGAGGTCTCGGAGGACAACGCGAGTTGCGGGACAACCTCGAGCTTCTCGTTGACGTCGAACAGCTTGTCGCAGATCGACGCGAACACGATGCGCCCCACATAAGTGCGCGCGAGCGTCGGATCGAGCACGTCGGCATCCTCGGCAAGCCCGATCCGCAAGGTCGACTGCGCCGCCGCCGTTGCACAGCCAAGTGCGACAAGCGCGGCCGCCGCCGCAAGGCGCAATGTTTTCATGATCTGCCCTCCGAAACCGGCGCGGGCGTCTCGGCACGCCCGCCCGTCACTGTATCAACACCGCCCGCCCCCCGCACGTCCGCGCCGCCGGCAAAAGCCGCGATCAGCCGGTCAAGTGTCGCCGAATGGCCGGAATCCGGCGGCACCGCCGTCACGGCGGGAAGCTCGCGCCAGCGATGGCAGGCGGTCGCATGATCGCCGTCGGCGGTAAGCTCGGGCCGCTCGACGCGGCAGCGTTCGATCGCATGCGGGCAGCGCAGATGCAGATGGCACCCGGACGGCGGATCGATCGGGCTCGGCACGTCGCCGGGCAGGATGGTGCGATCGCGGCGCGCATGGGCGCGCGGCAGCGGGATCGCCGAGAGCAGCGCCTGCGTATAGGGATGGCGCGGATGCGCGAACAGTTCCTCGGTCGGCGCATTCTCGACGATGCGACCGAGATACATGACCGCCACGCGGTCGGCGATGTGCTTCACCACCGCCAGATCGTGCGAGATGAAGATGTAGGCGAGGCCGAGCCGGCGCTGGAGATCGCGCAAGAGGTTCAAGACCTGCGAGCGGATCGACACGTCGAGCGCCGAGACCGGCTCGTCGGCGACGATCAGCTTCGGCTCGACCGCGAGCGCGCGCGCGATCACGATGCGCTGGCGCTGCCCGCCGGAGAATTCGTGCGGATAGCGCGCCGCAAAGCGCGGCTCCAGCCCGACCATGTCGAGCAGTTCCGCGACGCGGTCGCGACATTTTGCCGCTGGTACGATCGCGTGTAGCGCGAGCGGCTCGGCCAGCATGGCGCCGACCGTCATGCGCGGATTGAGCGACGCATAAGGATCCTGGAACACGAGTTGCGCCTGGCGGCGAAACGCGCGCACCTCTCCGGCGTCGAGCGCGAAAATGTCGCGTCCTTCAAAACGCACGGCGCCGGCGGTCGGATCGATAAGCCGCAGCACCAGCCGCCCGACAGTGGACTTGCCGGAACCGGATTCCCCGACGAGCGCGAGCGTCTTGCCGGCTTCGACCGTGAAGCTCACGCCGTCGACGGCCTGCACGGTCGCGAGCGGCCGCCCGAACACCGAGCGGCGCGCGACGAAGTGCTTGACCAAGCCATCGACCTCAACCAGCGCGGTCATAAACCATCCACAAGATTCAACCTTTAGTCTACGTGACCTTACGCCAGAACATGCATAGCCTATGCCGTCCAAGTCAGTGAGTTGGGGAACAGTCCATGCGAAGCATCTTGGCGTCTCTCATCATCGCGGCTGCCGCGATGACATTCCTGTCTTCCGAAGCGTCGGCCTGGTACTGCCGTGCAGACAGCCCCTCGGCCTACGGCTGGGGTACGGGCGGCTACAATTATGCCCGCCGTCGGGCGCTGGCCGAATGCGCAGTCCGCACGCCACGCTACCAGACGTGCTACATCACGAGCTGCAACTAAGCCGAACGTTACGCGACGAGCCGTTCCAACGGTGTTCGTAAGCAACGCGACCAGTGTCCGCCGCCGAGTTCAACAACCGGCGGCGGATTTATTTTGCACTGCGCGATCGCGAACGGACAGCGCGCGGCGAACCGACAGCCGAGCGGCGGCGCGCTCATGTCCGGCAGCACGCCTTCGATCGCCGCCAGGTGATCAATGCGGCGGTCGAGGCGCGGGATCGAGGCGATCAGCCCGACCGTGTAGGGGTGCTGCGGCGCCGTAAACAGCGTGTCGACCGGCGCGCGCTCCACGATCTCGCCCGCATACATCACGGCAACCTCGTCGCACACCTCCGCGACCACGCCGAGATCGTGGGTGATCAGGATGATGGCGGCGCCACTCGTTCGCTTGAGCTCGCGCATCAGATCGAGGATCTGCGCCTGGATGGTGACGTCGAGCGCGGTCGTCGGCTCGTCGGCGATCAGGAGCTCGGGATCGCAGGCGAGCGCGATCGCGATCATTGCGCGCTGGCGCATGCCGCCGGAGAGCTTGTGCGGATAATCGTCGATGCGCTCGCCCGGCGACGGGATGCCGGCGCGGCGCAGCAGCGCGATCGCACGCTCGCGCGCCTGGCTTTCGCTCAGGCCCCGATGGCGCACCAGCACCTCGATGATCTGCTCGCCGATCGTGTAGGACGGATTGAGCGACGTCATCGGCTCCTGGAAGATCATCGCGAGGCGATCGCCACGCAGGTCGCGCAACGCGCGGTCGGGCAGGTCGAGCAGCGAGATGCCGTCGAAGGTGACGGTGCCGGAGACCTCCGCGCTCTCCTTCGGCAGGAGGCCCATCACGGCGAGCGAGGTCACGCTCTTGCCGCTGCCTGACTCGCCGACGATGCCGAGCGTGCTGCCGCGCGCGAGTTCGAGGCTGACGCCGTCCACGGCGACCGTGCGCCGCCCGCGGTCGCCGTGGAACACGACGCGCAGGTTGTCGATCGAAAGGAGCGGCGGGGTCACTTCCCCTCCGCCGCCAATGCCGCCGCGATGCCGGCATCGATCACGGCGCGGTCGAGCTCGCCATGTGGATTTTTCGCGCAGGGCAGAAACTTCGCGAAATGCACCCAGCGCTCGCGGCTGACGTGCTCCAGCCGCGCAAGCTCGGCGAGCGGATCGGCGTGATCATCGACGCGCAGGTCGAGGTCCGGCCATTCCTCCTCGCCGTAGATCACCAGCGCGGCCGACTGCTTGCCGCGCTTGTCGCCGCCCGCGGCTTCGCCCGCCTGCAGCGCCGCGATGAGGCGGCGCGGAAACGGCAGTGCGGCGTTGCTCACATAGGCCTTGGCGGTTTCCTCGATCACGGCAGGCCCGGCCAGCATGTTGCCGGCGACCGAGAAATCCTCGCCCGCCGTGTGGCCGCACCAGTCGACGCAATCCTTGCCGGTGTGCGCCGCGATGCGGCCGTGGCGGTCCATCATGTGAACCTGACGCTGGTCGCGGCCTTCGTCGCCGTCGGTCAGAATCTTGATGACGTCGACGGGCGGCATCTCGTCTTGCAGGAAGATCAGCCCGTGCGCCCCGTAGAACGGATTGACCAGCGCCTGCGTGGCGATTGCCCCGATGCCGGACTCGATGAAGGGCACGCGGCATCCGACCGCGAAGTTCTTGGTCGCGACCGCGATGCCGAACGCGCCGGTCGTGTCGCGCGCGATCAGGGACCAGGTCATGACGCTGGTCCGTGTCCCGGGCGCAGCGCAGCGTGAAACGGTGCGCTGCAGACCCGGGACCCCGGTTCTTGTCGGTCGAGAAACCGGGGTCCCGCATCTGCGATGCACCACTTCGTG
>CAYZMR010000385.1:1637-3611 GCA_964479515.1 uncultured Hyphomicrobiales bacterium | reverse complement strand
GCGCTCGGCGGCGCGATCAATCTGCAAATGAAGAACGGCTTCACGTTCCACGGCGCGGAGATCGAGTTCCAGGCCGGTTCCTATGGCCGGATCAGCGGCGGCGTGCAGTTCGGGATGCAGAAGGATGACGTCGCGATCTACATCGCGGCGCAGGGCCTCAACGAAACCGGCTGGCGTCAGCAGTCACCGAGCGAGCTTGCGCGCGTCTATGCCGATATCGGCTGGCGCCGCGACGGCAATGAGATCCACCTCGTCCTGTCGGGGGCGACGAACTCCTTCGGCGTCGTCGCCTCGACGCCGATCCAGCTCCTGCAGACCAATTGGACCTCGATCTACACCTGGCCGCAGACGACGCAGAATCAGAACATGCTCGCCGCGCTCAACGGCAAGTTCATGGTCGCCGAGAACTGGACATTGCAGAGCAATGTCTATGTGCGCAGTTTCCGGCAGGCCCATGTCGACGGCAACGGCGCCGACGTGGAGCGCTGCAGCAACTCATCGTCCTACCCGAACAAGCTGTGCCTGGAAGACGACGGCTTCCCGCACCCGACGCCGACGCCCTTGGCGTTCCGCAATCAGTTCGTGGTGCTCGACCAGAACAACAATCCGGTCCCGTGTCCGCCCGGCAGCGGCAACACCTGCGCACCCGTGCCCTACGGCACGCTCGACCGTACCAACACCGACAGCGTCACGGTCGGCGCGTCGCTGCAGGCGACGAACGACGCCAGGTTGTTCGATCACGGCAACCGCTTCACGATCGGCGCGAGCCTCGACCATAGCTGGACCAATTTCACCTCCAGCAGCACGCTCGGCATCATCAATCCCGATCTGTCGATCACGACCTACGGCTCAATCCCGGGCCTCGGGCAGGTCATCCACACGCTCGGCAATCTCGGCTTCGTGCCGGTCGATCTCGACGCGCAGAACACCTATTACGGCCTCTACCTCACCGACACGTTCGACATCACGTCGCAGCTCTCTGTTACGGCCGGCGCGCGCCTCAACGTCGCCCAGCTCCACATGACGGACCTGACCGGTGCCGCGCCCGATCTCAACAACGACTTGACGTATGCGCGCATCAATCCGCTCGCCGGCCTGACCTACAAGGTTCTGCCCGGCCTGACGCTTTATGGCAGCTATGCCGAGTCGAACCGTGCGCCGACGCCGCTCGAGCTCGGCTGCGCCAATCCGAGCAAGCCGTGCCTGATCGAGAGCGCGCTGGTCTCCGATCCGCCGCTGCGCCAGGTCGTGTCACGCACTTATGAGGCGGGGTTGCGTGGCAGCGTTCCGCTCGAGGGCGGAAAGCTCGACTGGAAAGCCGGCGCCTATCGCACCGATGTGACCGACGACATCATCACCACCGCAAGCGACATCCAGGGCCGCGGTGTGTTCCAGAACGTGCCGGCGACGCGCCGCCAAGGCGTCGAGGCCGGCGCGCAGTACACCGCGCCGCGTTGGACCATCTATGCCAATTACAGCTTCATCGACGCGACCTATCGATTCAGCGGCGCCATCGCGTCGCCAAACAATCCGATGGCCGACGCCGACGGCAATATCTTCGTCACGCCGGGCGACAAGATTCCGGCGATCCCCACGCATCAGTTCAAGGCGGGCGGTGAGGTCTCGGTGACGGACGTCTGGAAACTTGGTGTCGACGTGGCGGTGGTCGGGAGCCAATATTTCGTCGGCGACGACGCCAACCAGAACGCCAAGGTACCGGCCTATTGGGTCACCAATCTGCACACGTCGTACCAGGTGACCAAGGAAATCCAGGTGTTTGCGCTGATCACGAACCTGTTCAACCAGCGCTACTACACCTACGGCACCTATTTCGAGCTCGACGGCGTCGCCAAGGCCGCCTCATTCGCGTTCACCGATCCCCGCACCGTGACGCCGGCGCAGCCGTTCGCCATCTATGGCGGGTTTCGCGCGCGGCTTTGATCGATCAGATAGCAGCCGGCCGGCGGCGCGCGT
>CAYZMR010000385.1:0-1537 GCA_964479515.1 uncultured Hyphomicrobiales bacterium | reverse complement strand
GCGCGAGTCGGAATTGCCCATTTGGAGTCGGATATCGATGTACGCGGCACGGTGCCGGCGGCGCCGGCGATCCGTTCCGCGTCCCGGCGACCAAATCGTCACGCGACCAATGCATTGCTGAGTTTGCCGACCGCGATGCCACCGACGAGCGCGGAATAGCTGGCAATCGGCTCAGGACGTCCAATGAGATAGCCCTGAATCTCAGGACAACCTGCACGCATCAGGAAATCGCGCTCGTTCTCGGTCTCGACGCCTTCCGCGATGACCGGCATATGAAGCGCGTTACTCAGGCCGATAACGGCTCGCACGATGGCGGCCGACTGCTGATTTGTATCGACACCGGAGATGAAGCTGCGGTCGATCTTGATCTTGTCGAACGGAAACGACTGCAGCGACGACAGCGAGGAGTAGCCGGTGCCGAAATCATCCATGGCGATCTTGACGCCGAGTGCTTTCAATCTGCGCAGGATCGACAGCGCGCGTGACGAGTCGTTGATGAGAACGCCCTCGGTGATCTCCAGCTCAAGTCTCTGCGGCGCGAGGCCGCTTTGGAACAGGACCGCGTGAACCAGGTTTGGCAAGTCCCCGTAGCGGAATTGCACGGGAGACAGATTGACGCCGATCCGCAACGGCCTTTTCCATGAGGCGGCTTCGCGGCAGGCTTCACGCAGCGCCCATTCGCCGATCTCGATGATCATGCCGTTCTGTTCGGCGAGGGTAATGAAGGTGTCCGGCGGCACCAGGCCATGCCTGGGATGCTGCCAGCGGACCAGCGCTTCGAACCCAAATACATCGCCATTGATAGCGGCCTGCGGCTGATAGTGCAGGCGCAGCTCGTCGTGGGCGATCGCCGAGCGCAAATCATGCTGGAGCGCGTACCGCTCCCTCAGTCGGCGGTCCATGTCGGGGTGAAAGAAGCACACCAGATGACGCCCGTCGGCCTTAGCCCGATAGAGCGCGGCATCGGCATTGGCCTGGAGCGCCGCTGGGTCGCTCGCGTCGTTCGGATAATTGGCCACGCCAATGCTCAGACCAATGGGGATCTTCTGGCCTCTGATTTCAAAGTCCTGCGTCATTGACCGGAGCAGGCGATCGGCGAGCTCGCCCGCGGCGGCCGGCTGCCCGGGCGTCTCCAGGACGAGCGTGAACTCGTCGCCGCCGATGCGCGCGATGAAGGCGCCCTGTGCGGCCGCTTGCAGCCGCCGCGCGATGGCGCACAAGAGGTCGTCGCCCGCCGCGTGTCCGAAGACGTCGTTGGCTTCCTTGAAATGGTCGAGGTCGAGAGTGAGAACCGCGAAGCTCGTACCGGCTGCCTTGGCGCGATCGAAGGTTTCCACGAGCCGGATGGCGAGGGCGGCGCGGTTCGGCAAATCCGTCAGCGCGTCGTGATGCGCGAGATGGGCGATCTGCTCGTGTCTTGCCAATAGCTCCAGGCGCGCCGTGCGCATCTTTTCGCGCGCTTCGTCGAGCCCGAGCGCCGCGTCCTTCACCTCCTCCTGGAGGATGTTGAAGCTCTTGCCCATCTCGCCGAGTTCGT
>CAYZMR010000384.1:0-3619 GCA_964479515.1 uncultured Hyphomicrobiales bacterium | reverse complement strand
CGCGTCCGGCCGCGCCGGCGCGCCATGGGTCTTCGGGATCTTGTCGGCGAAGGCCTCGAGGAAGTGGTCCTGCGCGCCATCGGCGAGCGGGGTGAGCGCGAGGTCGGTGTAGGACATGCGGTCCGGATCGGCCATCACGCGCTTCATGATCCGTCGGTAGCGGATGATCCTGCGCGCCCACCGCGCCACTACCGCGGCGACATCCCACGCGCGCCACGGATAGAACACGAGCGGGTTGACGATCGGCATGCCGTGACGGCGCTGCGTGCGCACCTTGCGCCGCACGAATCCGAGTTGCAGCGGATGTACGCCTTCGATCCCGGCGGCACCGGAGAAGGCGATCAGCGAGTCGAGCATCTTGGTGCGGTTGATGCCGGAGACGACGCAGCGGCGCATCACAGTCTCGACGTGTTCGTCGCTGTAATAGCGCGTCCAGGCATCGAGATAAGTGCGCTCCCACTCGGCCTTCGACATGCGCGGATGCGCCGTGCAGACATGCTCGGCGTCGTACCTGTTCATGTCGGCGTCCATCGGGACGCCCTTGAGGAGCAGCGTCTGGTGATCCTCCGAGCCGGGCAGCGGCGTCAGGCAGAAGAACTCGAGGATGTCGACCGGCAGCTCTTTCTTGATGAGCTCGATGTCGCGCGCGATCGAGTCCGGCGTGTCGGTCGGGAAGCCGAGGATGTAGCCCGCATAAGTCATGACCTTGGCGCGGCGCCACGCCTGCAGCATCTCGCGGTATTCCCAGATCTTGTTCTGCCGCTTCTTCGTGCTCATCAGGGATTCGGGATTGACGGTCTCGAGCCCGATGAACACGGCGGTGCAGCCTGCGCGTGCGGCCTTCTCGATGAAGCCCGGAATGCGGTGGCAGAGCGTATCGACCTGCAGAAAGAGCCGTATCTTGAGGCCGTGCTGCTCGCGCAGCTCGATCAGCCGGTCCAGGATCGGCTCCCAGTTGCGGTTGCGGGCGAAATTGTCGTCGGTCACGAAGAAGCGCGTGATGTCCTGCTTGGCGTTCTCGCGCACGATCGCCTCGACGTCGTCCGGTGTGCGGTAGCGCGACTTGCGGCCCTGCACATTGATGATGGTGCAGAAGGAGCACTGGAACGGGCAGCCGCGGCCGGCATCGAAGCTCGTGTAGTGGCCGGCGACACGCGTGACGGTGTCGCGCGGCAGGATCGGCAGAGTCGCGGCTGCCAAGTCCGGCAAGTCGGCGAGGTAGTTGTAGATCGGCTTCGCCGTGCCGGCGTGCACGTCGCGCAGGACGTCGGCCATGCGCCCTTCGCCTTCGCCGGCGAACAGCGTGACGCCGAGGTCGAGCGCCTCCTTCAGGTCGGCGGGAAGCTCGGGCAGCATCGAGAGGCAGCCGGAGACGTGGAACCCGCCGATCACGACCGGGATACCGGCCGAACGGAACTCGCGCGCGAGATCGAGCGCGCGCGGAAACTGATTCGACTGCACGCCGATCAGCGCGACGATGCCCGCGCCTGCGGTGCGGATCGCCCTGATGGCGCGGTCGGTCCTGATGACGGTATTGCACTCGTCATAGGCCTCGATCTCGATATCGACGTCGGGCCCGAGCGCCTTCGCGTCGCGGCATTCGGCGAAAAGACCGTACATGCTGGCGAGGCTGTTCGACGGAACCAGCGAGCGCCGCCACTGGATGACGTAGCCGTCGGTATCGTAATGCGACGGTTTGATCAGCACGATCTTGAAATTCTGCGCCACGCCCCGAGCTCCATGCGCGCCAGCGCGCTGCCAAGCGCCACTCTGACAGCTAATGGCATCCGCTTACAACTGCGTCCGGCCGTCGCGGTCGGGTACCGCGTTGGCGCAGATCGCGCTGTTTCCGCAACGGCGCGTCGCGGCGTGGCTGTTCCCCCGCCCGCAAATGGTCGCAGTTCGGTCAAACCGGATTCACAGAACCGACAAGCCGGATTCACACAACCGGCGTACCGCTCGTGCCCAGGTCGACACCAGGTCGGGCGACGGCAGGAGGTTCTGATGGGAACGGTGATGATCAGGTGCCCGGCAACCGGCGCCACGATCCCGACCGGGATCAACACCGAGCGTTCGGCCTTTGCCTGCACGCCCGTGTTCTTTTCCGACACCTATTGCCCGATTTGCGATCAGGACCACCGCTGGTTCGCGCGCGATGCCTGGGTCGAGGAACCGCGCCAGCGCGCGCAGGCGCGCGCCGCATAATCGCATCCATCGTTGTCAGTGATCCGGCCGTCCGCGCCGGCTGTTGCGTATCGCGTTGTTGCGTCAGTGGCGATGAGCCGGCCGCTTGGGAGTGGAGCGGCCGGCGAGTCGCGTTGCGTTGGGCATTCAACAGGAGAGGCAATCATCATGAGCGATTCAACGACCACCAGGGCGGAAACAGCCGCCCGCGACATGTCGGGCGATGTGGCGTCCTCGTTCACCGCGGTGTTCGAGAAGAGCCTCGCGCGCGCCAAGGATGCGCACGGCAAGATGACCGAGATCCTGCATCACAGCGCCGAAGCCTTCGGCGAAGCCTTCAATTGCGCGAGCCGCGGCTCGGTCGAGTACCGGCTCAAGGTGATGGAGATCGCGCGGGCGAACGCCAACGCGGCCTTCGATGCGGCGCTCGAAGCGATGACGGCAAAATCGCCGTCCGAACTGGTCGAGCTGTCATCGACGCACACGCGCAAGCAGCTCGATCTTGCCGCCGCGCAGATGCGCGAACTCGCCGAGCTCACGCAGAAAGTCGTGAGCGAGACGACGGCGCCGATCCGCACCGGCATCACGGAGCCGTTCCGGCTGGCGAGTTGATCGATCGCTCTTTCCGCTCGTCCCCACGAAAGTGGGGACTCAGAACACCATATGGATGCCCGCTTGCGCGGGCATGAGCGGCTCTGAAGGTCGTCAATCCCGCGTCTTCACATAGCTCCCCGGCGCGTCCTCGATCGGCGTCAGGGCGCCGCCGCCCGGCTGGCGCGCCGGCACCGTTGCGCCGTCCTGTGCCTTGATCCACTCGACCCAGTCCGGCCACCACGAGCCCGGATGCTCGTGCGCCTTGCCGATCCAGCGATCGAGGTTTCCGATCGGCGCGTCGCCGGTCCAGTACTGGTACTTCGGCTTGCCCGGCGGATTGACGACGCCCGCGATATGGCCGGAGCCGGCGAGCACGAACTTCACCGGCCCGCCGAAGAATTTCGAGCCGAGGAAGGCGGACTTCGCCGGCGCGATGTGGTCCTCGCGGGTGGCGAGATTGTAGATCGGGATCGTCACGTTGCCGAGATCGATGTGCTCGCCGCCGATCTCCATCTGTCCCTTGGCGAGCTTGTTGTCGAGATAGCAGTTGCGCAGATAGAACACATGGTTCGCGGCCGGCATGCGCGTCGAATCCGAGTTCCAGTAGAGCAGGTCGAACGGGTAGGGCTGCTTGCCCTTGAGATAATTGCTGATGACGTACGGCCAGATCAGATCGTTCGAACGCAGCATGTTGAAGGCGTTCGCCATCTTCTCGCCGGCCAGATAGCCGCGCTCGGCCATCTTGGCCTCGAGCGTCTTGAGCTGATCTTCGTCGACGAACACCATGAGGTCGCCCGCATAGGTGAAGTCGACCTGCGCGGCGAACAGCGTCGCCGAGGCG
>CAYZMR010000383.1:0-3641 GCA_964479515.1 uncultured Hyphomicrobiales bacterium | reverse complement strand
CGTGTCGCTGTCGCCCGCGGCCGCCACGTTCCCGTCGGCGTCGATGACGACGAGGCCGAAGGCCTTCGCATCGATGCAGGCGAGCTCGGGAATGTAGTTCGCGACCTCGCCGCGATCCGGCCTTAGCCGCATCTCGTCGGCGATCTCGCGTACGACATGGTCAAGGTTGGGCACGGCGCTGCTCGCTACGGGGCTCGATTGGTTCGGCGCATTTTGCGGGACCCAGAGGGTCGGCGCCAAGAGTTATGCGGTTTCTTCGAGTTGGGTTCGCAGTTGCGCCGCGAGCTCGGCGAGAGCCGGATCGCCGCGCCGGCGAGGCCGCGCGACCTCGATCGGCACGGATGCGGCGAGACGGCCCGGCCTGCCGGCGATGGCGACGACCTCGTCGGCCAGATAGATCGCCTCGTCGATCGCGTGGGTCACGAATATCACGGTCTTGCCCGTCGCCGCATGGATGCGCAGCAACTCGTCCTGCATGGATTCGCGCGTGATCGCGTCGAGCGCCGCGAACGGCTCGTCCATCAGCAGGATGTCGGGATCGACCGCCAACGCGCGCGCAAGCGCGACGCGCTGGCGCTGACCGCCCGAGAGCTCGTGCGGATAGCGCTGATCGTAGCCCGAGAGCCCGACCAGCGCCAACGCGGTCGCGGCCTTGGCGCGCCGCTCTTGCGCGGTGTGCTGTCCATGCTCCAATCCAAAGCTGACATTGCCGAGCACGCGTCGCCACGGCAGCAGCCGCGCGTCCTGAAACACGAAGGCGACCGGCAACGGCTTGTCCCCGCTCGCGTCGATCCGCACGGTGCCGGCGCTTGGACGCAGCAGGCCGCCGACGACACGGAGCAACGTCGATTTTCCCACGCCCGATGGTCCGAGCACGGCGACAAAGCGGCCGGCCGGGATCTCGAGGCTGAAATCGCGCAGAACCTCCGTCGTGTCGCCGTCGCGCCGGAAGGACAGGCCGATGCCTTGCAGCGAAATCATCGCTTCCATCGCAGAAGCCGCGACTGGGCCGCGACGAACACCGTGTCGATGATGCCGTAGAGCGCCGCCATCGTCGCCATGTAGACGACGACGATATCGCTCGCGAGCAGATTGGACGCCTGCATCATGCGCTGCCCGAGCCCCGGGACGCCGAAGATCTCGGCCGCGACGACCGCCATCCAGGCCTGGCCCAGCGCCGTGCGCAGGCCGGCGAGAATGCCGGGTGCCGCGGCCGGCAGGATCACCTTGACGAGCTTCTGGTCGATGCGGCGGAAACCGAAGGCGTCGGCCAGTTCGATGAGGTCCCGCTCGACCGCGTGGACCGCGCTCAGCGCCGCGAAGTAGGAAATCCAGAACACGCCGATGGCGATGATGAAGATCGCAGCGCTCGGATCGATGCCGAACCACAGAATGGCGAAGGGAACCCAGGCCAGTCCCGGAATCGGACGAAGCAGGCGCACGACCCAGGCAAGCGTCGCCTCAAGCGGCGCGCAAATACCGGTGGCGATGCCGAGCGCGACACCGAGCGAGCAGCCGACGACAAGGCCCGCCGCGTAGTTGCGCAGGCTGGTCAGCAGGGACGACAGCCAGATGCCGGAATTGAGTTCACGCAAGAACGCGTGCGGGATGGCGCTCGGAGGCGGCAGAACCGATGACGGCACAAGTCCCACCGCGGGCGCCGCTTCCCAGACGGCAAGGAAGGCCGCGAAGCCGAAGGCGGCGAGTGACGCCGCCTTGATCCGTGTCACGGAAGGAAACGCTCGGCTCGGTCGGCCGCCTCAATTGGTGGCAATCGCCCGATCATAGATCGGAATGGCGAACAGTCCATCGAGCGGCGCGGCCTTGTCGAGCGCGCCGATCTTGACCTGGTAGTCCTGCAGCTTCGCGGTCGACTCGACGATGCGCCGCGGGTCGGACGTGAACTGGGTCTGCGGCGACCGGATCGCCTGCTCCAGGATGTCGTCCGGCACGAGACCCTTGCCGAAGGCGGCGCTGACCAGCGGGGCCGCGCGCTTGGGATCGTCCTTGAGGAGCCGCGTGGCGCGGACCACCACGCGAACCAGGCTGTCGACGGCCGCGGGATTCTTGTCGGCGAACGAGCCGAGCACCGCGATCACGACGCCGGGGAAGTTCGGAAACATCTCACTGCCGGTCGCGAGCAGCTTCACCTTGGGGTTCTGCTTGAGCACGATCGTCAATGCGGGCTCGCGGATCGAGCCGCCCTCCACGGCGGAGGTCGCGATCGCGCGCTGCGTCGCATCGATGCCCATCTCGACGATCTGCACGTCCTGCCTGTCGGCCTTGATCACTTCCCACAGCCAGTAGTTCAGCGTCGTGTGCGGCCCCGAGCCGATCGGCTGGGTGGCGAGCTTGGCCGGACGTCCGGTCGTCTCGCGGAACGCCTTGAACGCCTGCGCGGGCGTCCGTCCTTCCAGGAAGGGCAGGAGGGTGGGGCTCGCGGCAAATCCCATCTCCTCGACGACGGTCGCGGCGACGACGCGGACATCGATCCCCTTCGCGCGCGCGACGAGGAGCGGTGCGAGCCCGGCGACATAGACATCGAGCGTGCCCGAGGCCAGCGCTTGGATCATGTTCGGCCCGGATTCGAATGCGGCCGTCTTCAGCCGGATGCCGGCCTGCTGCGTCCATCCCTCTCCGTCGGCGACAAAGATCTGCGCCGCGCCCATCACCGGAATGAAGCCGACGCGCAACTCCTGCTGCTGCGCGTTTGCGGTCGTCGACGCAAAAGCCAGCGCGGCTGCGGCGAGCGAGACAAGAAGGCGCATGAACACTCCCGGCACGAGGGAAACTTGGGCGCAACATGTATCGATTGGGTCCGGCGGGGAGAAGCGCATGGCTTTGCAAAGAAAGCCGAATTCCGATCGAAAGATTTCACCGGCAGCGGTTCTTGCAGAACTAATCTTCTCACCGTCTTCCGATGGTCTTGCTGCGGCGACGTCGAGCCGGCGACGAGACGTTGGAGCGCAAATGCGATGGGGGCCTCTCGGCCCCCATCTTCGTCGGTTGGCGAGGTTGGATCGGCGCTCAGCCGCTGTAGTACATGACGTACTCGATAGGATGCGGCGTGTGCTCGAAGCGGATGACCTCGGTCATCTTCAGCTCGATGTAAGCGTCGATGAAGTCGTCATCGAACACGCCGCCGGCTTTCAAGAACTCGCGGCCCTTGTCGAGGCTGACCAGCGCCTCGCGCAACGAGCCGCACACGGTCGGGATCTTCTTGAGCTCTTTCGGCGGCAGATCGTAGAGATCCTTGTCCATCGCGGGACCCGGATCCATCTTGTTCTTGATGCCGTCGAGCCCGGCCATCAGCATCGCGGCAAAGCCGAGATACGGATTGGCGAGCGGGTCGGGGAAGCGGACCTCGACGCGCTTGGCCTTCGGGTTGGTGGTGAACGGGATGCGGCACGAGGCCGAACGGTTGCGCGCCGAGTAGGCGAGGAGCACCGGGGCCTCGAAGCCCGGGACCAGGCGCTTGTAGGAATTGGTGCTCGGGTTGGTGAAGGCATTGATCGCCTTCGCGTGCTTGATGATGCCGCCGATGTAATGCAGGCAGGTCTCCGACAGGTCGGCGTATTTGTTGCCCGCGAACACCGGCTTGCCGCCCTTCCAGATCGACTGGTGGCAGTGCATGCCCGAGC
>CAYZMR010000382.1:0-3654 GCA_964479515.1 uncultured Hyphomicrobiales bacterium | reverse complement strand
CTCAACATGATCGTCCCGATCGACGACCTGAAGCCGATCCTCGACGACATGCTCAAATTCGGCCGTCCCAATCGTCCGCCGCGCCCCTGGCTCGGCCTTTACGCGACCGAGATGGAGGGCAAGATCGTGGTGGTGGGCCTCGCGAACCGCGGGCCCGCGCGCGACGCCGACATCCGCACCGGCGACATCGTGCTTGCGGTCGCCGGCCGCGAGGTCAGCGAGCTCTCGACCATGTTCCGCAAGATCTGGTCACTCGGCGATGCCGGCGTCGAGGTTCCGCTGCTGGTGTATCGCGACGGGCGCACCTTCGATGTGCGGGTGAAATCGAGCGACCGCGCGCGCTTTCTCAAGGGCCCGAGCGTCCACTAGCGCATGCCGTTCGATCTCACGCAGGCCCTGGTCGATTTCCTGCGACGCTGGGGCGAGATCGGCCCGCTTTCGGGCTCGATCCTCGCCGTGGTGTTCCTCTTCGGCGCGTTCGTGCCGCTGCCGCGCACGTTCCTGGTGCTTGCCGCCGGCGTCGTCTTCGGCACCGCGGCGATTCCCATCATCATTCCGGCGACGACGCTCGGCTGCGTACTCGTGTTCCTGCTCGCGCGTTACCTGTTTGCCGTCCGGCTGGAGCACGCCGTGGCGCACAAGCCACGGCTCGTCGCCATCATGGAGGCGGTCGACGCGGAGGGCTGGCGCATCGTCGCGCTCTGTCGGCTTGCTTCGCCGATTCCCGCAATGGTCCAGAGCGTGCTGTTCGGCCTGACGCGCATCCGGCTCTGGCCCTACGCCTGGGCGACCTTCGTGTTCACGATCCCGCAGGTCGTCGTCTATGCGTATCTCGGTGCGATCGGGAAGGCGGCGCTTCTCAGCGAAGGCGACAGCGTCAATCTCGGTCTCATGGCGGCCGGCGGCGTGACGTTCCTCATCATGATCGTGCTGATCGCGCGGCGCGTGCGTGCGAGCCTGCGCGACATCGAGGCGCGCCGCCCCCTCGCCGCCGCACCGTTGCAACCAGGTGTTGGCTCAAACTAGACTTCCGGCTGTCGAGACTGGCAGAGCGCGCCGGGCGCTCGTGGCGGGGAACCATGTCTGCAGCGGTGGCCTTCGAGCATCCGCCGAAACCGCGGCTGACGCTGCGCGTCGGCATCACCGGCAAGCGCGCGATCCCCGAGGCGGAGGCCGCGCGCATCCACGACTCTCTCGCAGCCGTGGTTGATCAGCTCGCGGCGTTTCTCGTGACGTGTCGTGAGAGGCACTCCGGCGCGGACGAGGACGCGAACGCTTTCTCTCAGGCGCCGCCGCTGCTGCGGATCATCTCGGGCATGGCCGAGGGTGCGGATCAAATTGCCGCGAAACTTGTGACCGAACGCTACCCGAGCGAGCTGAAAGGCGGCACGGGCGGGATTGAAACGCGCCTCGCGGCGATCCTGCCATTCGCGCAGGCCGAATATGAGAAGGACTTTCAGTACGATCCCAATCGTCCGAAGGGTCAGCAGGAGCGGACGCCGGAGGAGCGTGACCGCGTCGTCGAGCAATTCCGCAAGCTGTTGAACGACAAGGCGACCGAGGCGGTCCTCGAGATCGACGACAATGCTCTGATCGATCCGCAGTATCCGAACGCCCGCAATCTCGCCTATTCCAATCTGCGCGACGTGCTGCTCGAGCATAGCGACGTGCTCATCGCGGTGAGCGACGACGTCGACGGCGGCGCTGGAGGCACGGTCGACGTCATCCGCATGGCGGTCCAGAGCATCCAGGTCATCAAGATCTCCACCACGAAGCCCGAGATTTATCTGATGCGCGCGGCCGAGCTGGACGCGCCGAACCAGACGCCGCGGGAGGATAGCGAAGTCAAGCCCGGCGGGCCGTTGCCGGAAAAGCTGACGCTTGCGCTCAGCCGCATACTCGATCCACCGGCGGTGAGCGCCGCGCCGCTTGGGACCCACCATGCGCACGAGGAGTTCCGCGGCGCGCGCGCTCGGCTCCTGGCCTACGTGCACGAGAGCTGGAAGGCGGCGCGGTTCAGTTGGGTCTTCAAGGCTTTTCGCAACGCTCTGACCGTTGAGCTGGAGCAGGGAGAGAGATTCTGGCCAAAGGCCTGGGCCGCCTTCAACGATGCGCGCAAGAAATACAGCATCGGGAAACCGGAAGACTCGGCGGCGAGCTTGTGGCCGGAGGACCACGACTCATTCACGCGAGAGCAGGGCGTGATCGTGCGCCGTGTGCTCTCGGAGAGCTATGGCTGGGCCGACGCGCTCGCCGTGCGCTATGCCGACGTGACGCGCAGCGCCTACATCACGATTGCTTTCCTCGGTGCGATCGCCGTGCTGGTCGGATTGCTGTCTCTGCTCGGACCGGAAAAATACCTCGGTGAGATCAAGATCGCCGCGCTGGTGATCGAGGGTGTGGTCCTGCTCATCGCCGGCCTCTGTCTGTTCCGACCGGCGCACCACGAGCGCTGGCACCAGCGCATGATCGAATATCGGGCCATCGCCGAACTCTTGCGGCACCAGCGGTTCGTTTACGCGCTTGGCGCGGCCGACCGGCTCGAGCGGACCGCGGACAGGAGCTGGCGCGAGCCGGATGCCTGGGTCGGTTGGTACGTGCGGGCGGTATTGCGCGAGCTGGGCGTTCCGTCCGTCCGTCTGTCGGCCGAGCATCGCAAGAAGGTGCTGGACTCGTTCCTCGTCAAGGAGCTGACCGGACGCGAGGGTCAGATCGCGTACAATCACGGTGTCGCGAAGAGATTCGAGCTGATCGACGAGCGTCTCGGCAGGCTCGTCCAATCGGCCTTTGCGTTCACGGTGTGGGCGGCCTTCATCGGTGCGGTGCTGCTCGCGGCCCTGTCGGCCTTCCATTGGTTCGGCTGGTGGGGGCACGATGCGGCGCATTGCGCGGTGCATATCATCAAGCCCTACTTCACCCTCATCATGGCGTTCGTGCCGGCGCTGATCGCCGCCGTGCACGGCATCCGCTTCCAGATGGAGTTCAAGAATACGGCCGAGCGCGCCGCCGCCACCGAGCGCGAACTGCAACAGATTGCCGATGACATTGCGCGCAGCGACGTGAAGGAGCCGGGTCGGAAGTACGGCCTGTTCTGCGTGCGCGCCGCCAATGACGCGATGTCGGCGGATCTTGCCGGCTGGTCGAGCGTCTATCGCGGCAAGTCGCCCGAGCCGCCGTGAGACGCGCGGCTCACCCCTTCTCGCCGTAGGTCGCCTTCGAGATGTCCGGCACCTCGATGCCGTCGTCGATTGCCTTGCAGCGCAGATCCTCGGCTTCGGCCTTTTCCTGCGCCAACGCCAGCACGTCGGTCATGCGCTCGCGCGGGATGAAGCAGACGCTGGTCTCGTCGGCGACCACGAGGTCGCCCGGCTCGACCCGCACGCCGCCGATCTGCACCGGGCCGTTGATCTCGATCGTCTGCAGCCGCCACTTGCCGGTGACGGCGGAGAGCTCGCTCGACCAGATCGGATAGCCGACGCTACGTGAATGGCCGACGTCGCGCACGCCGCCGAACACGATTGCGCCGACCTCGCCCTGGCGCTTGCCGGTCTGCGCCGAGATGCCGCCCATGTTCGACATGCCGGAGACGCCGTCGATCACCAGCACATCGCCGGGCGTCGCGAGGTTATGCGCCTCGAACTCGGCCATCTTGTT
>CAYZMR010000381.1:0-3656 GCA_964479515.1 uncultured Hyphomicrobiales bacterium | reverse complement strand
CTCTCCCGCAAGACGCGCTCGATGCTCAACCTTGCGATGCTCGGCATCCTCAACCGGCCGCACGAACTGCGCGGCCACGTCCGCGGCGCGCTCACCAACGGCGTCACCAAGGACGAGATCCGCGAGATCTTCATGCATCTCGGCGTCTATGCGGGCGCGCCCGCGATGCTCGATTCGATCCGCATCGCGAAGGAGGTGTTCGCCGAGATCGAGAAGGGGTGATGTGTCCCGGGCGCAGCGCAGCACGCAGTGGTGCGCTGCAGACCCGGGATCGCCAAGTGCGCCGGCGTTTCGCGCGGTCCCGTATCTGCGGTGCACCGCTTGCGCGCTGCACCGCGTACGGGACACGCCATCACAACCTGAACAGCTCCCTTGCCGCCTCGCCGCGCACGCGCCTCGCCTGCGCTCCCGGCAGTGCGTCGACGCGCGCGAGGCACCCCGCCATATCGCCGATGTTGTGCGGGTAGTCCGAGCCGTAGAGCACGCGGTCGGGCGAGCCAGCGACCGCGATGCACATCTCGAGCGCGGCCTGGTCGTAGACCACGGTGTCGTACCAGATGCGTTTCAAGTACTCGCTCGGCCTGTCCTTGATGACGGAGGAACAGGCCGGGATCATCTCGTGGCAGCGGTCGAGGCGGCCCGCGAGGTAAGGCAGCGTCGCGCCGCCATGCGCTGCAATCAGCTTCACGTTCGGATATCTGTCGAGAAATCCCGAGAAGATCATGCGAGCGAACGCGAGCGTGGTGTCGATCATGAAGCCGATCGGCGGCACCATGCCGAAATCGCCGAGATTCATGTCGACCATCCCGGGCGGCGTGCCGGGATGGATCAGCACGGGGAGGCCGAGCCGGTCGATTTCGGCCCAGACCGGCGCGAATTTATCCGCCGTCAGCTCTTCGCCGGCGACATTGGCGAGCTGCATGACGCCGACCGCGCCGGCCGCAACCGCGCGCGCGAGCTCCGCCTTGGCGTCATCGGCATATTGCCACGGGACCGAGGCGAACCAGCGGATGCGGTCCGGCCGCGCGCGCGCCTGCTCGGCCATCGAATCATTGACCATGCGGGCGGCCTTCAGGCTCGTCTCGCGGCCGCCGAAGAAACAGTTGGGGCACGTCAGCGACACGATCGCGACGTCGACCCGCGCGGCATCCATCGCCTTGATGCGCAGGTCATAGTCCCACATGCCGGGGAACAGGGTCATGAACGGCGCGCCGTCCTTCCAGATCGACTCCTGGCCGGCCTTGGTCTTCTTCACCTCGTATTGCGCGCCGCTGCCTTTCAGCAGCTCGATCCAGGGAAGCGTCAGCATGTGGGTGTGTACGTCGATGACCGTCATAATTCCTCCCGTGCGCCCCTTGCGGCGGGGCGTCATGCCGATAGGCTAGCACCCGAACGGTTGATTGAGGAACGCCATGCCGACCATCGCAAACAGCGTTGACGACGCCATCGCCGCCATTCCGGACGGCGCGATGCTGGTCGTGCCGCGCGAATCCTCTGGCGTACCGATGGAGGCGACGCGCGCGCTGGTCCGGCGCGGCGTGAAACGACTGCATCTCGTCGCGCTGCCCACCTCGACGCTACAGGCCGACATGCTGATCGGCGCGGGCTGCGTCGAGACTCTGGAGACCTCGGCCGTCAGCCTCGGCGAGTTCGGCCCGGCGCCGCGCTTCACGGCCGCGATCCTGAACCGCACGATCCACATGAAGGACGCGACCTGCCCTGCCCTCTATGCCTCGATGCAGGCGGCCGAGAAGGGCGTGCCCTTCATCCCGCTACGCGGGCTGATCGGCTCCGACATCCTGGCGCATCGTCCCGACTGGCGCGTGATCGACAACCCGTTCGGCAACAACGACCCGATCGTGCTGCTACCCGCGATCAAGCCGGACGTCGCGCTGTTCCATGCTGGCATGGCGGATCGCGCCGGCAACGTGTTCATCGGCCGCGACCGCGAACTCCTCACGATGGCGCATGCGTCCGCGCGCACGATTGCGACGGTCGAGACGATCTACGACGGCAATCTGATGGACGATCCGGCGCTCTCGGCCGGAACGGTGCCGGGCTTCTATGTCGACGCGGTTGCGATCGCGCCGCGCGGCGCCTGGCCGCTGCCGCTGCTCGACCATTATCCGGCCGACGGCGCGCATCTGGCGGAATACGCGCGGCTTGCCGCGACGGCGGAGGGATTTGCGCGGTATCTGGACGAGCATGTCTACGTCAAGCGCGCCGCCTGAGTTCCGCCCCGAGGAACTCCTCGCCGACGTGATCATGCGCCTGATCGGCGACGTGCGGCACGTGGCCGTCGGCAATGCCTCGCCGATCCCGGCGACCGCGGCGCTTGCGCTGCGCGAGCGCGGCGGCGGCCGCCCCTACGTGTCGCTGCTCGGCAGCCGCCGCCACATGTTCTTCACCGATGGCGGGCGCGAGCTGTTCGACTGCGCCGGCCAGGGCCGCATCGACGTATTCTTCCTGTCCGGGGGCGAGATCGACGGCGAAGGAAACATCAATCTGGTCAGCATCGGCGATTACGAGCAGCCGAACGTGCGGTTCCCCGGCTCGTTCGGCTCGGGCTACCTCTATTACGTCGTGCCCAAGGTCATTCTGTTCCGGGTCGAGCATTCGCGCCGCACGTTGGTTCCGAAGGTGTCGTTCATCTCGGCGCCGGGCGGCAACGCCGACAATGTGCACCGCACCGGGGGACCGATCGCGCTCGTCACCAACCGCTGCCTGTTCTCCTTCGATCGGACGCGAAAGCGCTTCCGGCTGGAAAGCGTCCATCCGGGGCATACCGTCGAGGAGGTGATCGAGAACACCGGCTTCGATTTCGACCGGCCCGATGCCGTGCCGATCACGCCCGCGCCGGCGCCGGATGTCTTGCGGCTGATGCGTGAGGTCGTCGCGCCACAGCTCGCGGAGGTCTATCCACAGTTCGCCGAGCGGGTGTTCGGGGTGAAGGTTGCGGCGGCAAACTAGGGAGCCGCCGAGCCGCCGGCGCTGTTCAAGAGGCGTTGCTTAAGACTTGTGCAGACACGTCCGCTGGCCATTTGCATCGTCGCAGTGGGCTCCCGAATCAATTATCTTTCCTTAACTCATTGCGGCCTTTATGGTGTCGCCACGAAAGTGACATCGTTTCCGGGGAGGAGTGGTCGCATGTTCCGCAGACGCGCAACATCGGACCTGCACCGCGGCTCGATCAGGCTCAGCCTGTTCGACGCCATCCTGCTCGCACCCGTGATCGCCCTGCCGCTCCTCGTCGTGGTCGGCTTGGCGCTGTTCAGCATGGTCGCGCTGCTGATGGTCACCGGAGTTGCGGTCGCGGCGACCATCGTCGGCGACATCGTCCGCCGCCACTGGCGCGCCGCCAAGCAGCCCGTCGTGATGCCGCGCCGCGCGATCGGCTAGCCGCGCCGGCCGGCCGGCTTCCTCCCCGTGTCGTCCCGACTGATCGCCGTCTATCACGTCCGCTCCGACGCGCGCGCGATCGACTCGCGCGCAAAGGCGATAGCGGTCGAGCAGAGCGTCGAGATGCCGCTTTCGGCGATCGAGGACCAATCGATCCTCGATGAGATCGTCGGCAAGGTCGAGGACATCTCTGACCTCGGCAACGGCGTGTTCGCGGTGCGCATCGCGCTCAGCGCCGACACGATCGGCACCGATCC
>CAYZMR010000380.1:0-3663 GCA_964479515.1 uncultured Hyphomicrobiales bacterium | reverse complement strand
GCGATCAGCGACAGGATCGTGGTGTTGCCCTTGTCGCCGGCGCGCGCATGGGCGAGGTCGTAGAGCTTGCGTTTCATGTTTCTGCCTTTAATCCCTGCCCGTCACTTCCCCTTCCCGAAGGCGGGAGGGATAAAACATCACGTCTCGAACACCGTCACTTGCGGCCGAACGGTCTCGCGCGCGATCAAACACGACACGATGCCGATCTGCTCGCGCGTTTCCTTGCGCGCGCCGCCGCCACCGGCCGGGCCGTTGGTCCAGAGCGCCTCGATTTCCTCGCCGATGCGCGCCGCCATGTCGCGGTCGGCCGAGCGCCCGGCAACCCGAAGCCGCACCTCGTACGGGCGATAGTCACCGCCGGACATCGCCCGCGTGTGCAGCGAACTCAGCCCGAGGATATCGATGCGCAGCTCTTGGAATTGGCCGCGCAGTCGTTCCGCCACGATCTCGCCGGCCAGCTGCGCGCGCGCGACGCAGTTCTCGCCCGCGTAGGAGATTTCGCCCTCGCCCATGTAGCCCGCGTGATATCCGATGCTCACCTTCAGCGTCGCGGGCCGCGGCTTGCCGCGCGCGCCCGTCACCGAGATCGCGTCGGACGCGGTCTCGTTGATCTCGACGGCCGAAAAATCCGCCGTGATGTCGGGGGTAAGATACGCCGTCGGATCGGTCACCTCATAGAGCAGTTGTTCGGTCGCGGTCGCGCGGCTGATCTTGCCGCCGGTGCCGGCGACCTTGGAGAGGCTGGCATTCCCGTCCGCGTCCACGTCGGCGAACGGAAAGCCGAGCGTCGCCATGCCGGGCACGTCTTTTTTCCCCGGGTCGGCGTAGTAGCCGCCGGTGAGCTGGCCGGCGCATTCGAGCAGATGGCCGACCACGGTGCCGCGCGCCATGCGGTCTTCGTCGTCGATGCGCCAGCCGTAGTGATGTGTCAGCGGTGCGAGCGCCAAGGAAGGATCCGCGACGCGGCCGGTGAGGATGACGTCGGCGCCGCTCTCCAGGCACGGAAGCATCGCCTCGACGCCGAGATAGGCATTGGCCGAGAACAGCGGCCCGATGCTGGCGAGCGGCTCGCCCGTCTCCAGCACTTTCTGCCGCGGATCGAGCGCGTCGAGGACGTCGTCCCCGGTCAGTGCCGCGACGCGCACCTTCAGTCCGAGCTTGCGCGCGAGCGCGATGATCGCCTGCGCGCCGCCGAGCGGGTTCGCGGCGCCCATGTTGGTGACGACGCGCACGCCGTTCCGCTTGATCAGCGGCAGCAACCCCGCCATGCGCCGTTCGAGCAGCGAATCGTAGCCATGCGCCGGATCATGCAGCTTGCGCAGCTGCGCGAGCGCGACCGTGCGCTCGCCGAGGCATTCGAGCATCAGGTAGTCGAGCTTGCCGTGCTCGGCGAGCACCAGCGCGGGTTCCAGCCGGTCGCCCTGGAAACCGGCGCCGCAGCCGATGCGGACCGTGTCGGTCAAGCTTCAGTCTCCCGGAATGCCCTGGATGTCGGGGAAGAACATGTCCCACACGCTGGCGGGCGGATCCTTGATGGTGCCGACCTTGCCCATGAACACCGCGGTCTTGAACACCTTCTCAGGGCTCAGCGTGTAGGCGTAGTCCTTGTCGTTGATCACCGCGAAGATGTCGTCGACCGTGTTCTTTCTGTCCTTCATGATCTCGAGATAGGCCTTCGCGGCCGCGCGCTTGTCCTTGTTGATCGTGTCGATCGCCTCTTTCTCGGCATCGAGGAAGGCCTTGTAGACCTTCGGATTGGCGTCGTGGAATTTCGTCGTCGTGATGAGGACGAGCGCGGAGGCGCGGCCGCCCAGTATGTCGTAGCTGGTCGTGAGCACCCGCGCGCCGGGGATTTTCATCTCCTCCTCGTAGAACGGCGAGGTCGCGAAATGCGCGTTGACGCCGCCGGTGTTGTTCATCAGCGCCACCATCGCGTCGGGATGCGCGAGCGACACGGTGAATTCGTCGAACTTCTGATAGCTCGCCTGCCCGAACAGGTCGGCCGCCGCCATCTGCAGCATCAGCGCCTGCGTCGAGATCTTCACCGATGGCACGGCGATCTTGTCCTTGTCGCTCAGGTCCTTCAGCGATTTCAGATCCGGATTGCGGGTGACGAAATAGAGCGGATAGGACGTCATCGCCGCCATGCCTTTGACGCCGACATTGCTCTTGGTCTTCGACCACAGCGTGATGAGCGAGGGCGCGCCGACCGCGCCGACATGCACGGTGCCGGAGAGGAGCCCGTCATTGATCACGCTCGGGCCCGCGACCTTCTGCCAGTTGGTCTTGACCTCGATGCCGGCGGCCTTGGCGTGCTTCTCGACCAGGTTGTCGCGCTCCATCAGCATGAAGGGGAGGAACGCGACGCCGAACTGCTGCGCGATCGTGATCTCGGCGACCTCCGCGCGCGGCGCGCTCGTGGCGGCGGCGAGCATCAAAACCGCGGCGGCAATCGTTCTCGTCCTCATCGGTCTCCTCCCGGACTTTTCTATATCGCCAGCCTGAATAGCGTCAGCGCGTTGGTGCGCGCAATCATCGCCCGGTCCGCTTCGCTGATCGGCGCCGCGTCGATCCACTCGGCCGCGTCGTTCATCGTCTCGAACGGATAGTCGGCGGACCATAGCACGCGCTCGACGCCGACCTCGGCAATCGCCTGGTTCAGTGCGGAGGTGGAGAAATTGCCCGAGGTCGTCAGCACGAAGTTTTCGCGGATGTAGTCCGCGACCCATTTCTTGGCCGCGTATTTGTGGCGTGCCTTCATCCAGTCATTGCGATGGTCGATGCGCCAGAGATAGGCCGGAATGCCCTCGCCGAGATGACCGAGGATGATCTGCAGCGTCGGATATTCGTCGAACAGCCCGGAGCCGATCAGGCGCAGCGCATGCACGGCGGTCTCGGCGTGGAAGGCCCAGTTCGGGCCCATCAGCCAGTTGTGGCCTTCATAAGCCGGGATCGCGCCCGGCAGCGGGTTGCGTGGGTGAAGGTAGAACGGCACGTCGAGCGCGGCGACCGTCGCCCAGAAGGGCCGATATTGCGGCAAGTCGTAATAGAGCGCGCTGTTGGCGCTGCCGGCCTGCGAGAAGCCGTTCACCAGCGCGCCGACGAAGCCGAGCTCCGCGACGCAGCGCGTCAGTTCTTGCGCGGCCGCTTCCGGGTCCTGCATCGGCAGCGCCGCGAAGCCACGGAAGCGGTCCGGGCGCTTGGCGATCTCGGCGGCGAGCACGTCGTTCGCCTCGTGCGCCACGCGAACCGCGCGCGGCACGTCCCATATCGCCTGGACTGCCGGCGCGTTGAGCGAGGCGATCATGATCTCGACGCCTGCCGCATCCATCAGCCGCAGGCGCTTGTCCTGAAAGTCGGTGAGCCGTGGCCCAAGCTCGTCCCACACATGCGCGCCGAACACCTGGCTGTCGGCAAGCGTCGCCGGGATGGCGAAATGCTCCTCGAGCGCGATCTTGCCTTGCATGCGTTTCCTCGAAATCCTTGGCCCGCGATGATGCATGCTCGGCGCAGATCATGCCAGCGGCGCGAGCACGGCCCCGAAATGAAAGCCGCCCTTGCGGGGCGGCTTGGCTGAGGCGAAGGCTGGTGGAGCCAAGCGGGATCGAACCGCTGACCTCCTGCATGCCATGCAGGCGCTCTCCCAGCTGAGCTATGGCCCCA
>CAYZMR010000379.1:0-3666 GCA_964479515.1 uncultured Hyphomicrobiales bacterium | reverse complement strand
TCGTCGACATATTCGGGCGGCAAGAGGTCCGGGATGGTCGCCATGAGCTGGGCGACCTTCATGATCGGCCCCTTCAGGCCGCCGAGGGCCGCCGCAAGCTCGGATGCGTTCTTGCCGCGATCGATACCCACGCCGAACAGCCGGCTCGCCGCGAACTTCGCCGCGACCGAGCCGACATTGGTGCCGACCCGCGCGTAGCGCGCGGCGCGGGCGGAGAAGCGGTTCTTTTCGAGATCGGCCATGAATCCGCCGGTGCTTGCAGCACTCAACATAGGCGTTGCCGGGGCAAACGCCATATGGGGCGGCCCGAGGGCCGCCGCGCACCGCACAGGGCCATGCCGGCGAATGGCGCCGCAGCGCTAGCCGAGCAGCGCCTCGCGCACCGGCGCGACGTTCGCATGCTTGGAGTTGATGTTGTGGTCGACGGCTCCCGCCTTGTCGTCGAACACCTGGGCGGTGTCGGTCCCGTCGAGGAGCCGGCTCGTGATGTGGAATCCGAGCGCCCGATAGACCTCGAACTGCTCCTCGCTGAAGAATTGATCGCCCGTGCTCTCGTGCGGGAAGCGGTCGTAGCGGCGCGCGTAGTCACGCACGTAATCGTTCTCATCGCCGGTGAGCGACGCCTTGATGTAGACGAGCCACCCTTGGTGGCCTCCGTCATAGTCGATCGTACCGATCGCCGTGTGCGGACCGTGCGACGGCGTCTTCGCCTGATTGGCGGCAGGCGGCTCGTCCGCGCCCTCCTTCTTGTCCGGCGGCGCCTCGGTCGCGCCCTCGAATCCCATCCAGCCGACCGTCGTCTGGCGCACCTTGTCCCACGGCATGTTGATGCGCACACCGAGGTCGATGCGGGCATAGCGCTGCAGCGCGATGAAGGACGGGAAGCGCATCGACGGATCGGCTTCGGCATCGGCCACGACGATCACGCGGCAGCGCCGGCGTAAGAGCTCGTAGATGCCAAGATTCTCGATATGGCCGCCATCGCTGATGAAAACGCGGCTGCTGTCTTCATAGAGGCTGCCGGTCAGCTCGGCCGGCAGATAGAAGTGGCTCCAGAACCAATGCCGCGGTCGTTCATGTTTCGAGGCGATGAACCGCGGGTTCGCCAGCCAGTAGCCGGTGCGCACGTTGAGCAGCGCAAGTGTCGGCGTGAGCACGCGGATCGAAGACGCGCCCGCATTGGGCGAGAATGCCGCGCCCGAGATCGCGACTGCGGTCGGCAGATCGAGGCTGGTGGCCTTTTCGACCTTGTCGGTATGAGCGTAGTGGGTCGCCTCGCTTCCGATATAGAGCGGCGAGAACAGGAAGAAATCGGCATTGCGGCCGCGCCGATTGGCGAAGTCCGAGCCCTCGATATTGAGCGCGGCGTTGATCAGGTGATAGGGCGCGTAGGGCTGCTTGAGGTCGCTGATCTTCATGGTGTCGAGCGGGGCGAAATCGCGATCGCCGGCCATGACGCCGCCATCGGCCTTGTGGTCGGGATCGAACAGGAACGCCTTGCTGATCCGGTCGCGATAGAGCCGGTGCAACGAGTTCGCGTTCGCCCGCAGCAACATTGACAACAGGAACAGCACGATGCCGAGATAGAAATAGAGCAGCATGATCGGCCGAGCTTCGAATGCCTCTTTCCAGGTTGGCTGATAGTAGCCGGTTGGGCACCCGTTGACGGGCGCCGCATCGTCGGTCTTCGGCTTCGGCCTGCACGGCACCCATGAGCCCGGCAGCCACGTCACCGGCGGGACGGTGGCGAAATACCCCGTGAAATGATTTCCGGCCGCGAGCAGCCATCGCGGCGTGTGCTTGCCGCCATCGGCCGCCTCCTGCGCGTGCTCCGGCGATTGGGCTTGTGGCGCGGATTGAGGGGTGGGTTGGGGCGCAGCGGTCAGCGGTTCGCACGGCTTTTTCCCGGCCGGCTGGCAGTCGAGCTTGCCGCGCAGGTCGATCCCAGGCCCCTGGATCTCGATCGTGCCGTGGATCGCGGCTCCGGGCGGGGGCGCCTTGGCGGCGCGATCATCGATGATCCCCCAATAGCAGACGTAAAGATAAGCGACCCAGATCAGGAGCGGCAGCGCCGCGCCCCCGATCCAGAGCGCCGCGCTGCCGGTTAGCGCGAGCAGCTTTTTCGATGTGCCGGACGACGCGTTGACGGACTTGAACAAGGTGGCGATCTGCTCGCGGAAGAACCCGACGACGGCGGCGATCGGCGCCGCGATGGCGGCGAGCCACTTGATGAACGCCGTGATCAATGAGTGGTCGTCGCTGCCCGACGCGAGCGCGCTGTCGGAGAGATCGAACATGCCGGCGATCACGAACGGCTGCAGCTCGAAGATGAACACGCACGCCACGAAAACCAGATAGAAGGCAAAGGACGCCGGCGCCTTGGTCCGGAATTCGGACTGGTCGCTCGCAAACCGCTTCGAGGCCGACATCAACGATCGAACGATGGCCCATGTCAGGAAGCCCACGAACCCGGCGAGCGACAGCAGCAACGTGAAGCCGAAGCTGATCTCGTTCAGCCACGGCAGATTGAACCAGTTGCCCACCCGAAGACCGAAAATATTCGCGCCGAACAGCGCGCTCCGGGTCGGACTGCCGAGGATCGTGAAGCCCACGATCACCAGCATGAGACCGAGTACGATTGCGCCGTTCGTCACGAGGCCGCGGATGACGATCGCGAGCGCGGTGATGAAGTCGCGGCCGCCGAACGGAATGAGGTAGTTCGAATAGTTGCGCAGGTGGCCGACTTCCGGCGTATCCATGACGTCGGCCGGCCGCTTGTTCCCGGCCCGTTTGCCGGTCGAGTCGCCGAACACGAACGCGCCTTTCGTCCTGGTCATGGTCGCGGTGACCGACGCGCCCATGTAACCGCCGCCCGAGACGGTGGACAGGTAATCGATGCGCGGAAAACATCCGTGCTGGTTGAGCGCCTGCAGCACGCCGAGCGAAAAGGACGCGGAACGGATTCCGCCGCCCGACAGCGCGAGTGCAACCACGTCGAGCGCCGGCGCGCCGGGCCCGGTCGGGTGTTCGCCTGCGGTCGCGGGCTCGAGGCTCAACGGCGCACGTTTGTTCTCGGCGCGCCGATCATTGATCGCCGCAACCTCGTCCTTGATGATCTTTTCAAGAATCGAACGCGTCTGCTCGCGCCGAGCATGTCGGTCCATTCGCCCCTCCCCGATCGGAGGCAGGCTAGGACAACCATGGGTCGGCTGCAATCCAAGCTACGCGAGCTAACTGCGGTCGATTGTCTCGATCTCGTCGATCAGCCGCTCGATCACGCTCAGTCCGCCCTGCCAGAACGCCGGGTCGTGGGCATCGAGCCCGAACGGCTTGAGCAGCTCGGAATGGTGCTTGGTCCCGCCGGCCGAGAGCATCGCGAGATAGCGCTCGGCGAAGCCTTCGTTTGCCTTCTCGTAGACCGCGTAGAGCGAGTTCACCATGCAATCGCCGAACGCATAGGCGTAGACGTAGAACGGCGAATGGATGAAGTGCGGGATGTAGGTCCAGAACGTCTCGTAGCCGGGTTTCAGCTCGATCGCGGGTCCGAGGCTCTCGGCCTGCACGCTCATCCAGATCTCGCACAGCTGATCGGCGGTGAGTTCGCCATTGCGGCGCTCGGTGTGCACCTTGCGCTCGAACGTATAGAACGCGATCTGCCGCACCACC
>CAYZMR010000378.1:0-3672 GCA_964479515.1 uncultured Hyphomicrobiales bacterium | reverse complement strand
CGCGCAAAGAGGGCGGCGTCGGCTACGTGGTGTTCAACAATCCGGAGCGCCACAATGCGATGTCGCTCGACATGTGGGCCGAGACAAGCCGCATCATGGACGAATTCAAGAGCGACGACTCGCTGCGCGTCGTGGTGCTGACCGGCGCCGGAACGAAGGCATTCGTGTCTGGCGCCGACATCTCGCGTTTCGGGGCCGAGCGCTCCAGCGAGGAAGCGGTCGCGCATTATAATGAGACGGTCGACAGGGCGAGCCACGCGCTGCACGCCTATCCGAAGCCTACCATCGCGATGATCCGGGGATACTGCATCGGCGGGGGCCTCGGCATCGCGATGTGCTGCGACCTGCGCATCGCGACCGAGAACGCGACCTTCGCGGTTCCGGCCGCCAAGCTCGGCCTCGGCTACGGCCACACCGGCGTGAAGCGGCTGCTCGACGTCGTCGGGCCATCCTTCACCAAGGAGATCTTCTACACGGCGCGCCAGTTCACCGCCGAGGAGGCCAAGGTGATGGGCCTCATCAACCGCGTGGTGCCGGACGCCGAGCTCGAAAGCTACGTGAAGAAATATGCCGAGACCATCGCCGGCAACGCGCCGCTGACCATCAAGGCGCTGAAGCTTGTGGTTGGCGAACTGCTCAAGGACGAGAGCAAGCGCGATGTCGCCGGCATGGAAGGCGCGGTGAACGCCTGCTTCCGCAGCAAGGACTATATCGAAGGCCGCGACGCCTTCATGGAGAAGCGCAAGCCCGTCTTCACCGGTACGTGACGCGCATGGCGGACGCTTCGCGATGACCGACGGCCGCAACATCGCCCTTGATGGCGTGCGCGGCCTTGCGGCGCTCTCCGTTGCGCTCGGTCACTGCCTGCTGATGGCGACCACCGCGGAGGTCTGGGAGAAGACGCTCTTCAATTTTCCTGCGATGACGACCGAGCAGATCGACGAGCGGCTCCTGTTCGTCGTGTTTCCCAGCAACGCCGCCGTGATGGTGTTCTTCGTGCTCAGCGGGCACGTCCTCTGGGCGTCATTCGTGCGCAAGCGGATGACGCTGACGGACTTCCCCGACTATCTGTGTTCGCGCGTGTTCCGGCTGCTTCCGCTGATCATCGTCAGCGCGATCGCGTTTTCCTTCGTCGTTCAGCCGAGCGGGTGGGAACTCATCGCCAATATGCTGCTGCTCTCGACCAGCATGAACGGTGTGGTCTGGTCGCTGCAGGTGGAGATGTTTGCCAGCATCGTGATCTTCATCGCCTGGATTCTGAGCCGCAACGAGACGCTGCGGCTGGTGGCGATCCTGTTCGCGCTCGGCGCGCTGGTTCCGTTCTTCCGCGGCAATTCGCTCGTGGTGTTTCTTCCCGCCTTCATCCTCGGCGCGCTGATCCACCACGTGCCCGAATGGTTCTGGCGCAGCCGCGCGCTGCTGTGGGCGGCGCTCGCGGCGCTGCTGGTGCCGAACATCATTTTCTCGTTTCACGGCGTGACGCGCGTGGTCGAGATCGTCGCCGCGACGGCGTTGATCGGATGCGTGGCGGTGCAGCGGCCGGCCTTCCTGCGCACGCCGGTCGTGAGTTTTCTCGGCGCGGTCAGCTATCCGTTCTATCTCATCCATCCGCTCGGCGTCGCCGCCGCGGTCGCGCTCGTGGGGCCGCTGCTCCGCAGCTACTTCCTCCTTCGCTTCGGTGTGTTCGCGGCCCTGTCGATCGCGATCGGCCTGGCGCTGGCTTGGCTGCTGCACGTCACCGTCGAGATGCCGGCGCTGAAGTTTCGGCCGCGGCTCGGCCGCAAGCCGGCCGGCGCGCCGCCGACGGCATAAGGCGCTCGCGGGCGCGACAGGATATCGGGGAGGGGACGTGGCGTCGGTTGAGTTGCGGGGGCTGACCAAGCGCTACGGCAATCTTGCCGTGGTCGACGACATATCGCTGCGTATCGATCATGGGCTGCTGGTCTGCCTGCTCGGGCCGTCCGGCTGCGGCAAGACCACGACGCTGCGGCTGATCGCGGGCTTCGTCGAGCCGTCGGCGGGCGAGATCGCGGTCGGCGACCGCGTGGTGTCATCGGCCGCGCGCACGCTGCCGCCCGAGAGCCGCAACATGTCGATGATCTTCCAGAGCTACGCGCTCTGGCCGCACATGACGGTCGCCGACAACGTCGCCTATGGGCTCAAGCTGCGCAAGATCGACAGGGCCGTGATCGCGCAGAAGGTCAACGCGATGCTGGCCACGACCAAGCTCGACGCGCTCGCCTCCCGCTATCCGGGCGAACTCTCCGGTGGACAGCAGCAGCGCGTCGCGCTTGCCCGCGCGCTGATCGTGGAGCCGGAGACGCTCCTGCTCGACGAGCCGTTGTCGAACCTCGACGCCAATCTGCGCGAGGAGATGCGCTTCGAGGTGCGCCGGCTGCATGACGAGTATCGCTATACGACCGTCTATGTGACGCACGACCAGTCCGAGGCGATGACGACGGCCGACATCATCGCGGTGATGAACCAGGGCAAGATCGAGCAGGCGGGCTCGCCGGAGGAGATCTACGACCGGCCGCGCTCGGAGTTCGTCGCGCGCTTCATCGGGTCGAGCAACATCGTCAGGGGCCGCGCGCGCGATGCCGACCATGTCGAGGTCGCCGGCATGATTCTGCGTTGCGTCGGCGCGAGGCTTGCTCCGGGCGCCGAGGCGGCGCTCTCGGTGCGCCAGCACGAGGTCCACATCATGCTGACGCGGCCCGACGGGCTGGAGAACATGCTGCCGGCGACAGTGATGCGGAACGTCTTCCTCGGCAACAGCCGCGACTATATGGTCGCGCTGGTCGATGGCACGACGCTGCGTGCCGTTGGGCCGGCTGATCTGAGCGTTCCGCAGGGAACCGAGGTCTGGCTGCACCTGCCTCCGAACCACTGCCGGGCGCTGCTGGGATGAGAAGAAAAGCGGGGCGAACAAAACAAAAGTCCGAGGGAGACCATGATGTCCAAGAGGAAGCCGTCGCGACGTGACATTCTAAAGGCGTCGACCGCGCTGGCGGCGACGAGCGTGTTCGCGTCGCCGCTGCGGGCCGCCGCGCCGCCTGCGGAAGCCGTGACGCCGGCGCTGATCGAAGCGGCGAAGAAGGAAGGCAAGGTCGTCTGGTACACCTCGGTCGACCTGCCGCTCGCCGAGAAGGTCGCGAAATCCTTCGAGGCGAAATACGACGGCATCGCGGTGCGCGTCGAGCGCGCGGGCGCCGAGCGCGTGTTCCAGCGCATCGGCCAGGAATACGGCAGCAACATCCACGCGGTCGATATCGTCAACTCGTCGGATGCCGCGCACGCGATCGTGTGGAAGCGCGACGGCCTGCTCCTGCCGCATGTCCCCGAGGACGTGGCGAAATTCTATCCGGCCGAGCACAAGGACCCGGACGGCACCTTCGCGTCGTTCCGCGTGTGGGTGAGCATCATCGCGTACAATTCCAGCATGGTGAAGGCCGAGGATGCGCCGAAAAGCTTTGCCGACCTGCTCGATCCGAAATGGGTCGGCAAGATTGTGAAGGCGCATCCGGGTTACTCAGGCACCATCATGACGGCGACCTATCAGATGGCGCGCGATCTTGGCTGGGAGTATTTCGAGAAGCTCGCCAAGCAGCGCATCATGCAGGTGCAGTCCTCGGCCGACCCGCCGAAGAAGCTCGCGCTCGGCGAGCGCGC
>CAYZMR010000377.1:0-3677 GCA_964479515.1 uncultured Hyphomicrobiales bacterium | reverse complement strand
CGCTCGATCCGCGACAACATCCGCTACGGCCGCCCCGACGCGACCGACGAGGAGATCGTCGCGGCGGCGAAGCTCGCGCATGCGCACGAGTTCATCCTCGACCTCGAGGACTGGAAGGGCCGGCGCGGCTACGACGCGCAGGTCGGCGAGCGCGGCGTCAAGCTTTCGGGCGGGCAGCGCCAGCGCGTCGCGATCGCGCGCGTGATCTTGAAGAACGCGCCGATCCTGGTGCTCGACGAGGCGACCTCCGCGCTCGACAGCGAGGTCGAGGCGGCGATCCAGCAGAGCCTCGGCACGCTGATCGCCGGCAAGACCGTGATCGCGATCGCGCATCGCTTGTCCACGATCGCCCGCATGGACCGGCTCGTCGTGCTCGACCGCGGCCACATCGTCGAGCAGGGGACTCACGAGGAGCTGCTCGCCCGCGAAGGCCATTACGCCGCGCTGTGGCGACGTCAGTCCGGCGGCTTCATCGACGTCGAGACGACCGCGCAGGCGGCGGAGTAGCCGACCCCCACCCGATCCCTCCCCCTTTTCAGGGGGAGGGATAACTCGACGCGCGAAATTCGCCCCGATCGCGCCGCAAAGGCGGCCGCGGTCCGTCCTCATTCGGTCGCTTTGGCGCCCGACCTTGCGCCGTCTTCGGCGACTCGGGGAGGGACGCCCTTGCGACGCCTTGCGCATTTCTGGTCCGACGCGCGCCACTATCAGATCGCCGCGCTCGCGACCCTGCTCGCCTACAATCTCGGCTTCCTCGATTTCGGCGCGCGGCCGCTCAACAGCGCCTGCGCGATCGCCGCCGCGCTCGCGACGCAGATCGTCTGCTCGCGGCTGGCCGGCGTGCCGTTGGACCTGCGCTCGCCGCTGATCACGGGTCTCTCGCTCAGCCTGCTGTTGCGCGCCGACGAGCCGTGGATCCATGCGCTCGCGGGCATCATCGCGATCGCGTCCAAATTCCTCCTGCGCATCGATGGCAAGCACATCTGGAATCCGGCCGGCCTCGCCATCGTGGTGCTGCTGTTCGCGACACCCGGCCACGTGTGGATCTCGCCCGGCGCGTGGGGCTCAACCGTCTGGTTCGCGGCGCTGCTCGTGTTCTTCGCGATCCTGGTGCTCGGCGCCGCGCGCCGCGCCGACATCGCGGTCTTCTTCATCGGCAGCCACGCGGCGCTCTTGCTCGCGCGCGCGGCCTGGCTCGGCGATCCGCTCGCGATCCCGCTGCACCAGTTGCAGAGCGGCTCGCTCCTCATCTTCACGTTCTTCATGATCTCCGACCCGCGCACGTCGCCGGACTCGCGCCTCGGCCGATTCATATTCGCGGCCGCGGTCGCGTTGCTCGCCCATTACATGGCGTTCTTCATGCAGATGCGGCCCGCGCTTTACGTCGCGTTGATAGCGCTCGCGCCGTTCGTCCTCCTGATCGACCGGATTCTGCCCGCCGAGCGGTTCGCCTGGCGCCGCCCAACGTTACAAGGAGCCACCCGATGACTCTTGCGTCGCGCCTGAAGTCCACCGCCGCGGTCGCAGCCATCGTCGCGCAGCTTGCGGCGCAGACCAATCCGGCCGCCGCCTTCTGCGGCTTCTATGTCGCCAAGGCCGACGCCAAGCTGTTCAACAAGTCCTCCAAGGTCGTGCTCACGCGCGACGGCAACACCATCGCCATCACGATGGCGAGCGATTATGAGGGGAGCCCAAAGGAATTCGCCGTGGTGATCCCGGTGCCGACCTTCATCGAGCGCAAGCAGATCGGCGTCGTCGACATGAAGACCGTCGACCATCTCGACGCCTACACGGCGCCGCGCCTGGTCGAGTATCACGACGAAGATCCGTGCGCGCCGACCGTGTATGCGGCGCGCGTCGCCAGCGCCGTGCCGACGGCGCCGATGGCGCTCGCCAATGACAACGACCGCCACAGGGGCGTGACCGTCGAGGCGAACTACGACGTCGGCGAATACGACGTGTCGATCCTCTCGGCCAAGGAGAGCGACGGCCTTGTCAACTGGCTGGCCGACAACGGCTACAAGATCCCGGATGGCGCGAACGCCGTGCTCGGCAGCTACATCAAGCAGAACATGCGGTTCTTCGTCGCCAAGGTGAACCTCGACCGCATGACGCTGATCGGCGCGGGCTATCTGCGGCCCTTGCAGGTCCGCTACGACACGGCGAAGTTCATGCTGCCCTTGCGCCTCGGCACCGTGAACGCGAACGGTCCGCAGGACCTGATCGTCTACGCGCTGACGAAGAAAGGCCGGGTCGAGGCCGCGAATTACCGCACCGTGAAGGTTCCCTCCGACATCGACGTACCGCTCTACGTCAAGGACGACTTCGGCACCTTCTACAAGGCGATGTTCGACCAGGCGGTCAAGCGCGAGAACATGCAGGCGGTGTTCGTCGAATACGCCTGGGACATGGGCTGGTGCGATCCCTGCGCCGCCGACCCGCTCGCCAACAAGGAGCTGGTCGAGCTCGGCGCGCGCTGGATCGACAGTGACGACAACACGCCGTTCCGCACCTTCGGCAACGGCGCCAACGCCTATGTGACGCGCCTGCACGTGCGCTACGACGCGAAGTCCTTCCCCGAGGATCTCGTGTTCCTGGAGACCAAGGACCGCGGCAATTTCCAGGGCCGCTACGTGCTGCACCATCCGTGGAAAGGCAGGGCGAGCTGCGAAGCCGCCAAGACCTATCGCTCCTCGCTGCCGACGCGCTTCCAGCAGGAGGCGCGCAACCTCGCCGAGCTCACCGGCTGGTCGCTGAAGGACGTCGAGACGCGGATGGAAAAGACCGGGCAGCCGGTCAAGGCGAAGTGACGGGGCGATCAGAAATCGAGGCTTTCAAGATCGCGTGCTCCGTGAACGACTCTCACGATGCGGATAGTGTCGTCGTCGATGCGATAAAACACAACCCATGACATGATGGCAAAGCTGCGTAGTCCCACGGCGATCTCCGGGCGCTCGCGTCCCATCTTGGGATGCTCGGCAATCATGCCGCAAATGCGCTCGATCTCATCGAGAACTCGATCCGCGGCCGGAACGCTGCGTTCGGAAATATAGAGCCAGATGTCGAGAAGATCAGATCGAGCCCGGCGCGAGCGAACAATCGCGAGCGGACGCTCCACGCTCATTCGGCGGCTTTGCGTGCGGCCAAAATGGCGCGACCCTCCCGCTTGATCTGCTCGAATTCGTCCTGCGCCATCGGTTGGTAACGCGACGCTTCTCCCTCGGCGACAAGTTCACGCAACCGCTCTAGCTTCGACGCACGAATTTGCTGCTTGACTTGCCAATCCTGCAACGCGTCGATCACCACGTCGCTTGCCACGGCGTAGCGCTCGCCGTCCACCGCGTCTTTAATCGACCGGAGCAACTCAGGCGGGAGTAACACTGAGAGACGTTCAAACTCGGCCATCGGCACATCTCCAAGAGTCGGACGATAGCACACACGGGGCTCAGATCACCCCACCAGCCCCGCCATCGCCGCCACGTCCGCGCTGCCCGGGAAAACGCTCGCGGCGAGCGCCTCGTCGGCGACGCGCAGGTGATCCTTGAGCAGACCTTTCAGCACCGCGCGCAGGTCTGTCGTCGCCGCAAGGTCGCGGCCCTCGTACAGGTCGGCGTTCTTCAGCCCCGGCCAATCGGCGATCACGCGGCCGCCCTTGAGCGCACCGCCCGCGAGCAGCG
>CAYZMR010000376.1:0-3681 GCA_964479515.1 uncultured Hyphomicrobiales bacterium | reverse complement strand
TGGATCTGGAGATGCGCACCTGGTACGGCGCGCCGGCCTATTTCGTGCTCGGCGCCGTCCACGCGGTCGCCTACTGGCTGACCGTGTCGTTCCTCACCCCCTTCATCCTACTGGTCGGGCTATTCAACGACCGCAAGCGCCTGATGCACGACATGCTGGTCGGCACGATCGTGATCAACAATGACGCAAGGGCGCGCATGCTGCGCGGGACCGCGCGAGGCGTTTGACGCGCGGCGCGGCGCGCGCAATCCTATGAGTCGGGAGCCACAGTCCTGCTACGGAATTGATCACGCCACGTGACCCAGCACTCGCGCGACACGCCGCAATTCTACCTGACCGCGCCCTCCCCCTGCCCGTATCTGCCGGGCAAGGAGGAGCGCAAGGTGTTCACGCATCTGGTCGGCGAGCGCGCGGGCGACCTCAACGACCTGCTCACCCATGGCGGCTTCCGCCGCAGCCAGTCGATCGCCTACCGACCGGCCTGCGAGGCCTGCCGCGCCTGCATCTCGGCGCGCGTCATCGCCGAGGCGTTCCGCCCTTCGCGCGGCATGCGCCGCATCCTCGGAGCCAACTCCGACGTCGTCGGCGAGATGCGGGTGTCGGTGCCGACCTCGGAGCAATACTCCGTCTTCCGCGCCTATCTGGACGACCGCCACTTCGACGGCGGCATGGCGGACATGACCGTGCTCGACTACGCGATGATGGTCGAGGACAGCCACGTCGAGACCAAGCTGGTCGAGTATCGCGCCAAGGGGCCCGACTCAGGCTTCACCGGTCGCGGCGCGGGCCCGCTCCTTGCCGTCGCGCTGACCGACGTGCTGAGCGACGGGCTCTCCATGGTCTATTCGTTCTACGATCCCGAATACCGCAGCCGCTCGCTTGGCACCTTCATGATCCTCGACCACATCGCGCGCGCCCGCCGCATGGGGCTCGCCTATGTCTATCTCGGCTACTGGGTGAAGAACTCGCGCAAGATGGACTACAAGGGCCGCTTCCTGCCGCAGGAGCGGCTGTTGGCGGACGGGTGGACGCGGGTCGAGGTTTAGAGTCTCCCGACCAGATCGATCGCCCGGCGGTACTTTTCGACAAGCGCAAGCTGTCGCTCCGATGGCGCGGCAATGCGCGATAGATCGGCATTGTCCTGCAGATCGGCGAGCTTGACGCTTCGGCCGATCGGGTTGGCGGCCGCGCGCCGCACGAAGGCTTCGTAGTCCTCCCCGTCGCGCTTCGTCACCGACCGCAACGCCTCGATCACGCGATCGGAAAAGCCTTCCTGACGAAGGCGATCGAACGTCCACCCAGGACAATCCTCGCACACATCGTGCAAGACCGCGACGATGCGTTCGTCATTCGACGACACCCGCAGCATCATCCGAATTGGATGCAGCACATAGGGCACGCCACTCCAATCCACCTGGCCGGCGTGCGCCTCCGCGGCAATCGCAATCGCGCGTTCCAAGGTACTCACGTCGCGTTCTCCGCCGGGCAAATGAATACGGCTCTCCCGGCAGTGCTTTAGCCGGGGAGCCGATCGTATAATAGCTTGATGGTGAGTACGAACAGCACGGCCGCGATCAGCGCGTCCGGCGGGACGCGAGTCGAAAGCCGGCAGCCTCGCCTGGAGCCCGGCGCCTTACTTGCTCGGCGCTGTCGTGATGCCGGGGCCCGGCGCGCCCGCGTTGGTGCGATGTTCCCTGCGCTCCAGCATCCTGTCGGCGATGGCGATCTTGCAGGTGGCGGACAGCTCCGCGCGGTGCTCTCGCATGCAATCCCGGATGCGTCCCCCGCCGGGCTGGAGCGATCCACACAGCGTCTGGATGTCGCCCTGGCACGCGGCGCGCACCGGGCCGCCCTGAGCCAGCGCCGCACTGGGGGCGAGAATCGCGGCGGCGAAAACCAACATCGTGGGAAAGCGCATGTTCAAATCTCCGATTGCGACCGGATGGTCATCGCAAGCGGCCGTTACGGTCGCATTGTTTTGTCGTGATAAATTAGTTTCAAATGCCGACTATCGAGCGGAGCGAGAGTGAGCGTAGCCACCTACGGGATCAAGTCATACAGCAGCTTGATATTCAGCACGATCAGCACGACTGCGACCAGCGCGGCGAGCGCCGTGACCCAGCGCGGCGCGACGAACGCGCCCATCTTGGCCCGGCTCGCCGTGAACATCACCAGCGGCACGATCGAGAACGGCAGCGCGAGGCCGAGCACCACCTGGCTGAAGATAAGGAGCTTCGCGGTCCCGGCTTCGCCGTACCAGATCGTCACGCCGGCGGCGGGCACGATCGCGAGCGAACGCGTGACGAGGCGGCGCGCCCACGCCGGCAAGCGGATGTCGATGAAGCCTTCCATTACGATCTGGCCCGCGAGCGTCGCCGTGACGGTCGAGTTCATTCCGCAGCATAGGAGCGCGATCGCAAACAGCGACGGCGCCATGCCGGAGCCGAGCAGCGGCGCGATCAGTTTATGCACCTCGCCCAACTCAGAGACGTCGGTCTGCCCGACCTTGTTGAAGGTCGCGGCGGCGAGAATGAGGATCGCCGCGTTGATGACGAGCGCGAAGGTCAGCGCGATGGTTGAATCGATCGTCGCGAGCGTGATCGCTTCGCGTTTCTCCGCGACGCTGTCGCCGAAGCTGCGCGTCTGGACGATGCCGGAATGCAGGAACAGATTATGCGGCATCACGGTCGCGCCGATGATGCCGATCGCGAGATAGAGCATGTCCGGATTGGTGATGATGTTCGTCGTCGGCGCGAAGCCGCGGATGACGGCGGCCCAGTCCGGATGGGCGAGCGCGATCTGGATCGCAAAGCAGACCGCGATGACGCCGAGCAGCGTCACGATGAACGCCTCGACATAGCGGAAGCCGAGCTTCTGCATCCAAAGGATCAGGAATACGTCGAGCGCCGTGATCAGCACGCCGAGCTCGAGCGGAACGCCGAACAAGAGATTGAGGCCGATCGCCGTGCCGATGACTTCGGCCAGATCGGTCGCGCAGATCGCGATCTCCGTGATGATCCAGAGCGGCCACGAGGTCCAGCGCGGAAACGCGTCGCGGCAGGCCTGCGCCAGGTCGCGCCCCGCCCCGATCCCGAGCCGCGCGCATAGCGCCTGCAGCAGCACCGCCATCAGGTTGGAGAGGAGCGCGACGGTCAGCAGCGCGTAGCCGAACTTGGAGCCGCCGGCGAGCGAGGTCGCCCAGTTGCCGGGATCCATGTAGCCGACGGCAACGAGATAGCCGGGGCCGAGGAACGTGACGAGCTTGCGCCAGAACGAGCCGCCCGGCCGCGCCACGATCGTGCCGAAGACCTCCGCCAGCGATGGAGCGCCGCGGACCCGGCTCCAGCCGGGCTTGACGCGCTCCCCTTCGACGGACTCCACGGCCACGGTGCTCCTCCAACTGCAGACACTCTATCTTTCTTGCGAATAATTCGCAATAGCGGATTACGAGAATTGTGGTGCGGTGGCAGGGAGCCGAGCCAAGCCATTGAAATTGCTGCGTATGGCGCGAGCCGCCGGCACGACAGTTCCGTAGCGCGGCTTGAGCGAAGCGAAAGCCGGGATCTCGCCCGGCAGGATCATTCCCGGGTTTCGCTTCGCTCAACCCGGGCTACGGCGGCTACAGCCGCCGCTCTGTCAGCCCGTCATCCGCCGCAGCACGTCGTTCTTCTTGATGAAATG
>CAYZMR010000375.1:0-3686 GCA_964479515.1 uncultured Hyphomicrobiales bacterium | reverse complement strand
ACACCGAGCACGGCATCAAGGGGCTCAACGGCTTCGGCGCGGAGCGCTGGCGCATCGCGCCGGAATTCGCCGTAAAGGTCGACACATCGCTCGGCCTCAACGGCGTGCTGATGGAGCCGACCAGTGTCGTCGCGAAAGCTTGGGATCATATCCATCGGCTGTGGCGCCTCGCCGAGGCGCCGCCGCGTCGCGTGCTGGTCACCGGCGCCGGTCCGATCGGGCTGCTCGCGGCACTCATCGGCACGCAGCGCGGGCTCGACGTGCATGTGTATGATCACAACACGACAGGGCCGAAGCCCGCGATCACCGCCGCGCTGGGCGCGACCTATCATTGCGGCGAGCCGGAAGGCCTCGCCAAGCTCGCGCCCGACATCGTGATCGAATGCACCGGCGTGCCCGCCGTCATCGCGGCGATCCTGCCGCATATCGCGCCGGACAGCCTGATCTGCCTCACCGGCGTCGGCCCGTCGCGCAAGGGCGACTTCGACATCGGTCTGTTCAACCGCAACATGGTGCTCAACAACGGCGCGGTGTTCGGCAGCGTCAACGCCAACCTGCGGCATTACATGATGGCCGCGGATGCGCTCGCGCGCGCGGATCAGACATGGCTTTCGCGCCTCATCACGCGGCGCGTGCCGCTGTCCCGCTTCTCCGAAGCGTTCGAGCATCGCAAAGGCGACATCAAGGTCGTTATCGAATTCGCCCCGGCATGATCCCGAAAAGTGGAATCCGGTTTTCGGAAATGATCATGCCGCGAAAGGCATAACATCATGCCAAATCGCATCGAGGATTACGCCATCATCGGCGATTGCGAGAGCGCCGCGCTGGTCGGCCGCGACGGCTCGATCGACTGGCTGTGCTGGCCGCGTTTCGATTCCGACGCCTGTTTCGCCGCCCTGCTCGGCACACCGGAGCACGGGCGCTTTCGTATCTCGCCAAAGAATGAAGCGACGCGGGTCACGCGGCGCTACCGGCCAGGCTCGCTCATCCTCGAAACCCGCTTCGAGACCGCGGACGGCGTCGTCACCCTCATCGATTTCATGCCGATCCACGGCCGCAATCCGGATTGCGTACGCATCGTGGTCGGCGAGCGCGGCCGCGTCGCGATGAGCGTCGAGATGGTGCTGCGCTTCAACTACGGCGAGGTCGTGCCATGGGTACGCAAGCTCAGCACCGGCGCACTGAGCGCCGTCGCCGGGCCCGACATGGTGGTGTTGCGCACGCCCGTCCACATGCGCGGCGAGAACATGACCACGGTCGGCGAGTTCATCGTCGGCGAGGGCGACCGCGTGCCGTTCGTGCTGAGCTACGGCCCCTCGCATCTTCCGATCCCGGATGCTTTCTCGGCCGACTCCGCGCTGAAGGACACCGAGGAGGCTTGGCGGGGCTGGACCGCGCGAGGTCGCGTCAATGACGGGCCGTGGTCCGAGGCCGTTCGCCGCTCGCTGATCACCCTGAAGGCGCTGACCTATGAGCCGACCGGCGGCATCGTGGCGGCGCCGACGACCTCATTGCCGGAATTCATCGGCGGAAATCGCAACTGGGACTATCGCTATTGCTGGGTGCGCGACGCGACGCTGACGCTGCTCGCATTGATGAACGCCGGCTATTACCGCGAGGCGCAGCGCTGGCGCGACTGGTTGACGCGCGCGGTCGCGGGCCGTCCCGAACAGATGGAGGTGATGTACGGCGTCGCGGGCGAGCGGCGGCTCACCGAATGGGAGGTGCCGCATCTGCCGGGCTACGAGGATTCCAAGCCCGTGCGCATCGGCAATGCGGCCCACAGTCAGCTTCAGCTCGATGTGTTCGGCGAGGTGATGGACACGTTCCACCAAAGCCGCCGCGGCGGGCTGTCGTCGGATGAATCCGCCTGGGAGGTGCAGATCGCGTTGCTGGACCATCTGGAAAACATCTGGCGCGAGCCGGATCACGGCATCTGGGAGGTCCGCACCGCGCCGCTCCACTTCACCTATTCGAAGGCGATGTGCTGGGTCGCCTTCGACCGCGCGATCAAGAGCGCCGAGATGTTCGGCCTGCCCGGCAAGGTCGATCGCTGGCGCGAACTCTGCGCCGAAATCCACGCCGATGTCTGCGAAAAGGGCTGGGACCCGGAACGCAACAGCTTCATGCGCTCGTACGGCTCGAGCGATCATGACGCGAGTCTGCTTCTGCTCGCGCCGATCGGGTTCCTCATGCCCGACGATCCGCGCTATCGCGGCACCGTGGCGGCGGTCGAAAGGTATCTCGTCGTCGAAGGGCTGGTGATGCGCTACGACACGCGCCGCGCGCCGGACGGATTGCCGGCGGGAGAGGGCGCGTTCCTGGCGTGCAGTTTCTGGCTCGCGGATGCCTACCTCCTCCTCGGCCGCCGCGACGACGCGGAACGGTTGTTTCGGCGCTTGGTCGGACTCTGCAATGACGTCGGCCTGTTGAGCGAGGAATACGACCCGCGCGCCAAGCGCCACCTCGGCAACTTCCCGCAGGCGTTCTCGCACGTCGCTTTGATCAACACCGCGTTCAATCTCACGCGCGCCGAAAAGCCCGCCGAGCAGCGCTCCGAGTTGCCGAAAGGGACCGCGAAGGACGCCGAAAGGACGGCGCCGGCCTAGCCCGCGTCGCTTCGCCCCACGCTCGGAAAATGGGGCGATTTTCCCCTCACAAGACTGCAATTGCTACAGAATTCGCCTTCCTCTGTTGCAAAAGAGTGACTGGCGCTTGCCGCAGAGCCCGCTATTGTGGGCGCGTTAAGGGAACGGTCTGCACAATCGGCCGTTCTACCGAAACAAGCAGTTAGATCATCAGCGCGATCGTGATCTGATGGCACAGTGAGGTATCCGATGCGCCGTGCGTCCATCTTTGTTCTGTCCGCCGCGGCGGTCGTAACGCTTGTCTCCGCCTCCGGCCCGGCCGACGCGCAGAACCGGCGCCAATATCGCGGCGACCAGACCGAGCGCATCACCTTCATCGATGAGTACGGCCGCTCGCACACCAAGATCACGGTCAGGCCGCGCAGCTACCTCGACGGCGGCACCTTCGTGGTCTCGGGCGAGCGCAAGTTCATGGACTACGCGGCGCCCGTCACCTACATGCAGGCTTCGCCGTCGGCCGCGTGGGACCCGACCGGCACGCACCGCTTCCCGCTGCCGATGCCGTTCGAGCTGCCGGGGTTCAATCCGTATTTGCCGTATTGAGGCTTCGAGCACCGTCCCTTCCGTCGTCATGGCCGGGCTTGTCCCGGCCATCTCGTTTAGGAGGGCACCGCGCGTCCCTCATCGAGATCGCCGGGACAAGCCCGCGATGACGAACAGAGGCTAACCCGCCGGCGTCTCCATCTCTCCTATGATCGCATCCCCCATCTCCGTCGTGCCGACCGTCTTGTCGCCCGGCGCGGCGATATCGGCGGTGCGCAGGCCCTTCTTGAGCGCCGCCGCGATCGCAGCCTCGATCAGGTCGGCCTCCTTCGTCATCCCGAACGAATAGCGTAGCGCCATCGCGAACGACGCGATCATCGCGATCGGGTTCGCGATCCCCTTGCCGGCGATGTCCGGCGCCGAGCCGTGCACCGGCTCGTACAGCGCGCGGCGCTTGCCGGTCTTCGGATCGACCTCGCCGAGCGAGGCGGACGCCAGCATGCCGAGCGAGCCGGTCAGCATCGCGGCGATGTCGGAGAGCATGTCGCCGAACAG
>CAYZMR010000374.1:0-3700 GCA_964479515.1 uncultured Hyphomicrobiales bacterium | reverse complement strand
GCAAGACCTTCACGGCAAGCCCGGTCGAGGCCGCGACCGAGCCGGTCGCCTGCGGCCTGCCGGTCAAGGACTTCCGCGCCTACACGCCGCGCGCGCGCTGGATCCGCACCGCCAATGACAGCTATTTCGTCGCGATGACCTATCCGGACGACCTCTCGGCGACGCAGAAGCCGAGCAACATCCACGACGCGACCTGGGGCGTGCTGAGCGCCGTCTATGGCGGCGCCGTGCATCCGACCGCCGAAGGCCATGCCGCGATGGCGGACGCGGCGCTCGCCGCCGCGCGCGTCGTGCTGGGCCTCGGCAGCAACACGTCGGTCACGACCGAGCCGCTGGCGCCGCCGTCGCGCGACATCCAGTAACGCGCGCGCCGAAGTGGGCTGTCAGGCGATCATCCGGCGATCGAGAAGATTTCGGCGAGCTGCGCGCCGAAGCCAAGCGCGATGATCAGCGCCGTCAGGTCCAGGCCGAGGAACGACCAGAGGCAGACGACGGCGAAGTCCGCCGGCATGCCTTCGGTATCGGAGCGACCGAACGTGCCGGATGCCGCGATCGCGTGGTCGATCTTGATCGTCATGTCGCCCTCCTTGATGCCGAAAGCTTGAAGCTCTCGGATCATGGAAATAGGCGTTCGGGCGCGCAGCGTCGTCATCTGAATGGATGAGGCGCGCCTTTTTGACCCGGCCTATGTTGCTGCTCTATACTTCTGATTGAAGCGATGCTGGTCCGCGCTTCGAAACGCCCCACCGGCCAAGCTTTCGCTTGGACGCAGCGCACGAAACGGACCGCCGCGGCCGTTCCGGCATTCATCATGTCCGAAGTGGAAACAGTCTCCACGCTGATCGGCGACATCTACGATGCCGCGCTCGATCCGGCATTATGGCCCGGCGTTTTCGACGGAATATCCGCCTATGTCGGGGTCGCCAATACAAACCTCTACTCGCACGACAATGTTGGCAAATGCGCGGAGCTCTATTTTACCTCGGCCCATGACCCCGAATACCGTCAGCTCTATTTCGACAGTTATTTCAAGATCAATCCATTGTTTCCAACGGTCGTATTTTGCGAGGCGGAAAAATCCCTCTCCATCGCGGACGTTGTTCCACGCGAAGAATTTTGCAAGACGAAATTCAGCCGCGAATGGCTCGCGCCGCAAGGCTACGTCGATGCTGTCTTTTCGGTCGTGGAAAAGTCACGCACGGGCTGTGCTCTTTTCACCGTCATCCGCGATCTCACCCAAGGTCTCGCCGACGAGGAGACGCACCGGCGGTTCTCGCTGCTGATTCCCCACGTCCGCCGCAGCCTGTTGATCGGCCGCGTGATCGACCTGCACAAGGTCGAAGCCGCCGCGCTCGCCGATGCGCTCGACACGCTGGCCGCCGCGATGTTCCTGGTCGACGCGCGCGGCAGCCTCGTGCACATCAATGTCAGCGGCCACGCCATGCTGTCGCATGGCAACGTGCTGAAGGCCGCGAACGGGCGCCTCCGCGCGATCGATCCGCACGCCGAGCAAGTGCTCGGCGACATCTTCGCCACCGCGCCGGAAGGCGATCTGTTGCTCGGACGCAAGGGCATCGCGGTGCCGCTCAAGGCGACTGACGGCGAGCGCTACATCGCCAATGTGCTGCCGCTGACATCCGGCACGCGGCGCAAGGCCGGCATTTCATACGCCGCGGTCGCCGTCGTTTTCGTGCGCAAGGCCGGACTCGATCTGCCGTCGCTCCCGGAGGCGATCGCGCATGAATTTCGCCTGACGCCGGCCGAGCTGCGCGTGCTGTTCTCGATCGTCGACTTCGGCGGCGTTCCCGAGGTGGCCGGGATACTGGGGGTCTCCGACAATACCGTCCGGACGCATCTCCAGCACGTGTTCGAGAAGACCGAGACCAGTCGGCAAGCCGATCTGGTCAAGCTCGTCGCCGGTTATTCGTCGCCGTTCGCGAGTTGATCGGCGGAGCGCAACCAAGCTGGCCGGTTGACGCGAGCGCGCGATCGTGTGTACCGGGCAAGGGGCTGGCGCGTTGCGCTGCTTGTCCGGGAGACAGCATGTTTCGTCTGCGCGCGGTTGCGGCCGCATTTGTCATCGCCGCCGCCTTCACGGCATCATCGGCGCAGGCGGATCAATGGCCGTCGCGCCCGATCCGCATGTCGATCTCGACGCCGGCCGGTGGCAGCCCTGACCTCATCGGCCGCATCATCGCCGAGAAGCTCGCCGAGCGATTGGGCCAGCCGGTGGTGGTGGAAAATTCAGCGTCGACCGGCACGCCGGCCTGGAGCGCGCTTTCGCGCTCGCAACCCGACGGCTACCTCATCGGCATGCTGACCGGCGGCTTCTCGGCGCGCGCGGCGTCCGCCAAGGCGCTGCCGTTCGATCCCGTGAAGGACTTCGCCATGGTGACCTTCGTCTCCGGCTATCCCATGGTGGTGCTGGTGGCGCAGGATTCGCCGATCAAGTCCTTCGCCGACCTGATCGCCCGCGCGAGGGCCGCGCCGGACGGCCTCACCTACGCGATGAACCTGCCCGGCAGCGTGCATCATCTCCTCGGCGAGATGATCAACGTCGAGGCCGGCACCACCATGCGCGGCATTCCCTATCGCGGCTCGACCCAGATGCTGCCCGATCTCCTTGGCGGCCGCGTGGACGTGGCGATCGACACCGGAACCTCGGCGTTCCCGCAGATCGCCAGTGGCAAGGTGCGCGGGCTCGCGGTCTCCTCGCCGAAGCGCTTTCCGCTCGCGCCGGACATCCCGACCATCTCGGAGACCCTTCCCGGCGTCGAGGTGATGTCGTGGCTCGGCCTCGCCGTCGCGCCCGCGACGCCGCGGCCGATCATCGATCGGCTCAACAGCGAGGTGCGGGCGATCCTCGATCTGCCGGACGTGCGCCAGCGGCTCGCCGACGTCGGCAACGTGCCGTTGCCCTCGACGCCGGAAGAGATGCGCGACCAGGTCGCCGCCGAGATCGCGCGCTGGAACCGTGTTATCAACGCCAAGCATATCGAGCGATACTAACGACGACCGCTCGTCCCCGCGAAAGCGGGGACCCAGCTTGTTGCTGGATGCCCGCTTGCGCGGGCATGAGCGGAAGGGATCAATTCTCGTCCGGAGCCTGTCCCATGAAGCTTGCCTATTTCGATGATTTCAAACTCGGCGTCATCAAAGGCGACCGCATCGTGGATGTGAGCGCGGCCGTCGCCGACATCCCGCATATCGGCCCGCACGATCTCATCGGCGGGCTGATCGCGCGCTTTTCCGATTATCGCAGACGCCTGGAAGAGACGGCCGCGCGCGAGCAAGGCGCTCCGCTCGCGGGCGTGCGCCTGCGCCCGCCGCTGCCGCGGCCCGGCACGATCGTCTGCATGGCGGTCAACTACATGGAGGACGGCACGCGCAGCGAGCCCGCCCCGATCAACGCGTTCCTCAAGTCGCCGGGCGCGATCATCGGACCGGGCGACACGATGGAATTGCCGGACGCGCCCGCCAAGGTGTTCGAGGGTGAGGCCGAATTCGCCGTCGTCATCGGCAAGCGCGCCAAAAACGTTACCGCCGCCGACGCGATGAGCCATGTGTTCGGTTACATGAACTTCATCGACGGCTCGGCGCGCGGCCTGCCGCCGACCGGCAACACGTTCTACCAGATGAAATCGCGCGACACCTTCGCGCCGATCGGCCCCTACATCGTGACCGCCGACGAGATCGCCGA
>CAYZMR010000373.1:0-3707 GCA_964479515.1 uncultured Hyphomicrobiales bacterium | reverse complement strand
CCGACCGAGACCGCCGACACAGTGCTCAACGCGCTGCCGCATCCGGTCCTGATGGTCGGGCCCGACGGCAAGATCGTCGAAGCCAACGTCGCGGCGGAAGTGTTCTTCGAGGTGTCGATCCCGCTCCTGCGCCGGCACGCACTGCGCGATCTCGTGCCGTTTGGCTCGCCGCTGCTGGCGCTGATCGACCAGGTGCGGAGCCGCGGCGCGGCGGTCAACGAATATCGCGTCGACCTGTCGACCCCGCGTACGCCGGGCGAGCGCATCGTCGACCTCAACGTGGCGCCGGTGCCGGAGCGTCCCGGCCACGTGGTGGTGATGCTGCAGGAGCGCACCATCGCCGACAAGATGGACCGGCAACTGACCCACCGCGGAGCGGCGCGCGGCGTGATCGCGCTCGCCGCGATGCTGGCGCACGAGATCAAGAATCCGCTTTCGGGGATTCGCGGCGCGGCGCAGCTGCTCGAGCAGTCGGCCAACGACGACGATCGCACGCTGACGCGCCTCATCTGCGACGAGGCCGACCGCATCGTGAAGCTGGTCGACCGCATGGAGGTGTTCGCCGACGAGCGTCCGGTGGAACGCGAGGCGGTCAACATCCACGTCGTGCTCGACCGCGTGAAGAAGCTCGCGCTGTCCGGTTTTGCCCGCCACATCAAATTCGTCGACGTCTACGACCCGTCCTTGCCGTCGGTGTTCGGCAATCGCGACCAGCTGATCCAGGTGTTCCTCAATCTCGTGAAGAACGCCGCCGAGGCGATCGGCGAGAACGCGCCCGACGGGCAGATCGAGCTCACGACCGCGTTCCGGCCGGGCGTGCGGCTGTCGGTTCCGGGTTCCAAGGCGCGCGTGTCGCTGCCGCTGGAGTTCTGCGTCAAGGACAACGGCCCCGGCGTCCCCGACGACCTCATGCCGCACCTGTTCGATCCGTTCGTGACCACGAAACCCACCGGAACCGGCCTGGGACTTGCATTGGTGGCGAAGATCGTCGGCGACCATGGCGGAATCATCGAATGCGAGTCGCAGCCGAGACACACCGTTTTCCGCGTTTTGATGCCCATGTTCACGGGCGACGACGCCGCGCCGGGTGGCGGAGCCTGAAGAGGGACTAGATGCCCGCAGGAAACATACTGGTCGCCGATGACGACGCCGCGATAAGGACGGTGTTGAACCAGGCCTTGTCGCGCGCCGGCTACGAGGTGCGGTCGACCGGCAATGCCGCGACGCTGTGGCGCTGGGTGAGCCAGGGCGACGGCGACCTGGTCATCACCGACGTCGTGATGCCGGACGAGAACGCCTTCGATCTCCTGCCGCGCATCAAGAAGCTGCGGCCGGAACTGCCCGTCATCATCATGAGCGCGCAGAACACCTTCATGACGGCGATCCGCGCCTCGGAACGGGGCGCCTACGAGTATCTGCCCAAGCCGTTCGACCTGAAGGAGCTGATCACCATCGTCGGACGCGCGCTCTCCGAGCCGAAGGAACGGCCGCGCGAGCACGTCAAGATCGAGGACCTCGGTACCATTCCGCTGGTCGGCCGCTCGCCGGCCATGCAGGAGATCTACCGCTTCGTCGCGCGGCTGATGCAGACCGACCTCACCGTGATGATCACGGGCGAGTCCGGCACCGGCAAGGAGCTGGTGGCGCGCGCGCTGCACGACTACGGCAAGCGCCGCGCGGGCCCGTTCGTCGCCATCAACATGGCGGCGATCCCGCGCGATCTTGTCGAGTCCGAGCTGTTCGGCCACGAGAAGGGCGCCTTCACCGGCGCCAACACCCGCAATCCCGGCCGTTTCGAGCAGGCCGAGGGCGGCACGCTGTTCCTCGACGAGATCGGCGACATGCCGATGGAGGCGCAGACGCGGCTCCTGCGCGTGCTGCAGCAGGGCGAATACACCACCGTCGGCGGTCGCACGCCGATCAAGGCCGACGTGCGCATCGTGGCCGCGACCAACAAGGATCTGCGGATTCTCATCCAGCAGGGGCTTTTCCGCGAGGACCTGTTCTTCCGCCTCAACGTCGTGCCGCTGCGGCTGCCGCCGCTGCGCGAGCGCGTGGAAGACGTGTCCGACCTGATCCGGCATTTCTTCGCCCAGGCCGAACGCGAGGGGTTGCCGCCGAAGCAGATCGATCAGGCGGCCCTCGACCGCCTCAAGCGCTACCGCTGGCCCGGCAATGTGCGCGAACTGGAAAACCTCGCGCGCCGGCTCGCGGCGCTCTATCCGCAGGAGACCATCACGGCGGCGGTGATCGACGCGGAACTCACCCAGCCGGCGATCTCGGCGCCCGATGACGAGCCGCGCTCGGAGGACACGCTCGCGGGCGGGGTCGAGCGCTATCTCACGCGCTATTTCTCGAATTTCGGCGACAACCTGCCGCCGCCCGGGCTCTACCACCGCGTCCTGCGCGAGATCGAGCAGCCGCTGCTCTCGGCTGCCTTGGCGGCGACCCGCGGCAACCAGATCCGGGCCGCCGACCTGCTGGGCGTCAACCGCAATACCTTGCGCAAGAAGATCCGCGACCTCGACATCCAAGTCATCCGCACCAGCGGATGAGGCGATCCGAGCCGGTGAAACTGACCCGCCTCGATGGTAACGCGGTCCGCTTCGGCGGATGAGGCGACGTCGCACGCGTTTGCGCCCCGGATTTGTCGCAATCGGGCAACATTGTTGTATAAATGCATCAATTATCGCGGCTCAACGGCACGAAACCGTTGCCGCCGTGGCTTTGCTGCCTGCCACTTGCCCGGTCCAGCCCCACGCGATGACAAGCGCCGACGACGCCGCAATAGCTGATCCGTCCGCCGGCGCCTCGCCGCCGCGGCTGGCGGCGCGCATCCTCGGGCTTGCCGCCGTCACCATGGCGATGATCTCGGCGGTCGTGACCTTCCTGGTGCTGGCGGGCCTCACGCCGGTCGCCCCGACCCATCAGGTGGTGGTCTCGGTCCTGATCATCGACGCGGTCGCGGTGCTGCTGCTGGTGGCGGTGATCGGGCGCGAGCTGTGGCTGATCCTACAGGCGCGCCGGCGCGGGCGAGCAGGGGCGCGGCTGCATGGGCGCATCATCGGGCTGTTCTCGATCATCGCGGCGGTGCCGGCAATCCTGATCGCGATCGTCGCCAGCGTGACGCTCGACCGCGCGCTCGCGCCCTGGTTCACGGTCCGCATCCAGACCGTCATCGCCAATTCGCAGATGGTGGCGCAGGCCTATTTCAACGAGCACGCCGCCCTGATCCGCAACGAGCTCGCGGCCATGTCCTACGACGTCGCGCGCGCAAAGCCGCTGTTTGATTCCGACCGCGACCACTTCCGCCAATTCCTCAACGCGCAGGCGCAGGTGCGCGGCCTGCCGCTCACCCTGATGGTGCACAGCGACCTCACCGTGATCGAGCGCGCCGAGATGCAGGGCGTCGGCGATTTCGCGCCGCCGACCTCGGCCGGCGCGCTCGCCAATGTCGGCGACCAGGAGCCGCAGGCGGCTCTGTTCTTGGACTCCAAGACCGTCGCCGCCGTGATCAAGCTGCGCGGCTATGACGATGCCTATCTCTACGTCGCGCGGCCGCTCGACCCGCGCGTCGTCGATCAGCTCCAGGCCGCGCGCGAGAGCGTCGCCGAATTCGCGGCCTTGGAGCAGCGCCGCGTCGGCGTGCAGGTCGCCTTCGCGCTGATGTACACCGTGATCGCGCTGATCGTGCTGTTGTCGGCGGT
>CAYZMR010000372.1:2035-3711 GCA_964479515.1 uncultured Hyphomicrobiales bacterium | reverse complement strand
CGGTGCAGCGCGCGCGCGTTCTGCATGGCGATCAGGCTGTCGCCTTCGAGCACGAAGTCCGGCACGCGCATCAGCATGGCGAAGAAGTCGTGAAACAGCGGCGGCGGGTCGGCGCTCAAGAATTTGCGCCACACCGAGACCGGCGCACGGAAGCCGAACGGCATGCGCGTGTCGAGCTTCGGCGCCACGATGTCGACGATCGCGCCCTTTTCGACCTTTACGGCATAGCGGGCATCTCCGAAGGTCAGTCCGAACGTGGTTGTGAACCAGTCGCCGATGACCTTTAATTCGGCGTCGCCATTCACCCGCTCGCGGTAGCGCGCAAGCCACGCGCCTCCCGGATAATCACTCATAAGCGTCTCCCCAATCCAACAAGCAGGAGGAAGCTACCAATGGACAAGGCAACATACGAGACCGGACTGAAGATCCGCAGCGAAGTGCTCGGCAAGGAGTATGTCGAGAACTCGATGAAGAACGCGGATGATTTCAACCGGCCGTTTCAGGAATTCGTCAGCGAGTACTGCTGGGGCGCGGGCTGGGGTCGCGAGGGCCTTTCAAAGAAAGAGCGCAGCATGCTCAACCTCGCGATGATCGCGATCCTGAACCGTCCGCATGAATTGAAGCTGCACATCCGTGGCGCGCTCACCAACGGACTGACCAAGGAGCAGATCCGCGAGATATTCATCCACATGTCGATCTATGCCGGCATTCCGGCGGGCGTCGACGCGTTCCGCCAGGCGCGCGAGGTGTTCGCCGAACAGAAAAAGTGATTTTCCTCGTCATGGCCGGGCTTGTCCCGGCCATCCCGGCAAGGAGGCTCAATGCCATCCTAAGCGGGATGCCCGGCACAAGGCCGGGCATGACGAAGCAGAGGGGAGGAATCAATGTCCGACGACATCCACGAGATCTACGCGATCAAGTACGGCCGCCACGAGCGCAAGAAGGCCGAGAACTACCTCGGCGGCGACCCGCACGACGCGCCGGAGCCGATCGACTACTTCGTCTGGGCGATTGTCGGGCCGAGCGGCAACTTCGTGGTCGACACCGGTTTCGATGCCGCGATGGCCAAGAAGCGCGGCCGCGTCATCTCAAAGCCGATCGCCGAAGGGCTCAACGCGATCGGCGTCGCGCCCGACAAAGTCGGCAACGTCATCGTCAGCCACCTGCATTACGACCACTGCGGCAATTACGACACGTTTCCGAATGCGCGCTTCCATGTGCAGGACATGGAGATGGCCTACGCGACCGGCCGCTGCATGTGCCACCAGCACCTGCGCATCCCGTTCGAGGAGGAAGACGTCGTCGCGATGGTGCGCAAGGTGTTCGCCGGCCGGGTCACGTTCCATGACGGCGTGGACCAGATCGCCCCCGGAATCACGGTGCACAAGATCGGCGGACACTCGAAGGGATTGCAGTGCGTGCGGGTCAAGACAAAGCGCGGCGACGTCGTGCTCGCCTCCGACACGATCCACCTCTATGCCCACGTCGAGCAGGGGCGCGTCTTTCCCATCACCTACAATGTGGGCGAGGTGCTCGAGGGCTACGAGACGATCAAACGGCTCGCCGGGTCGCCAAACCACATCGTGCCGGGCCACGATCCGATCGTCTTGCAGCGCTACCCGGCGGCGAAACCGGGGCTCGAAGGCTGGGTCGCGCGGCTCGATGTCGATCCCAAG
>CAYZMR010000372.1:0-1935 GCA_964479515.1 uncultured Hyphomicrobiales bacterium | reverse complement strand
GGCGGCGAAACCGGGGCTCGAAGGCTGGGTCGCGCGGCTCGATGTCGATCCCAAGCCGCCTGCCTGAATTTTCGGCGTCGGCACGTCGCGACGAATGGCTCTTTTGCGCGACCCCGCCGATATGATTTGATAGAGTGTCGACAGCCCAAGAAGCGCTTCAGGCGCCGGGTCCAGCCTAGGAGGGAAATGTCATGACCATCTTCACACATAGAGACCGGCTCTCGCCATCGCGCCGCCGCGTGCTCGGATACGGCGCAGCTGGCGTGGCGGCGCTCGGCCTGCCATCGATTGCGCGCGCGGCCGGCGAGGTCGTGCGCATCGGACTGCCGACCAAGACCTATTACCCGACCATCATCGCCGAGACCGCGCTGCGCCAGAAGCTGTTCGAGAAGGAAGGCATCGCGGCGGAGCTCACGGTCTATCGCGGCGGCGCGGAAGGCTACGAGGCGATGGCGGCGGGCGCCGCCGACGTCATCATGAACTCGGCTTCGTCGGTCGCGGCCGGCATCCGCAAGGGCGTGATGGCGAAGAACGTCGCCGGCTCCGCGCTCGGCTATTACGGCTGGCATCTCGTGGTGAAGACGGATTCGCCGATCAAGGACGTGAGCGAGCTCGCCGGCAAGAAGGTCGGCATCACGTCGGCGGGATCGGGCACCGACATCCTCGCGCTGTGGGCGCAGGCCGACCGCAAGATCCAGTTCACCCGCGTACCGCTCGGCGGCGGCGGGCTGGTGCCGAACCTGCTCTCCGGCAACATCGACGCGACGGTGCTCTACTCGCCGCTGACCTACAAGATGTTCCAGGAGAAGCAGGCGCGCAGCCTGATCGACTTCGGAAGCGCGGTGCCGCCGCACATGACCGGCGCCTGGATGGCGCTCGACAAGTTCATCAAGGACAAGCCGGTCGTCCTGCAGAAGACGCTCAACGCGCTCTATGGCGGGCTTGCGTTCCTACAGGACCCGAAGAATCGCGCCGAAGCGATCAAGATGATCGCCGAGATCGACGAGATTCCGCCGGCGATCGCGGAGGCCGAGCTCGACAACAACATCGTCAAGCTGTCGCGCGACGGCGAGATGACCAAGGATACGATGGCGCGCGCGCTCGACATGGGACGCCTGATCGGCATGACGGACTTGGCGCCGGTGGAGGATATCTACGTGACGACGTTCCGGCCCGTGCCGACGATGGCCTAGCAACTATGGTCATCCCGGGGCCGGCCGCAGGCCGGAACCCGGGACCCATAACCACAAGCGGTGCGATATGGAGGGGATAGTGGCTATGGGTCCCGGCTCTCGCTGCGCTCGGCCGGGATGACGACGGGGCAACCATGACCCGCCTCCAGCTCATTCTCATCCGCCTCCTGCTGCTCGCGCTGGTACTCGCCGCGTGGGAGACGCTGCCGCGCAACGGCATTGTCAATCCGCTGCTGCTGCCGCCCTTCACCGACGTGCTCAAGACGCTGTTCGACATCCTCGGCCGCCCGCAGGTTCACGAGGCGATCCTGGTCACCTCCGCCGAGGTGATCGTGGCGTTCATCATCGCCGTGCCGCTCGGCGCGGCGATCGGCGTTCTCATCGCCGAGCACGACTACCTGGGGCAAGTCTTCAAGCCGCTGCTGTTCTATGTGTTCAGCGTGCCGAAATCGATCTTCCTGCCGATGTTCATCCTGATCATGGGCATCGGCTTCCAGCAGAAGGTCGCCTATGCGGCGTTCTCAACGCTGTTCATCGTGATCATGAGCGCGACCGCGGCGGTCGAATCCGTACGCGAGGACCATGTGCTGGTCGCGCGCTCGTTCGGCGCGACGCGCTGGCAGATCCTCAGGCGCGTCTATGTGCCGAGCATGATGCCGATCCTGCTCGAAACCTTGCGCATCTCGATGATCTTCAACTTCACCGGCGTGATGATCGCCGAGATGTACGCCTCGCGCACCGG
>CAYZMR010000371.1:0-3724 GCA_964479515.1 uncultured Hyphomicrobiales bacterium | reverse complement strand
CTGATCATCGATCTGGTCGTCGCCTCGGTGCTGATGTCGATGGGCATGATGATGCTGCCGCCGGTCGTCGTATCGCTTCCCTTCAAGCTGATCTTCTTCGTGCTGGTCGACGGCTGGCACCTCGTCGCCGGCAGCCTGGTGCAGAGTTACGGCAGCTAACCCGCGCTGCCGGTGACCAGGGGCGGAGCCGTCGCCGGCGCGGCTGGGATCGAGGACACCGGCGCGGTATCGGGCCGCGCCTTGATGTCGCGCAGGAAGATGTCGAGCGTGTCGACCGCCGCGATCGTCTTGGCGATCTCGGCGAACTCAGGAGCGCTCGGCGCGAACGGCGCGGTCACGATGTCGAACGCGCGCCGGTCCGGCCCCTCGGCCATCCGCGGCAGATATTTCTGGCGGAAGCGGTCGAGCCCGATCGTCTCCTCGCCGAGCGTGTAGCCGAGCGCGCCGCGCAGCACGTCGGCGCGTTCCGGATCGGTGAGCGGCGACGGATCGCGCCAGCGCTCGCCGAGAAGCTTCTCGATCTGTTCGGCCGCCGCGCGCCAGCGCCGCGCCCGCCACAGGATGTCGGCGCGCAGGCGTTCGACCTCGCGCCCGTTCATGTTGCCGACGACTTCGAGCGCCACGTCGGCTCGGCCGGTGTCCGAGAGAGCGCGCGCCTCGATCATCAGGCGCTGGTTGCGCAGCTCGGTCGGCAAGTCGCCGGCGCGGCTCGTACGCAGCGTCTGGATCGCGCGATCGGGCTTGCGCGCCATCAGATAGACCACCGCGAGGCGGGCCGCGACCTGCGCGCGCGCGGCGCCCTGCAGACGATTGTCGACTTGGTGCTGCAGGAGCTCGGCCGCCTGGTCGAGCAGGTCCACCGAGACGAGCCGGTCGGCGAGCCGGCGGATCATCTCGTCGCCGCGCCGCCCGACCGGCGTCAGGTTGCGGAAATCATAGAACAGGCTGAGCGCGTCGATCGCCGGCATTCCGTCGCCCTTCGGCGTCAGGAACAGCGCCTCGAACGCGGTCGCGGCCTCGTCCTGGATGCGTCGGGTCATTTCGGAGCGCGGATGAGCCACGAGCGCGACACGCATGATGTGGAACTGGTCGCGGTAGCGGCCGTCCTCGCCGTAGAAGCGCGCCAGCATGGCGAGCGCCTCGGCCTCGGTCTCATCGCCGCGCCAGATCGTCGTGAGCGTCTCGAGCGACGCGACCGCGTCCTCGCGCTTCACGTCGCCGATCTTTTGGCGCAGCGCGATCTCGCGTAGGCCGGCCTGCGCCGCCGCCGCGCGGTCGGCCGTATCGGCCGCGCCGTGATAGAGCGCGAGCGCGTCCGAGAGGTGCCCGAGCCCCTCGGCGACCCGGCCCTTGAGCACGGCGAAGGCCGGGGCAAGCTCGGACGGCACGCCGAGCGTTTCCAATTCGTGCAGCCGGTTCACCGCGTCGCCGAAATCGCGTGCCTCGATCGCGGCGCGCAGCGCCTCCATGCAGACCTGGCGCTGCAGCTCGACCGGCAGCGTCGCGATCGCCGCGTCGAAGGTCTTGAAGCCCTCGCGCGCTTGCGCCCAATCGCCCTGCTCCGACTGCGCCAGCGCCCGCCACAGCGGCGCGTCATAATGATTGCCGACGGCCGTCTGCGTCAGGTCCTTCATCGCATCGACCGGCCGATGCAACAGAATGTTGGCGATCGCGCGCAGCACCAGCGGTCTCGCATCTTCGGCGACCGCGCGCTCGTCGCCGGCCAGCAGATCGAGCACGCCCTTGGCTTCCGCCTCCATGCCGCGCGCGAGATAGAAGCGCGCGAGGTCGAGGCGCGCGGCGTTGCGGCGCAGCGCCTCGGCGTCGGCAGCGGCGCGGATCAATTCGGTCTGCCGCTCGCGGAAGTCGGCGGCGCGGTCGGCGCCCCAGACCTGCGGATCGACCAGGAAGGCACGATCGGCGCGCCGCACAGGCTCGGCCGACGGCCCCGCGGTCGCGCGCGCCCCCGCGCCGGACAGCGTCAGCCCGCCCGGCCGCGTGACGATGATCTTTTCCGGCGTGACCTCGGCGGTGACGTCGTCGGCGAGCGGCTGAATCACGACGCCATGGGTCGAGGCGAGCGCGCGAAACTCGACGAAGTCCTGCGATTTGACGAACCCGCGCGCGGGGCCGAGCGCGGTCACGACGAGCAGCGTGTCACCGACGTCGGGATCGCTCAGCCGATGCAACTGCGCCGGTTGGTCGAACGGGATGGTGACGTTCGCGCGCGCCGCAGCGCTGGTGTTGCGCAGCGCGCCGAGCGGACGCGTGGGTTCGAGCGCGACGTCCCCGACCGTCACGGCCCATACCGCGCCTTCGGTGCTGACGCTCGTCAGCTTCGCGCGGTCGAGCTTCACCTGCACCACCTCGCCCTCGCGCGAGCGCGTGACCGTCGCTCCAACGATCGTGCGGCCGGCCTGAGCGATGACTTGGGCGATATCGATCGGCGCCTGGCTGTCGAACACGAGCCAGATCGAATCGGCGCGTCCGAACACGGCCGCCGGCGTCGGGGTCGCGAACGGAAACACCAGGCGCAGCGTGTCGCCCTGGCGCTTGACCTCGACGACGACCGGCGCCGCGGGATCGCGCGCGGGCGGGGCAGCCGCATCGACGGTCGGCGCTGGCGGCTCCGGCGGCTTGGAAGCGGCCGCGGGAGCTGTCGCGGCGGGCGGCGCAATCGCCTGCGGTGGCGTGGCGGGCGGCGACGGCGCGGCGGCCGGCGGCGGCACCGCCGCGTTCGGCGCGGGACGCGTCTCGATCAAGCCAGAGATCAGCCCGTTCGGCTGGCCCGGCCGCTGCGCGCTCGGCGCTTCGACGCGCGGCACGATCGGCTGGACGTCGACGACGTAGTTGTTGTCCTCGCGGAAGGTGCGCACGTCCACCTTGCCGATGAAGGCGAAGCGCACCGTCACGCGTTCCCCGGGTGGGCCGCTCTCGATCGCCTGGACGGACGGCGGCAACGCGGCCTGCACGTCGGCGAGATCGAAACGCAGCGGCGCCTCGAAGGTGAGCGTGAGCTTGTTGTCGACGCGATCGTGCGCGATCGGCACCAAGCCCGGCAATTCGAAGACGTAGCGCGTAAACGTCGGCTGCGCGCCGACGCGCACGCGCACGGCCGGCTGCTCGCGCAGCGCCGCAAGCTGCTTCTGCTCGCGCGCCTTCTTGTCGGCCTCGCGCGCGCGGCGCGCGAGCTCGTCCACGACCTCCTGCGGCAGTCCCGGCGGCAGACCGGCCCAGTCCTCGGGAAGCAGATCGACGAAGAATTTCTCTCCCGCCGCCATTGAGTTGACGGTCACCTTGCGGGTGAGCGCGAGCCTGATCGCGGCGCCGTCCGGATCGGCGCGCGCGGCCGCCACGTAGCCGCCGGCGGTCTGCGCCACGCGGTCGACCGAGACCGCGACCGGCTTGCCGAATGTGATGACCACGATGCCGTTGGCGAGGCGCACGTTCGCCTCGACCTCGTCGGCGAGCGTGAAGATGAGGCGCGCGTATCCGCCGCTGGTTGAGACGGCGACCTCGCCGTTGACCGGAGCCGCGTCGACCGCGCTTTCGAGCAGCAGCGAGACCATCGCGGCCAGCAGGACCTGGATAACGGCCATGACGGCGGGGCGCAGGCGTTGCAACACCCGCGCGCGCCCGTGCGTCCGCAACGCCTGACCTGTAATCGACTTGCCCGCCATCGGTACTCGCCGGCCTGCGCGGCCGGCATCCGCCCACTGTACGG
>CAYZMR010000370.1:1923-3725 GCA_964479515.1 uncultured Hyphomicrobiales bacterium | reverse complement strand
GTCTAGATGCGCTGAAGGAGGGGCCGCAGGCTGCGCACGTCCGTGACGGTTTCGATCGCATACACCGTCTCGATCAGTCGTTCCGACTTTTCGCGCCCCAGCACCGGCATGGTGAGGTCACGCGCCTTGTCGATCACTTCCGTGCGCGACATCGGATTGCGCGGCGTGCCGCGCACCGCCGAGACGCGCTCCGAGAGGCGGGTGCCATCCGTCAGGTCGATCTCGACGATGGCGACGCGCACCGGCAGGAGTTTGGCGAGATCTTCTTCGCGCACGAGGTCCACTTTCGCGCGCTGGCGCAGCGCCGCCGGGTCACGCATGCGCGGCTTGTCGTGCGCGGCATGGAAGGAGGCGGTCTTGTCGAGCAACATCACGGCAACCATGTGCTGCAGGCAGATATCCGGCATGTCACGGTTGTCCACCACCGCGGCGACCGAAGGGGCAAGGCGCACCGTCACGCGCTGCACCTGATCGGCCTCGAACGGCCGTTTGTTGCGGATCGCCTCGACCGCGTCGAGCGGCGCCTGGATCGGCGAGCCGACGGTCCACTTCTTGATGTCGGTCTGCACGATCTCGTAGCGCTCGCCGAGTTTCTCGACGAGTTGGTCGGGCTGCGCCTTCGGCGCGTAGGCGAGGAAGAAGTTGTCCGCGCCGGAGAAAATGTCGTCCACACCATTCCATCCCGTTTGCACGACGAGCGCCGAGGTGACGCCGTTGCGCGCCGCCATGCCGGCGAACACGAATGCCTTCTCGATATGGTCGGTGTCACGCCGCCAGGCGACAATGCCGGAGGATTGCTGTGCCGCGTAGTCGAGCGCCCAGCGCGTCTGGCCTGCATCGAGGCCGGCGGCGCAGGTCGCGGCGGCCGTGGCGCCGAAGTTTCCCGCGATACTGTGCGTCGCCAAGCTGCTCTCGTAGCTGAATTCGGCGCCGCCCATAGCCATGACCACGCGCGGGCCGATGTCATAGCCAAGCGTCACGGCACGAAGGAAATGCGCCCCGTCGATGCCAAGCTCCTCGCCGACCGCAAGCGCCGCGGGCACGACCGAGCAGCCCGGATGCGAACGCGAGGCGTTGTGTGAGTCGTCGGTCTCATCCGCATGCGCCATCATCCCATTGGCGAGCGCGGCATCGCCCGGCGCGGCCGTAAGCAGCGTACCGGCGATCGTCGCCGCCCCCTTTCCGCCGTGCGCGCGGATGTAGCGCTGCGCGGCCTGGCCCGGCGGCAATTCCGATCCGGATATCATCGACGCGAGAGAATCGAGCAGGTGGTGCTTGGCCTGCTCCGCGACGTCCGGCGGAAGCGCGCGCGTTGCGGCTGCGCTCATGTAAGCGCTGAGCGCGGCCATCACGGGGGTTGCACCAGCCGTCTGTCCGAAAGCGCGCGGCGGTGACAACGCAAGTCCGACGGCTGTCGTCGCAGTTAAACCGAGGATGCTACGTCGATTCATCGCCGCTCCTTCATCTGGCTGCTGCAAGGGAGCAAGCGGTTCGCAGCTGCTTGCCGAGAAAGCGTACCAACATATTAGCGGATACCGGTGATCGGCGAGTCGCATCAAGTTAGCGGGTCGAGAGACCCTTCGTCTTGTCACCGACGCAGCGACCGGCGAGGCGATCCACCCCTGAAGTCCAATTCATAAATAGGTCCCGGACGCACTTGTCGGAGTCCGGCATCCACGAATATTTTCATTATAAATCAATAGCTTGCAGCCAGATAGAAACGCACAATCGAATAAGCGAACACCTGTCTGCAATTTTTTCACGGTCCCATCACCCCTGCCGGCGCTTATTGGTCCAGGCCT
>CAYZMR010000370.1:0-1823 GCA_964479515.1 uncultured Hyphomicrobiales bacterium | reverse complement strand
CTCGCCGCGGCCGCGAGCGGACAGGAGAAAGTGAGCGAAGTGGCTGCAAGCTGGTTCGATAGCGGCAAGCGCTCGCATCCAAGAACGATAGGATGGGGTGGGACGACCGCACTGGCGATGGGCGGCAGTAATCAGATGATTTTTCTGATCACTGCGCTTTTCGTTGGCCAGGGAGATATCCTTGGGCAGGCCAGCGCGGCCGTGCCCCTGCTCATTATTGGCGTCCTGTTGAGCTGGGCGGCGGCACCCGCGTGGACCGAGCTTGTACTGATGTGGCCGAACCGGGTCGGCGGCATTTCCGCTGCCTGCGCGGAGGCGTTCCGGCCCTATAGCCCGGTGCTCTCGGCGTTGACCGGCACCTGCTATTGGTGGGGCTGGGTTCCGACCTGCGGGCTGACCGCGCTCCTCTCCTCGGCCGCCATTCAGCAGTGGTACTTGCCGAGCCTTCCGGTCGAGGTGGTGGCGATTGCGATCGTCTCGGCGTTCACCATCGTCAACCTGTGCGGAATAAGGTGGGTCACGCGCCTCGCCATCCCGATCGCCGTGGCCTCCGCCACGCTGGCCTTTCTGTCCTCCCTCATTCCCATTCTGACCGGCGCGGTGGACTGGAGGCAGGCGACGACCTTTACGCTGACGTCGCCCTTTCCCGGCTGGTTCGGCGATCTGACGTCGGTGATGGCCGGCCTCTATCTGATCGGCTTCGCCGCACCGGCGTTCGAGGCGGCCGCCTGCCACGTTGGCGAGACCAAGGATCCAAACCGCAACGTGCCGCGCGCCATGCTGGCGAGCGGCGCAATGGCGGGTCTCTACTTCATCGTCCTGCCGCTCGTGTGGCTCGGCGTTCTCGGTCCGGCACAGCTCGGCAAGGACCTCGCGCTCGTGCTCGGGCCGACATTCGCGCCACTGCTCGGCAGCTTCGGCAAGGCGGCCGCCGTCTGGTTCATCATCCTCAACATGTTCCATGGAACGATGCAGCCGCTCGCCGGCGCGGCGCGCACGCTGTCCCAGTTGAGCGAGGATGGGCTGCTGCCGCGCTTTCTCGCCTGGCGCTCCAGGACGGATTGCCCCTGGGCGGCCACGCTTCTGACCGCCGGCATGGCGATCATCTTCCTGATGATGGGCGTTCCCATATGGATGATCGCGGCGGCAAACTTCACCTATCTCATCAGCGTTTGCATGCCGAATATCGCCGCCTGGCTGTTGCGCCGCGATCTCCCGGACGCCACGCGACCCTATCGCGCGCCGCGGGGCACGATCGTGCTCGGCATTGGTGCGTCCGCGGTGTGGCTCTTGTCCGCCATTCTGGGATTCCAGCAGTTCGGCCTGCCGACGGTCCTGTTCGGCCTCGCGTTGGCCTATTCCGGCGCCGCGCTTTACGCGTGGCGCGTGATAGAGGACCGGCTGCGCGAGGGCCTTCCGGTGGTGGCGCGCACCCTGCACACGAAACTGACCGGCGCCATGCTGTTCGTGCTGGTGCTGGATGGCGGCGGCTACTTCATGGCGGTCAGCAGCATCGCGGACGGGCACAAGGCGCTGATGGCCGCGCTCGAGGACATTTTCGTCGTCGTCGCCCTGTTGACGATAAGCGTAGGCCTGGTCTTGCCGGGAATGATCACACACACGGCGACCGAGGTCAGCGAGGCGGCCAAGCGATTGACCTCAGGAATGCTGCGAGAGTTCTCGCAAGCCATGGCAGCGCTCGGACGCGGAGAGCTCGATGCCGCGCATGTGTCGGTCAACATCCTGCCGGTCAAGATCCTGTCCCATGACGAACTCGGCGAGATGGGCAAGAGCTTCAACATCCTCCAGGAGGAGGTGAAGGA
>CAYZMR010000369.1:0-3738 GCA_964479515.1 uncultured Hyphomicrobiales bacterium | reverse complement strand
CTTCGCCCTTGCCGCCGATCTGCTTGAGCTTGGCGAAGACCGATTCGACGCTGAGGTCGTCGCCGGACTTCTTGGCGGCCTCCGCGGCCTCCGCCTTCTCGGCGGCGGCAGCCGTGGTCGCGGCGGCTGGCAGCAGCGTCGCGCCGCGCGGCTCGACCGCCGGCTTTTCCTTGGCGGCGCGCTGGACCTCGAAGTCGAGATCGATCTGCGAGCACAGTCCGAGCGTCACCGGGTCGAGCGGCTGAAGCTGGGCGGCGTTCCAATGGGTGCGCTCGCGGATGCCCTGGATCGTCGACTTGGTCGTGCCGACGAGGCGCATGATCTGCGCGTCCTTCAGTTCGGAATGATTGCGCACCAGCCACAGGATCGCGTTCGGCCGATCCTGGCGGCGCGACACCGGGGTGTAGCGCGGGCCTTTCTTCTTCTTGGCCTCCGGCAGGCGCACCTTGGGATCGGCGACGTGCAGGCGGATGTCGTGGTCGGCTTCCGCGCCGGTGATCTCGTCGCGCGTGAGCTGGCCGGTCGACACCGGGTCGAGACCCTTGATGCCCTGCGCGGCGTCGCCGTCGGCGATCGCCTTTATTTCGAGCGGGTGCAGCTTGCAGAAATCGGCGATCTGCTCGAACGACAGTGCGGTGTTTTCGACGAGCCAGACAGCGGTCGCCTTTGGCATGAGCGGCGTCGTCGCCATGGCAAATCTCCTTTGCGCTCCGCCCGCCCTTGCGGGCGAAGCCTGGTGTCATCGGGGATGACGGAAAAGTGACCGGAATATAGGCACGCGGACCCCGCATGTCCAATGCGGAATGGTCCGCAGATCGGGGCATTTTGGAGGCTAGCCGCCGGTTCCCCGGCCGCGTTTCAGCAGATTTCCGAGCGAACGCAGAGGCCGCGTGAGGCGCCAGGACGTGCTCGCCAGGACGGCCTCAAGATACCGGTCGCGCTCGCGGGCGGCCGACAAGTCGCGCAAGCCTTGGAGCGCGCGTTCCAGAGCGCGCATCTCGCCCGTCAGCCTGAGGACCTCATCGGCGGTCGATGCGAGTTCGGTGTGGACCGCTTGCAGCAGGTCGAGCCGGCTCATCGCGCAACCCGTTCCGTCGCGCGCGAGCACGACGAAGAACTCGAACCATTCGGTGGTGCGGAACGCCCGCTCCTTCAACTGCAGCAGGCCGAGCTCGTTGAAGTCGCGGATCATCAGGCGAAAGCTCGCAGGGGTGAAACACCACGCGTGCGCGTCGACATAAGTGGTGCCTGCCAGTGCGGCGTCGAAATGGCCCTTTGCCTCGTCCAGCGTGTGGCCGAGGCTGAAAGGCTGCCGATCCAGGATATGCCAACCCGTAATGCCGCCGCGTCGCGTCAGCGATGACACGTGATCGAAGATCACGCCAGGCGCGTGCCGGGTGCGGCGCTCGTGGAATGCCTGCAGAGCCGCGCCGGTGGTCGAGACCGGCCGCAAGACGTCGAAGCAGTGGCGCTTGTCGGGGACCGCCAGCACCAGCACGCCGTCGGAACGCAGCAGGTCCTCGCAATCGCGCAGGAAGGTGATCAAGTCAGGCGCGTGCTCGATCACGTGCGACGCGACGATGAAATCGTAACGGCCCTTCCCGCCGATCGTCTCGGTGAACGAACGGCCGTCGCACACATGGTCGACCGGCTCGATGCGCGTGTGGTCGATGTCCCGATACTTCTCGATCAGTTCGGTTTGGGACGTGTGATCGAGCACCTCGACGTTGAAGCCTTGCGATTTCGGAAGGAGCGGATTGTAGCTCGGCCCGATCTCAAGTCCGAAGCCGCCGGTCGCGAACATGGACCTTAGAATGTCGTCGCGTGTCACCGGCAGGATCCTGCTTCGCATTTGGAACGTGTGCGTGTTCCAGAAGCGAGCATATCCAATCACGATAGTAACTATCTAACCACAACTATGTGGAGCGAAACGAAGGATCCCCCGAGAACTGGTCGCGTACGCGTATTTGATCCGCCATGTTATTGAGTATGATAACGAATCTTCGCCCGGAACCGCCTCCATGAATGTGCCGCCCCGTCTCGTCCCGCCTGGTCCCGGCCAAACCGGCCGGTCGCACGGCGGCAATCCTGCCGCCCGCGTGCACGCCGCCGGCGGCGCTCGCGCGTTTCAGCTTCAGCCGTTCGCGTGATCGACGATGGCCGTCTACACCGATGTGACCGCCGAGGATCTCGCGCACTTCCTGGCGTACTACGACCTCGGTGAGCTGTTATCCTACAAGGGCATCGCCGAGGGGGTGGAGAACTCGAATTTCCTGGTCCACACCAGCGGCGGCTATTTCATCCTGACGCTCTATGAGAAGCGCGTCGCGCCCGAGGACGTCCCGTTCTTCCTCGCGCTGATGGAGCACCTGGCGGCGCGCGGGCTGACTTGCCCGCAACCGGTCAAGAGCCGGACCGGGGCCATGCTCGGTTTCGTCGCGGGCCGGCCGGCCGCGATCGTGACGTTCCTTGACGGCATGTGGATCAGGCGCCCCGCCGCGAGCCACTGCGCGGCGCTCGGCGAGGCGCTGGCGCAGCTGCATCTCGCGGGCGCGGACTTCCCGATGAAACGGCGCAACGCCTTGTCGGTCGATGGCTGGCGGCCACTCTACGTGGCGGCCGCGGCGGGCGCCGACACGGTGCAGCCGGGCTTGCGTGAAGCGATCGAGCGCGAGCTGACTTTGTTGGAGGGCGCGTGGCCGAGCGGGCTGCCGGAAGGCGTGATCCACGCCGACCTCTTTCCCGACAATGTGTTCTTCCTCGGCGACAAGCTGTCGGGCCTGATCGACTTCTACTTCGCCTGCACCGATACGCTCGCCTATGACGTCGCGATCTGCCTCAACGCCTGGTGCTTCGAGCCCGACCATTCCTACAACGTCACCAAGGGGCGTGCGCTGTTGCAAGGCTACATGGCGCGGCGCCCCCTGTCGGTCGAGGAGCGAGCGACGCTCCCGTTGCTCAACCGCGGCGCCGCGCTGCGCTTCTTGCTCACGCGGCTGGTCGACTGGCTCGACGTGCCGCCGGGCGCGCTGGTGCGGCCGAAGGATCCGCTCGAATATTACCGCAAGCTGCGATTCCACCAGACGGTCACGAGCGTGCGCGACTACGGGCTCGACGCATGAGCGACGTCGTCATCTATACCGACGGCGGCTGCGCGCCCAATCCCGGACCCGGCGGCTGGGCGGCGATCCTCATCAAGGGAACGCATCAGAAGGAATTGAAGGGCGGCGAGGCGCACACGACCAACAACCGCATGGAGCTGATCGCGGCGATTTCGGCCCTGGAAGCGCTCAAGCGATCCTGTGTCGTCGACATGCACACCGATAGCCAATATGTGCGTGACGGCATCACCAAATACATCAACAACTGGAAACGCAACGGCTGGCGCACGGCATCGAAGGAGCCGGTGAAGAACGACGATCTGTGGCGCCGCCTCGACGCCGCCGCTCAGGCCCATACGGTGCACTGGCATTGGGTCAAGGGCCACTCCGGCGATCACTACAACGACCGCGCCGATGAACTGGTGCACGAGGCAAGAGAAGAGGTGAAGCGGGGCGTGAACCCGGCTCTCGTCATGCAGGGCGACAGCGCGGCACCGGGCAAACGCAAGCGGCGCGCGGCCGCAAAGCCGCACGCCACATGAATGTCGGTGTTGACGTCCGCGAAGCGCGGCGGCTCACAGGCCCTTCAGCAGGTTCTCCGCGCCGGAGATGTCGGCCTTGCCGGGCGTGTCCTCGA
>CAYZMR010000368.1:0-3745 GCA_964479515.1 uncultured Hyphomicrobiales bacterium | reverse complement strand
CGGCCGCCAAGCTTCGCCGCCTTAGCCGCGGCGCACTTCGGCCAAATATAGGCAAAAGTACTTACAGTATAAAATGGTAAGTAGAAGAAGATATACTTTCAGCCGTTAACTCTATTCAGTATTCACTCTGTAAACTACGTTATCAATACTGTATAAAATCAAGAGTTTTCCGCCTGTTGTTAACCGCGACATGCGACTGTTGCTCACGGGGCAGAACCAAGGGGGCTCGCCATGGCCGCGGACGTCTTCGCGGAGCGCTTGGCCAAGATTCGCAGCCGGTTCGTGGCGGCACTTCCAGCCAAGATCGACGCAAACGATGCCGCGTTGCCGGCTCTCGCCGGCGATGGCGTCGCAAGCGTGGAGGCGGTCGCCGAAACGTACCGACGCCTGCATGGCATTGCGGGAACCGGTCCGACGATCGGCTTCGCCGCAACCGGGCAGGCGGCGCGCCAGGCTGAGGCGCTCTTGATCCAGGCCTATCGCGGTCAGCGGGCGCTGACGCCGGATGAAACCACGAGCCTGAAGGACGCGCTCATCGCGCTACGCCAGGCCGCACGGGCGGAACTTCAAACCAACGGTATCAGGGGGTAGTAGGTGTGATGTTGCTTATGCGCCGCGTTTTCGTCGTGTGTTCTCTCCTCGCAGCGTTCGGCATCCAGACGCCGGCCGATGCCCAGCCTCGGCCCAAACCGAAGCCGCAGACGCAAGCCGCCACCCCACCGCCCCAGCCGGAGGCAGCCCCGGAGCCGACGGCGCGCGCCGCCCGACCCGGGCAGTTCGTCGCCGCCGTGACGCTCGCCGACATTGGGTTCGCGACGGGCTTCCGCTTCGCCAATCTCGGCGGCCACCGCGAAGTCTTCATTCCGGTACCGCAAGGCGCCGACATCACGGCGAGCGAGCTCGTTCTCACGCTCGACGACGCCAGCGCCCACGACGCCAAACGCAGCCTGGAGATCCTGATCAACGACCGCGTCGCGGCCGCGATCCCGCTTGATGGCCACCACATGGCACAGGCCGTGCGCGTGCCGCTCGGCAACGCCAAGCCGCGTGAAGGCTTTCTCAAGCTCTCATTCTTCTATTCCGGCGCCGCCACTCAGGATCGCTGCATCGACGTGCGTTACGTCGGCGACAGTCTGACGATCCGCCCCGAATCCGCGCTCGAAATGGATGTCGATTTCCCCGGCCAGCCGGATGTCGGCACCACGGCCGCACTGATGCCGCGCGACGTCGCGGTCGTGCTGCCGCGGCGCACGCTAACCCCGTCCGATATCGCGACCGCGCTCACCTTGGGGCGCTCGCTCGCGATCTCGGGACGGCGCGTCACGTTCCAGAACGGATCTGAGACCCTGCGCGACCAGTTGAAGCAGGCCGATGCACGCCGCTGGTCGCGCGGCATCATCGTCATCGGCTCGCTCGAGGAGGCCGCCGATCTTCTGGACAGCCCGCTGGTCACGGTCGCCGGGACGGTGCCGGCGTTCGGCACGCTCGCGGCAGTGCGTATCGGCGGATTTCCGGCGCTCCTCGTGTCCGACGCCACCTCGGTTCGCGCCGGACGCTTGTTCGCCAGCCCCACGCTGGCGGCAACGCGCGGCGTTCCGGCCGCCTCTGTCGGGGACATCGCGGCGCCGAACGTTCCGACCGACCGCATTACCTTCGACCGTCTCGGCCTCACGCCCGCCGAAGTCGACGTGTTCGGGCGCGCCGACCTCTCCGTCACGATCGCCACCCGCGCGCTTCCCCCCGACACGCAGGCGTCGCGTCTCATTCTCGACGTGATGGTCGCGCCCGACGGAGCCGGCGAGAAGGCGGTGGTCAGCGCCTACGTGAACGACCGCCTGCTCGGCAGCACGGTCGCGGCGACCGGCGAGCCGACGCACCTCGATATCCCGTTTCCCGAGGGGCTGGTCGGCACGACCGCCAACGTCCGCGCCGTGGTGCAGCGGCGCAGCGCCCAAGGCGACTGCCGCTTCGAGCCGCAAGGCTACCCGGCGCAAATCCTGGCCTCGAGCGTGATCGTACTCACGAGCGCGACCGGTCCGGCGCATGATTTCTCCGATCTCGCCGCGCGCTGGGCGAACGGCCTCGACGTGCTGATCTCCCGCAGCGTTCTCGACCGGCCGGCGCTCGTCGCGGGCCTCGTCACCGACGTGCTGAGCGTGCTCTCCCCCGAGACAGCGCCCATCACCGTCAAGTTCGTCGCGCAGGGCACCGCGCCGGTCGCCACCGCACCTTTCATCGCCGTCAGCGAGCTGGCGCCGAGCGGCGTCACGCCACGCGTCCGCTTCGATCAAGGTCGCGTCGCGGTCGCCGATCGCTCGGGCCGCACGCTGCTCGATCTCGGCGGCTTTGCGGCGGGCGCGGTGGCGCAAGTCGTCGCCGCGGACAACCAGCCCGGGCTTTGGATCAAGCCGCTCGCTCGCGACGGATCACTGCCGGTGCCGGCCGAACTCAAGCTTGATCGCGGCAACGTCGCGTTCATCGATCGCGTCGGCATCGCACTTGCCATGTCGACCGAGCGAGACACGCTGGTGCAGATCACCTATCCGGAGCAGGTGTCGTGGTTCTCGATCGCGGAGCGCTTCCGCGGCTGGATCATCGGCGCCCTGTGGCTGCTCGCGACCGTCGTGTTCCTGCTGGTGCTGCAGCGCCTGATCCGCCGCCGCGCCGCCTCGACGGGTGAATAGCAATGGCGCTTTCCGCTTCGGACCGGGCGCTCGGCAATCTTCTGGTCGAGCGCCACATCCTGACGCTGCCGCAGTTCGACGAGGCGGTCGCGCTCGCCGAGACCTGGAACGTGCGTCTCGGCGACGCGATCCTGGCGCGCAACTGGATCGATCCTTTGGCCTACTACCAGGGCATCGCCTATTACTACGAGCTCCCGCTGGTCGACCTGGTACGCGAGCCCCCGGACCCATCGCTGCTGCATGCCGCGGAGGCCGACACCTACGCGCGCACGCTGACGATCCCGTGGGGCCGCCGCAACGACCGCATCGTGATCGCGACCGCCGAACCGGGTCCGCAAACGGTGCTGTCGGCGCGTCAGCGCTGGGGCGCGGCGATCGAGTTCGTCGTCGCCTCCAAGTTCGACATCGTGTGGGCGGTGCAGACCGCCTTCGCCGACCAGCTTTCGCACCGCGCGGTGTTCGAGCTCGCCGAGCAGGATCCCGAGATGTCGGCGCAGCGCGTGTGTACGCCCGGGCAGTTCATGGTGGGCTATGCGCTGCTGACGTCGTTCCTTCTGGGTCTCGCGTTCGCGCCGATCATGACGCTGATCACGTTGAACGTCGCGATGAGCCTGTTCTATCTCGGCAACTTCATCTTCAAGGGGATTCTCGTATCCGCGGGCGGCGGCCGCTCGCTCGACAATGACGAAGCGATCGCGATCGCGGCGCGGGCGCTGCGCGACGAGGACCTCCCGGTCTTCACCGTGCTTGTCCCGATGTTCCGCGAGGCGGCGATGCTTCCAGTCCTGGCGCAGTCGCTGCGCGACCTCGACTACCCGCTCGGCAAGCTCGACATCAAGATCGTGCTCGAGGCGGAAGACCACGAAACCATCGAAGTGGCCCGCACGCTCGGCCTGGAAGGCGTGTTCGAGGTCATCCGCGTACCGCCGTCGAAGCCGCAGACCAAGCCGAAGGCCTGCAATTTCGCGCTCCGCTTCGCGCGCGGCGAATATCTGGTGATCTACGACGCCGAGGACCGGCCCGAGCCGGACCAGTTGCGCAAGGTGGTGGCGACGTTCCGC
>CAYZMR010000367.1:0-3752 GCA_964479515.1 uncultured Hyphomicrobiales bacterium | reverse complement strand
TGTTCGGCCTCGACGCGAACTTCAACCCGCAGCCGCAGATGGTCAACAAATGGGGCCTCTCCGACGACAAGCTCACCTATACGTTCGAGCTGCGCGACGGCCTGAAATTTTCCGACGGCACGGCCGTGACATCCGCCGATTGCGTCGCCTCGGTGCGGCGCTGGGCGGCGCGGTCCGGCGGCGGCCAGACCATGATGAAGCGCGTGAAAGACACGCCGGTCGTCGACGACAAGACCTTCCGTATCGTGCTGAGCGAGCCCTACGCGCTCGTCATCGACACGCTCTCCACGATCTCGACCTCGCTCTGCTACATGATGCGCAAGAAGGAGGCCGAGACCGACCCGAACCAGCAGATCCGGGAGACGATCGGCTCCGGCCCGTTCCTCTACAATCGCGACGACACGCGGCCCGGCAACCGCGTCGTCTACGACCGCAATCCGAACTACGTGCCGCGCGCGGAGCCGCCTTCGGCCATGTCCGGCGGCAAGGTGGTCAAGCTCGACCGCGTCACCTTCGAGAATATCGCCGACGAGCAGACCGCGCTCAGCGCATTGCAGGCCGGCGAGATCGATTTCTACGAAGTGCCGCCGCAGGACCTCGTCGACGACCTGAAGAAGGACGAGAATCTCACGGTGCAAGTGCTCAACAAGACCGGGCATGTCGCGCTGATGCGCTTGAACCAGCTTTATCCGCCGTTCAACAATCCCGCCGCATGCCAGGCCATGCTTTATCTCGTGAAGCAGGACGACATCATGCGGGCGATCTTCGGCCAGTCGAAATCGTGGCAGGCCTGCGACTCATTCTTCGCCTGCGGCACGCCGATGACGAACCATGAGAACACCGACTGGTTCCGGCACGGACCGGATGTCGCGAAAGCCAAGGAATTGTTCGCCAAGGCCGGCTACGACGGCCGCCCGGTCGTCGTCTTGCAGGCGACCGACCACTATCTCGCCAACCCGGCCGGCCTGTTCGCCGCGCAGTGGCTGCGCGAGGCCGGAGTGAATGTCGATCTCGCCGCGATGGACTGGGGCGCGCTGCTCTCGCGCCGCGCCGTGAAGAAGCCGCCGGCCGAAGGCGGCTGGAACATCTTCTCCACCACCGTCACCGGCATCACCTTCTCGGATCCGATCCAGTTCACCGGACAGGCGGCAAACGGCGACAAGGCCTGGTTCGGCTGGCCGACCAACGCGCTGCAGGAAACGCTGCGCGAGAAATGGGCGACCGCGCCGACGCTTGCGGCGCGCCAGGAGGTCGCCAAGGAGTTGCAGAAGAACGCCTGGGAGTACGTTCCGCATGCAGTCCTCGGCCAGTTCTTCCGCTCCTCCGCGTGGCGCCGGAACATCACCGGCGTGATCGGCATGCCCGAGGTGGTGGGATTCTGGAACATGGAGAAGGCGGCGTGAGCAGCGAGCGCGTCGCGAACTCCTCTTACCCTCTCCCCTTGGGGCAGAGGGTGGCGAGCGCAGCGAGCCGGGTGAGGGGTTTCTTTTTTGAAACGCGACGACCCCTCACCCCGCGCCTTCGGCGCGACCCTCTCCCGCAGGGGGAGAGGGTGAGCGCAGCCCGGCCCTAACATGCTCGCCTACATCGCCCGCAGGCTTGCCTCGACGGTGCTCGTGATGGGCATCGTGGCGGTGTTCATCTTCCTGCTGCTGCATCTCTCGCCCGGCGATCCGGCCGCGATCATCGCGGGCGACAACGCGACGACCGAGCAGATCGCGGCGATCCGCAAGCATCTAGGCCTCGACGACGCGCTCCCGGTGCAGTTCTTCCGCTGGCTGACCGCCGTGCTGCAGGGCGACCTCGGCATCTCGATCTTCTCCAACGAGCCCGTCCTCAAGCTTATCAGCCAGCGCATCGAGCCGACGCTCTCGCTCGCGCTCACCACGCTGATCGTGGCGGTCACGCTCGCGGTCTCGTTCGGCGTGCTCGCGGCCTGGAAGGTCGGCACCTGGATCGACCGTTCGCTGATGGTCGTCTCGGTCATCGGCTTCTCGGTGCCGGTGTTCGTGGTCGGCTACATGCTGATCTACGTCTTCTCCATCAACCTGCGCTGGCTCCCGGTGCAGGGCTATTCGCCGATCGCGCAAGGGCTGGGACCCTGGATCGAGCGGCTGATCCTGCCTTCGATCGCGCTCGGCCTTGCTTACGTCGCGCTGATCGCGCGCATCACGCGCACCGCGATGCTCGATGTGCTCGCCGAGGACTACATCCGCACCGCGCGCGCCAAGGGCGTCGCGACCTCGTCGATGCTGCTCAAGCATGCGCTGAAGAATGCCGGCGTTCCGATCATCACGGTCATCGGCATCGGCGTCGCGCTGCTGATCGGCGGCGTCGTCATCACCGAGACGGTGTTCAACATCCCGGGCGTCGGCCGCCTCGTGGTCGACGCGATCTCCAAGCGCGACTACCCGATCATCCAGGGCGTGATCCTGATCTTCTCCGGCGTCTACGTGCTGGTGAATCTCGCCGTCGACATGTCCTACACGCTGCTCGATCCGAGGATCCGCTATTGACGATCGTGGCGACCAGCGACATCGCAATGGCGCCGCGCCAAGCACGCTGGCGGCGCTTCGCCCGCCGCAATCCGACCATCGTGGCGGGCGGAGCGATCCTGGGGCTGATCGCGCTGCTCGCGATCCTCGCGCCGCTGTTCGCCGGTGATGCCGTCACCATGCATCCGGCGCTGCGCCTGCGCCCGCCGTCGGCGGAGGACTGGCTCGGGACCGATCATCTCGGCCGCGACGTGTTCGCCCGCACGGTCTACGGCGCACGTGTCTCGCTGATCGTCGGAATTTCGGTTGCCGCGATGTCGATCACGGTCGGCCTCGTCGTCGGCCTTCTGGCAGGCTACTTCCGTAAAGTGGACGCGGTCGTGATGCGGCTGATGGACGGGCTGATGGCGATCCCGGCGATCCTGCTGGCGATCGCGCTGGTCGCGCTGACACGCGCCAGCGTCTCGACCGTGATCATCGCGATCACGATTCCGGAAGTCCCGCGCGTGGTGCGGCTCGTGCGCGCCGTCGTGCTCGGCGTGCGCGAGGCGCCGTACGTCGAAGCCGCGATCGCGGGCGGCACACCGGTCTGGAAGATCCTGCTGCGCCACATCGTGCCGAGCACGATCGCGCCGTTGATCGTGCAGGCGACGTACATCTGCGCCTCCGCGATCCTGATCGAGGCCGCGCTCTCGTTCCTCGGCGCCGGCACGCCGCCCGAAATCCCGACCTGGGGCAACATGATCGCGCAGAGCCGGCTGTTCCTCTCGCGCGCGCCGTGGACGATCTTCGCACCCGGCATCGCCCTCGCGCTCGTGGTGCTCGCCGTCAACCTGCTCGGCGACGGGCTGCGCGACCGGCTCGACCCGCGCCTCGCGAGGCGGATGTGAGCCCCCTCCTCGCCGTCGCCGACCTGCGCACCCACTTCTTCACCATCGACGGCGTCACGCGCGCGGTCGACGGCGTCTCCTTCGACGTCTTTCCCGGCGAGACGCTTGGCATCGTCGGCGAATCCGGCTGCGGCAAGAGCGTCACCGCACTCTCGATCATGCGGCTGTTGCCGCCGCGCCTTGCCCGCACCGTGGGGGGAAGCGTGACCTTCGAGGGCCGTGACCTGGTCGCGCTCGATGAAGCCGAGATGCGGCAGTTGCGCGGAAACCGCCTGGCGATGATCTTCCAGGAACCGATGACGAGCCTCAATCCGGTGCTCACCATCGGCCACCAGATCGCCGAGAGCGTGCGCATCCATACCGGCGC
>CAYZMR010000366.1:1506-3766 GCA_964479515.1 uncultured Hyphomicrobiales bacterium | reverse complement strand
TGCTGAGCGGTCATCACAGCATCGTCATTCGGCGGTCGCGCGATTTTGGGCATATTCGCCGCGCTGATCGCGGTGTCTTTTCGGGGGTTTCCATGATGCGCGTCCTGCTTCTGCTCGCTGGCTTGATCGTCTCGACCGCCGCGCAGGCCGCGGAGCCGGTGCGGATCGGCATCACCACCATCCTCAGCGGGCCGACCGCGGATCGCGGGCAATCCGAGCAATATGGCGCGCAGCTCGCGCTCAACCGCATCAATGAAGCCGGCGGCGTGCTGGGGCGTCCGGTCGAGGTGTTTTACGCCGACAACGCCTGCAAGCCGGCGATCGGCGTCCCGGCGACAAAGCGGCTGATCGAGGAGGAGCATGTCCCGGTGGTGATCGGCGCGCTCTGCACGCCGGTCACCCACGCGATCATGCCGATGATGGCCGAGGCGAAAGTGCCGTTGGTGATCGCGACCTCGGCGGGCCAGGATTTCGTCGATGCCTCAGGTCCGACCGGCAACGACTATGCGTTCAAGACCATTCCGTCCGAGGTCGACATCGCGCGCGGCCTGATGCGCTGGCTCAAGGGCAAGAACGTGACCTCGGTCGCGATCGTCGCCGCGACCGGCGGCTTCCCCCAGGCCAACGCGGTCGCCTTCGCGAAGGCCGCGCAAGACGCCGGCATGAAGGTCACGGCGCAGGAGACGATCGCCGAGGGCACCACCGATTTCGCGCCGCTGCTGGAGAAGCTGAAAGCGAGCGCGCCCGACCAGGTCGTGACGATATTGGGGCCGTTCACGGCCGGGTTCTTCAAGGCCTATGAGGCGTCCGGCTGGAAGGTCCCGCTGACCGGGCGCGTGGACTTCTCCGCCGCGCTCGCCGCCGTGTCGCCGCAGTTCCGCGAGTCCGGCGCTTTATCCGACATGACCGGCATCGCGGTGTTCACGCCGGTGCAGGACACGCCCGGCATCAAGGAATTCGTCGCGGCCTACCGCGCGCATTACGGGCTGATGCCGACGCAGCGATCCTTCTTCGTGTACGAAGCGACCCTGCTGGTCGTGGACGCGATCCGCCGGGCGGGCTCGGATCAGCCGGCCGCGATCCATCAGGCGCTCAAGACCACGACCATGCCGTCGCTGCTCGGCGGCAGCTACGCGCCCGATGACCACAACCATGCCCATACGCCGCTGCAGATCCTGGGACTGCGCGCGGGCCGGCCGGCGGTCATCGCGACCGAGTAGCGCGGGTCCTTGCGGTTGAAGGGGCCGGGCGCGTGACGAGGTAGATGCCGACGGCGACCGGAACGATCCCGGCGAGGTCGGCCGGCGACACGTGTTCGCCAAGCAACAGCCATCCAAACAGCATGCCGAGCGGAGGCATCAGGAAGTGATAGGAGCTCGCGGCGGTCGCGCCGGACACCGTCAGCAGGTAGAACCAGAGCAAGTATCCGAACACCGAGACCATGACCGTCAAATAGGCGAACGAGGCAAGCAGCCGCCACGTCGGCACGACGTCGGCGGGGCTCTCGAAGGCGAGCGCGAAAGGCAAGAGCGCCAGGCCGGCGGCGAGGCTCTGAACGCCGGTTCCGACCCATATCTCGCCGCTGGGCGCGAATTTCTTGAACAGGATGGTGCCGCCAACCAGTGAGATCAGCGCGGCGATCGTCAGCGCGATGCCGGCAAGATGATCCGCGCCTCCGGAGAGACGGCTCCCGACCACGAATGCGACGCCTCCGACACCGAGCGCCAGTCCAGCCGCTTTGCGCCATGTCATCCTCTCATCGAGGAACATGGCGGCCAGCACGGCGGTCAGCACCGGATTGGCGCTGATGATCAATGCCGAAAGTCCGGACGAGATGCCACGCAGCCCGATATAGGTCAGCCCGAGATAGGCGGCCTGATTGGCGATGCCCAGCACGGCGAACAACGCGACGTCACGCCGTGGCAGGCGCAAGGACACGCCATGGATCGCGGCCGCTGCGAGCATCAGCGCGCCGGCGATCAGGAATCGGGCGGTCAGCAGGAACAGAGGCGGGCCGTCCGCGATCGCGATCTTCGCGACCGAAAAGGCCGAGGCCCAGAGCAGGCAAAAGACCGCGACCAGCAGCGGGAACGGGATCGAGATGGCGGGAGTGGGAGCGGCGATATTTGCGGTGCGCATCGGATTTTCCTCAAGCGCACCACGTAGTCACCGGCTCCGCGATCTGAAAATTGAATGATTGAATGTGTTCCAGTGGAAATCCGAATGAGATGACGACGCGCGCGTCTATCCGCCGGCTCAA
>CAYZMR010000366.1:0-1406 GCA_964479515.1 uncultured Hyphomicrobiales bacterium | reverse complement strand
GGTCTCAAACGGTATAGTTTGCCACACAGGCGAGTTGCCCAGTTTGTCGAACGCCGGTGGGCACAATCGTACTCTCAAAGGCCGATCCATCCCGCGTCCTACGCTCAGCATTGCGCGCGTCCCGCGTATTGTGCGGTCCGCGCCGGAACCCGTGGAGGCGTGCATGAAAAAGCTATTTCTCGCCGTTGCTTTCACCGCGGCGTTGGTGAGCCTCGCCGCGGCGCAGCAGGTTCCTGACCCGCGGGTCGCCGACCTCATGCAGGTCGGCAAGATTCGGGTCGGGGTGCACTCCATCATGTACACGAAGGACTCGCGAACGGGTGACCTGAAGGCGGCTTCGACCGGGATCATTCTTCTCGACATCGCTCGCGCACTTGGAGCGCGAATTGGGGTTGAGGTGTTGCCAGTCGGATTTCCGACTATTCCCGAGATGTTGGCATGCGTTACTTCCGGCGCGTGTGACGTGGGGTTCATGGGACCCGACCAGTCTCGCAGCGGGGTGGACTTCTCGCCTCCCATTCTCCAACTGGATTACACCTTTCTGATACCGGCGGGCTCTTCGATCCAGGGCATTGCTGACGCGGACCGGCCGGGCGTTCGCATCGCGGTCGTGCGTGATCACGCCTCGACCTTGACCTTGAGCCGTATCTTCAAGAACGCCCAGCTGGTGTACGCGGCGACTCCCGACCCTACTTTCGAACTCCTGCGTTCCGGGCAAGCGGACGTGTTTGCATCCACTCGCGCCGTACTTTCGGCCTATTCCGCAAAGCTTCCCGGCTCGCGGGTATTGGACGAGCGCTATGGGGCCAATCTCCTCGGCATGGTCGTGTCGAAGGGTCACGGCGCGCGACTCGCCTACCTCAGCGAATTTATTGAACAGGCCAAGGCCTCGGGATTGGTGCAGCAGGCCATCGATCGCGCCGGCCTTCCCGGACATCAGATGGCACCGGCAAAAGCAAACTGATCCGATGACCGCTTGGGGTCATGACCGACAAAACTCGCAGTGAGCAAATAGGTCCGCCTTCGGGTGCGTAGCGACCGAAGCGCCCCTTGGCATCAGCCTGACTGCCGAGCGTGATTCAAGCCCCCACTGGAGGCTCGAATCGAGCGTTACGAACTCACCGACGAACGACCATCAGACCATCCGTTGACCCCCACATCTAGCGGGCATAATCCCATCCCCGGCCCAAGTCTTGGCGTGCCGGGGCCGATATGGTATCGCGACGGCGGCGTGACGCATTGTCCGCCAGCCGCCTTTCGTTCCAAGGAATCCCGCATGCCCACCGAAGCCGCTCGCGCCGCGAAGGAAGACGCTTTCTTCTCGGCGACCCTTGCCGAATCCGATCCCGAAATCGCCGATGTGATCGAGAAGGAGCTCGGTCGCCAGCGCGACGAGATCGAGCTGA
>CAYZMR010000365.1:0-3767 GCA_964479515.1 uncultured Hyphomicrobiales bacterium | reverse complement strand
GCCCATCCACTCGGCGTCGCGCTTGGCGAGGTAGTCGTTGACGGTGACGACGTGGACGCCCTGGCCGGCGAGCGCGTTGAGATAGACGGCGAGCGTGGCGACCAGCGTCTTGCCCTCGCCGGTCTTCATCTCGGCGATCTTGCCCTCGTGCAGGATCATGCCGCCGATCATCTGCACGTCGAAATGGCGCTGACCGATGGCGCGCTTGGCCGCCTCGCGCACGGTGGCGAAGGCCGGCACCAGGATGTCGTCGAGCGACTTGCCGGCGGCGAGCTCCTGCTTGAACGCGTCCGTGCGCGCGCGCAGCGCGTCGTCGGAGAGCGCGGCGAGTTCCTTCTCAAGCGCGTTGATCGCCTCGACCCGCGGGCGGTAATTCTTGATGCGCCGCTCGTTGGCGGAACCGAACAGCTTGCGGGCGAGACCACCGATCATCGAGGACAGGTCCTTTTCAGTTCCGCAGGCGAGGTGCGGTGCCGTCCCCGATACGCGCTGAGCATGGCGCTTTTTCGAACGTGGCGAGGCGCAAACAAACGGCCCCGCGCGGACAAGCCTGCGAGGCGATGGAGGAGAGATAGGAGGGGGTCAAACCCTTGTCAATCGGCCTAAAACCTTCACCCAGCGCGTGGAAAGCCGCCTTCATCACGCCGTTTTTAACCGCCTTGCTGGCAATCTGCCGTTGCCAACGCAAGATGATTGCGCGAGTGTCCGCCGCCCAAACGCCCCGGGGGGCGCTTTGCATTCGAAACTTAAGGACCCCGCCATGGCCACACCTTCCCCATCCGCCCGCCCCCTGATCCAGCAACGCTTTGTCCGACGCGGCGCTGCCCTTGCCGTCGTGACGGCATTCGCGCTCCTCGCAGCGCCTGCGATCCGCGCGCAGGAGAGCGACCCGGTCGTCGTCCGCATCGACGGCAAGGAAGTCCACCAGAGCGATCTCGCGATCGCCGAGGACGATCTCGCCGGCAACCTGCAGCAGATGACGCCGGACGCAAGGCGCGACTATCTCATCACGTTTTTCTCCGACATGACGATCGTCGCCAAGGCCGCCGAGGCGAAGAAACTGGCCGACACCGACGATTTCAAACGCAAACTCGCCTATGCGCGCTCCAAGCTGCTGATGGAGCAACTCCTTCAGGCCGAAGCCAAGAACGCCGTGACCGATGCGGCGATGCACAAGGTCTATGACGAGGCGATCGGGCAGGTGAAGAAGGAGCAGGAGGTGCGCGCGCGCCACATCCTGGTCGAGACCGAGGAAGAAGCCAAAGCCGTGCTCGCCGAATTGAAGAAGGGCGCCGATTTCGCCGAGCTCGCGAAGTCCAAATCGAAGGACCCGGGCGCGTCCGACGGCGGCGATCTCGGCTATTTCACCAAGGATCAGATGGTACCTGAATTCGCCGAGGTGGCGTTCAAGCTCGACAAGGGCGCGATCTCGGATCCGGTGAAGTCGCAATTCGGCTGGCACATCATCAAGGTCGAGGACAAACGCGAGCGCCAGCCGCCGGAATTCGACAAGGTGAAGGACCAGATCGAGCAATATCTCGTCCGCCGCGCCCAGTCCGAGATGATCACAAAGCTGCGCGCCGAGGCCAAGATCGACCGCGTCAATCCGCCGACGCCTCCGGCTCCCGCGACGCCGGCTGCTCCGGCGCCCGCGACGCCGGCACCGGTCGAACAGAAGAAGTAGAATTGATCCGCCGAAACGGCGTGTGTAACCTCGCCTGAATGCCCGGCCGTCGCGCCGGGCATTTGCGTCTTCGCCCCATGAAGACGCCAACGAACCAGGTCAGATCGCAATGTCCTCAGCCGTCTCTCCGCTCGCCCCGAAACACGTCCCGGAGATGCCGGCGATCTCCGGCATGCGGCTCGCGACCGCCGAAGCCGGCATCCGCTATCGCGGGCGGCGTGACGTCCTGCTCGCGGTGTTCGACAAGGGCACGACGGTAGCGGGCGTGTTGACGCGCTCCAAATGCCCCTCGGCTCCCGTCGAGTGGTGCCGGGCGCGTCTTGGCGCCGGGGCCGCGCGCGCACTCGTCGTCAACTCCGGCAACGCCAACGCCTTCACGGGTAAGAATGGGCGCGCCGCCACCAAGCTCACCGCCGAGCTCGCCGCGAAGGCGGTCGGCTGCGGCGTCGCGGACGTCTACCTCGCCTCGACCGGCGTCATCGGCGAACCGCTCGATGCGAGCAAATTCGCAAACGTGATGGGCGGTCTCGCGGCGCATGCGATGCCGGGCGCCTGGTTCGATGCCGCCAAGGCCATCATGACGACTGACACGTTTCCCAAAGTCGCGACCGCGCGGGCGAAGCTCGGTCGGGCCACCGTGACGATCAATGGCATCGCCAAAGGCGCCGGCATGATCGCGCCCGACATGGCGACCATGCTGGCATTCGTGGCGACCGACGCGCCGATTGCTGCGCCCGCCTTGCGGGCGCTGCTCAAGAGCGGCGTCACCGACACGTTCAATGCCGTGACGATCGACGGCGACACCTCGACCTCCGACACGCTGCTGGCATTCGCGACCGGTGCCGCCGCGCAGCACGGCGCGCCGAAGATCGCGCGCGCCAATGACCCGCGGCTGAAGGGCTTCCGCAAGGCGTTCGACGCGGTGCTGGCCAACCTGGCCGAGCAGGTCGCGCGCGACGGCGAAGGCGCGCGCAAGCTCGTCGAAGTCATCGTCGAGGGCGCGGTGTCGAAGCACTCGGCGCGGCGTATCGCGATGGCGATCGCGAACTCGCCGCTGGTGAAGACCGCGATCGCCGGGCAGGACGCCAATTGGGGCCGCGTCGTGATGGCGGTCGGCAAGGCCGGCGAGCCCGCCGACCGCGACCGCTTGTCGATCTGGTTCGGCCCGCATCGCGTGGCACACAAGGGCGCGCGCGACGGCACGTATGACGAGGCAACGGTCGCCGCCTACATGAAGGCGCCAGAGATCACGCTGCGGGTTTCGCTCGGTATCGGCAAAGGCCGCGACCGGGTGCTGACCTGCGACCTGACCGAGGGCTATATCGCGATCAACGCCGACTACCGGTCATAACCGATTGAATTTACAAAACTATCGTGCCATTTCAATTTCGCCTGACGTGTTGATGCCTCCTTAACTGGGTACGGCTACCCTGCCAAACCAAGGGCCGTGAGCGTGAACGTCGTCCTCGTTGTCGCTTGCGCCTTTGTCGATGCCGACGGCCGCGTGCTGTTGGCGCAGCGGCCGCAAGGCAAGCCGATGGCGGGCTTGTGGGAATTCCCCGGCGGAAAGGTCGAGGCGGGCGAAACACCCGAACAGACCCTGGTCCGCGAGACTGAGGAGGAACTGGGCGTCGTCGTCAGGCCGGCGTGTCTCGCGCCGCTCACCTTCGCGAGCCACGCCTATCCCGATTTCCATCTGCTGATGCCGCTGTACGTGTGTCGGCGCTGGGAAGGGACGATGACCGCGAAAGAAGGCCAAAGGCTCGCCTGGGTCCGGCCGAACCGGCTTCGAGACTACCCCATGCCGCCGGCGGACGAGCCGCTGGTCGCGCACCTGATGACGCTGCTCTGATTGCCTGTGACGACCTAGAATGGGAGGCTGTCGTGAAGAAGACTGCGATGACGCGTTCCGGCGCTAGGCGCCTCGCGGCACGGTTCCTCGCCGATGAGCGCGGCGCGACCGCGATCGAATACGCTCTGATCGCGTCGGCGATCGGCGTCGCGATTGCCTCCACCGTCTGGGCGTTCGGCAGCCAGTTGCGCGATAACACCTACGCCAAGGTCTATAACGTGATGTGACGCG
>CAYZMR010000364.1:0-3795 GCA_964479515.1 uncultured Hyphomicrobiales bacterium | reverse complement strand
GCCTCGTAGAGCTGGCTCGGATGGCGCGGCAGCGGCCCGCCGGTCGGAAACACCATCGCCCAGGGCACGTCGGTCGGCCGGCCCCAGAGCTCGCCATTGATGAAGTTCGCGAGCCGCCCGAGGAACAGCCCGATGGGGCCGACCGTGCAGGTGACGTCGCCGAGCGAGAGCATCGGCACGCCGCGCGCCTTGGCGAACAGCACGACCGCGACGACGCAGCCGGTGAATCCGCCGTGGAAGGACATGCCGCCTTTCCAGAGCTGCAGCATTTCGAGCGGGTGCTGGCTGAAGTAGCCGGGGCTGTAGAACGTCACATAGCCGATGCGGCCGCCGAGGATGATGCCGAGCGTCACCCACACGATGAAGTCGTCATAGTCGGCGACCGTCATCGGCGCCGGCCCGCCCCAGAACCTCTCCGTGCGGATGATCGCACGCGCGTAGAGCCAGCCGAGCAGGATGCCAACGATATAGGCGAGCGCGTACCAGCGGATCGCGAACGGCCCGATGTGGACCAGCACGGGATCGAAATCGGGGAATTGCAGGAACAGAGGCGGCATGTCTCGGCTCGCGGCGAATGCGCTCATTCGGCCGGGCGGATGGCGAAGTCAAGGCGGGTCTCGGGATAATGTCTCCGCACGGCTTCGAACCGCACCCGCGCGCTCACGTCAGCGAGGTCGGACCAAGCTCTGCGCGAAATGCGAGATTAGGTGCTCAATGGATTTGGCGAATTTATGCTCTGTCGCGTGCAACGTTATGTACCCCGCCAGCGTACCGGACGTCAGGTATGGCGTAATCGCCGCCATCAGTATCAGGGATTTTCCGAACAGCCATAAGGCCAACTCCGCCACCCACAGAACGGGAACGGAGCTTAAGCTTCCGAACACCACGGAGCCCAATGGCAGCCAGACGACAATCCACATGACCAGCCCCCATAGCGTGGGTCCATCTGGATTGCGCAGCCAAGTGCTGATGTAGAATGTGATTGCGGCGCCGACCAGCAACTGCAGTACGAGGATCGCAGCCTCGACCAACTTCAAACGGCCGCCTTCCCATACGAAGGCGGCGATAACGGCTCCGAGCGGAAAACGCGATACGATCTTCTTCTGCTCGGCCGAATGCATTGCGCGCGTTTTGCAAACCCGGTCGATGGCTTCGTTGCACCATTGGTCAAAGGTGGCTGGAGTGGACAAAAACGCACAGATCCTGTCGTTGCGTTTGATATCCGCCTCGCATTTGTCGCGCGCAAGGAGCGCGTCCGGCGGCATCGAAGGTGCGCATCGAAGTCCCGGGGGACAGTCAGGGGTCGGCTCCGTCGGAGAAGGAGAAGGCGGCGAAACAGCGCATGCGCCATATTCCCCGATATGATTGATGAACAGGCAGTGATCATAAAGTGCTTGTCGGCTCAAACCCGGCTCGCTTCGGTTTGGTGACAGCGGATCGATGGTTTCGTTGAGGATCGGCGCGACGTCTTTTGTGCAATAGTCCTGGTTTCGAGCGGCACTCTCCTCCGTCAGGCAGGTCTGATACGTTTCCTCATGAAATTCTATTTGTACGAGGGGCAGCGTCCGATCAACCGCATAACCTCCGAGAGCCATGTCGAACAGCTCGAATGGCTGAAACAGCTCAAGCGCGTGCTGCGCGCGCGCCTGCTTCTCCTTCAAATCGGCAAGCGCCTTGTCGTCCAGGGCGTGCTCCAGAAGCCAACAGACCCCTGAGATCAACAGCACCACGACGCAGAACGTGGCGAAGCCTATTAGCTTTCCGAGCAACCATTGTTTCGGCGAGGGCTTCGGGAGGTCGTTGCTCATGATCGATCGTCGCCTACGGCGCGAGAATGGATTCGATCTATTGCGTGCCTTCGGCCAAAGCGATTCTCGCGGAACAAGCCAAGCGATCGAGGGCGGCATCCGCGACGAGCAATTCCCTCATGGCGCCACATGATCTACCGGAACGAGCGTATCTGGCAATGAGCGAACGGCGTTATCGGGTGTGCCGGAGGTCGTCTCGGGCGGCCGCTCAACGGGCGCCTGTCGAACGTCATCGGACTAGGCGAGCAGCAGCGACATCTCTGCTCGATCATGGACAAGGTCGAACGAATTCGTCAAGCGCCTCGCGCACACACGCAACGACCGGGCCCCATTCGCGGTCCGCATCCTGCCGGAACAGGCGCGCCGTCGGATACCAGGGATTGTCGTCGCGATCGATGAGCCAGCGCCAGTCGGGCGTGAACGGCAGCAGCACCCAAAGCGGCCTGCCCAATGCGCCGGCCAGATGCGCCACGCTGGTGTCGACCGCGATCACGAGGTCGAGGTTCGCCATCAGCGCGGCGGTGTCGGTGAAGTCGGCAAGCTCAGCGCCGAAATCGAGGATGTCGCCGCGCTCTTTGATTAGCCGCGCGTCGTCGGGGCGGATGTCCTTCTGCGCGCAGACGAACGTCGCATCGAGTTCGAACAGCGGTGACAATGTGCTGAGGCTCATCGAGCGCATGTGGTCGTTCTTGTGGGCCGCGCGGCCGGACCAGGCAAGGCCGACGCGCGGCCGGCGCTTCGGCCCGAGCTTTTCGGCCCACGCCGCGACCGCCTGCGGCGCTGGATGCAGATAGGGGACCGCGGCCGGCACGGTGTCGAGCCGCGTTCCGAACGCGGGCGGCAGGCTCAGCAGCGGACAGTGCCAGTCGAAATCCGGCAGCGTCTCGCCGCTCGCGACGATCTGCGCCGGCCCGTCGAGCGTGCTCGCGATCGCGCGCAGCGGTCCCTGGACCTCCAGGATCACGCGCGCGCCGCGGGCGGCGATAAGCGGCGCGTAGCGGCAGAATTGGAGCGTGTCGCCGAGTCCTTGCTCGTGATGCAGCAGGATGGTCTTGCCCGCGATGTCCTCGCCACGCCATTGCGGCTGCCGAAAGCCGCGGTCGACGCCGATCGATTCCGTCGACTTCCAGCGCCACTCATATTGCGCAAAGCCGCGTTCGAAATCTCCGGTCAGCAGCCAGCACATCGCGGCGTTGAAATGCGCGTCGGAGAAATCCGGCCGCAGTGCGAGCGCGCGGCGGTAATCGGCGAGCGCTTCGTCGAAACGCCGCATCTCGATGAAGGTGATGCCGCGGTTGTTGAGCGCGTTGGTGTAGAGCGGGCGCAGCGCGAGCGCGCGGTTGTAGCTCGCGAGCGCCTCGTCGAAGCGCTTGAGCGCCTTCAAGGCATTGCCGCGGTTGTTGAAGGCTTCCGGGTAGTCCGGCCGCAGCGCGAGCGCGCGGTCGTGGGCGGCGAGCGCCTCCTCGAAGCGCTTGAGCTCGAACAGCGCGATGCCGCGATTGTTGTGCGTTTCGGCGTCGCCCGGGCGTAGCGCGAGCACGCGATCGTAGCTCGCGAGCGCGTCCGCGAACCGCTGCAACTCCCTCAGCGCATCGCCGCGCTTGCCAAGCGCTTCGGCATAGTCCGGCCGCAGCGCGATGGCGCGGTCGTGGCGCGGAAGCGCCTCCTCGAAGCGGCCGAGCATCTGCAGTGTCAGGCCGCAATTGTAGTGCGCCTCGGCGTGATCCGGCTGCAGGCCAAGCGCGCGCTCGTGGCTCGCGAGCGCATCGTCGAGGCGCTTGAGCGCCTGCAGCGCGACGCCGCGATTGTTGAGCGCGTCGGCGTAGTCGGGCCGTACCGCCAAGGCGCGGTCGTAGCTCGCGAGCGCCTCATCGAAGCGTTGGAGGCTCTTGAGCGTGTTACCGCGATTGTAAAGCGCCTCGGCGTGATCGGACTGGAGCGCGAGCGCGCGGTCGTAGCTCGCGAGCGCCGCCGCGTAGTTGCCCGA
>CAYZMR010000363.1:0-3801 GCA_964479515.1 uncultured Hyphomicrobiales bacterium | reverse complement strand
GTTCGTCGGCGCTCACCATCCACGGGCCGAAGCCGCCGGTGCGGTCGAAGTTCTTGCCCATGTCCCACTGCGTGGACTTGCGCTGGAATTCGCGCACGGAACCTTCATTGCCGCAGGAATAACCCGCAACGCACGACGTGGCGTTCGCCAAGGCCAGGTGCTTGGCCCGCTTGCCGACGATCAGCATCATCTCGGCCTCGTAGTCGAGCTGCTCGGAGGCCTTCGGGCGCACGATCGGCTGCTCATGCGGCACCATCGATGTCAGTCCCCGCATGAAGATCGAGGGAAACTTCGGGATGTTGTCGCGGTTGGGGCCTTCCTTGACGTGGTCGAGGTAGTTCAGCCCCATGCAGATGATCTTGCCCGGCCGCGCGACCGGCAGGCCATATCTCAAGCCTTTCAACGGGCGGCGCGCGGCGGCCGGAGCGTGCTTGGCCGCATCCGCGATCGGCTGAAGCTCGCCATTGGTCGCCGCCAGCACGGCGCCGAGGTCGACCGGAAGGTGCGGATTGATCGCATGCAGGTCGACCACGTCGTCGCCCTCGACGATCCCGAGCCGCAGCCCGCTCTCGGTTTCAAATCCGACCACCTTCATTTGCGCGATCCTCGTCCGGCGTCTGTCTGATTTATTCGGGCCGGATAAAGCACCGACTTGCCGGTCCTGGCAACTGTGTGCACAAGTCGCTCGCGTCATTTGGGGGGCGTCCGCGCAATGGTTGCGACGCAGGAGGCGACCGGGAAACAAGCGCGGCGCGCGGTGACGCGCGATCCGCAGCGCACGCGCGCCGCGATTCTTGCCGCCGCAACGGCCGAATTCACCGCCAACGGCCTGACCGGCGCGCGCGTCGACGCGATCGCCACGCGCGCGCGCGTCAACAAGCGCATGATCTATCATTACTTCGGCGGCAAGGACGGGCTCTATCTCGCGGTGCTGGAGTCGACCTACGAGGCGATCCGCAACGCCGAGCTCGACCTTCATCTCGGCGAGCGCGACCCGGTCGACGGCATGCGCGAGCTGGTGCTGTTCACCTGGCGCTATTTCCTGGCGCATCCGGAGTTCCTCAGCCTGCTCGGCACCGAGAACCTGAACCGCGCGTCGTATCTCAAGCGCTCCAAACGCATCCGCGAACTGCATTCGCCGCTCATCGGCATGATCTCCGGCCTGCTCCAACGCGGCGAGCGCGAGCGCGTGTTCCGCGCCGGCGTCGATCCGGTCGAGCTTTACGTCACGATCGCGGCGCTCGGCTTCTTCTACCTGTCGAACCGCCACACGCTCTCGACCATCTTCGGCCGCGACCTTGCGGCGCCGAAGAGCATCGCTGCGCGCGGCGAACATATCGTCGAGGTCGTGCTCGGCTTTTTGAGGCGTTGAACCATGGCCCGCATTTTCCTGACCCACGTCCCCGACATGTTGGAGAACTACTACGGGCCACGCGCACTCGCCGAGATGCGCAAGCTCGGAGAGGTACGGCTCAATACGAGCGGCCATGTGCTCGACGCGGAAGCTTTGGCGGACGCCGCGAAGGGCTGCGAGATCATCGTGTCGGACCGCCAGACGCCCGGCCCCGCGGAGTTCTTCGCGCTCGCGGGCGACTGCTGCGCGTTCCTGCGCGTCGCGGTCGACATCCGCAACATCGACGTGGATGCGGCGAGCCGGGTCGGCGTGCTGGTGACGCGCGCGACGCCGGGCTTCATGGCCTCGGTGTCCGAGATGGCGATCGGCATGATGATCGATTGCGCGCGCAAGATCACCGACTCCGTCATCGAATATCGCAACGGCCGCGAAGCCGAGCCGCACAAGGGCGTGCAGCTTTCCAGCGCGACGGTCGGCATCATGGGTTATGGCGCGATCGCGCGGCATCTCGCGCCGATCTGCGTCGCGCTCGGCATGACGGTGCTGGTGGCCGATCCGTACACCAAGGTCGAGGATTCACGACTGCATCAGGTTTCGCTGGACGCGCTGCTCGCCCAGTCCGATTTCGTCGTCTGCCTGGTGATCGCGAACGAAGCGACCGAGAACCTGATGAACGCCGCGAATTTCGCGCGCATGAAGAAGAGGGCCTACTTCCTGAACCTGTCGCGCGGGAATCTGGTCGACGAGGCCGCGCTGATGCGAGCGCTGGAGAGCCGCACGATCGCCGGCGCCGCGATGGATGTCGGCCGCGCGTTCGACCAGAAGCCTTCGCTCGATCTCGCGCGCCGCGCCGACGTGATCGCGACGCCGCACACCGCCGGGCTGACGCCGGATGCGATCGAGCATCAGGCCTTCGATACGGTGCGGCAGGTGGCTGACCTCGTCGCGGGACGCATCCCGCCCGAAGCCGTCAACCGCGAGAAGGCTACGCGGCTCACGCGCCTCGGCATCAACGACCTGACTTGATTTTCGCGGTCGTCGCTAGTAACCAATTGGTTACTTAGCTGAACTTTCTCCGCTCATGCCCGCGAAAGCGGGCATCCAGAGCAAAGAACTGGGTCCCCGCTTTCGCGGGGACGAGCGAGATAAGCAATTCGGGAGGACCGGCGTGGCGACACGCAATCTCGGCATCATCATGAATGGCGTCACCGGACGCATGGGGCTGAACCAGCACCTCGTGCGCTCGATCCTGGCGATCCGCCAGCAGGGCGGCGTCGTCCTGCCGAGCGGCGACCGCGTGATGCCCGACCCGATCCTGGTTGGGCGCAATGCCGAGAAGATCGCAGCGCTCGCCGCGCAATACGGCGTCGCGCGTTCGACGACCGACCTTTCCGCCGCGCTCAAGAACCCGAACGACACCGTGTTCTTCGACGCCGCGACCACGCAGATGCGCGCCGATCTGGTGACGCAGGCGATCGAAGCCGGCAAGCACATCTATTGCGAGAAGCCGGTTGCGGATCAGCTTGATAAGGCGATCGCGATCGCAAAACTCGCCAAGCAGCGCGGCGTCAAGAACGGTGTCGTGCAGGACAAGCTGTTCCTGCCCGGGCTGCGCAAGATCGCGATGCTGCGCGACGCCGGCTTCTTCGGGCGCATGCTCGCCGTGCGCGGCGAGTTCGGCTACTGGGTGTTCGAGGGCGACTGGGGCCAGCCGGCGCAGCGGCCGAGCTGGAACTACAAGAAGGCCGAAGGCGGCGGCATCATCCTCGACATGCTGTGCCACTGGCGCTACGTGCTCGACAACCTGTTCGGCAAGGTTTTGGCGGTGAGCTGCCTCGGCGCGACGCATATCGGCAGCCGCGTCGACGAGAACGGCAAGACCTACACGGCCGACACCGACGACGCCGCATATGCGACGTTCCAGCTCGACGGCGGCGTGATCGCGCACATCAATTCGTCCTGGGCGACGCGCGTGCGGCGCGACGACCTCGTCACATTCCAAGTCGACGGCACGCACGGCTCGGCGGTCGCGGGGCTGACGCGCTGCGTCACGCAAGCACGCGTGAACACGCCGCGCCCGGTGTGGAATCCCGACGTACCCCAGACGATGAAGTTCCTCGACCAATGGGAAGAGGTGCCGGATAACATCACCTACGAGAACGGCTTCAAGATTCAGTGGGAGGACTTCATCCGCCACGTGGTCGCCGACACGCCGTGGAAGTACGATCTCGTCGAAGGCGCGAAGGGCGTGCAGCTTGCCGATCTCGGGCTGCAGAGCTGGACCGAGCGGCGCTGGCTCGACGTGCCGGCGCTGGACATCTAGGAGGCTTGCGTGGCGACGATTTCATTGCCGATGAAAGATCGCAGCCTCGCGCCCTACACGACCGGCGAACCGATCGTGCTGCCGAAGGGCGCGGCGCCGACATTCAATCGCGTCGCCTACGCGG
>CAYZMR010000362.1:0-3807 GCA_964479515.1 uncultured Hyphomicrobiales bacterium | reverse complement strand
GTCGGCGCCGTGAAGGACCCCCAGCGCCCGGTCCATGTCGGCCTCGGGACCGACATCGGCGGCGGCACCAGCTTCTCCCTGCTCGCCACGATGGGAGCGGCCTACGAGATCGCCCAGCTCGGCGGACGGTCGCTGAGCGCTGTCGAGGCGTTCTTCCTGGCAACGCTCGGCGGCGCGCGCGCGCTCGCGCTCGACGATCGCATAGGCTCGCTCGCGCCCGGGCGCGAGGCCGACCTGACCGTGCTCGATCCGAACGCAACGCCGCTCATGACGCTGCGGAATGCGCGCTCTGATTCGGTCGAGGACACGCTGTTCGCGCTGATGATGCTCGGCGATGATCGCGCGGTGCGCGCAACCTATGTGGCGGGACGCCTCGCCCACGAGCGCGCCGCATGACGGCGATGCACGCGCAGGGCCCCAAACCGGCCGCGAAGTGATACGATGATGCCGGCGACGCGCCCGCCGCGATCGCCGCGCCATCGAGCGACCATGACGTCGAATACGCCTCAGCAGAAGGACGAGAAGGGCCGCGTCGTGCCGTTTGCGCGGCGCGGCAAAGGGCGGCCGCGCGCAACGGCCAACGAGCCACGCGGCCGGGAAACAGTCGAAGACGTCGGCAAATATGCCCGCGGCGAGCCCGACAATTATCGCCAGCGCATGGTGAACAACCTGCTCGGGCTCGGATTCTGCATCCTGCTGGTCGCGATCGGCATCTGGCTCGCGAATACCATCGCGGACATGCGCCGAAACCAGGACTGCGTGCTGTCGGGCCGGCGCAACTGCGCCAATGTCTCGGTGCCGGCCGAAAAAGCGCCTTAGCGGAAGCACCTGCGGCCGGCGCCCTCGGTGTCCGCACCCCTTACCATTGAACTCCCCGCATGCCTTGGCTATACGGGCACCGCACGGTAAGACGGGCGGGACGGTGCCGCAGGGGCCGACCAAGGGGGTGCAGCGCGTATCCGGCGCGGCGACCCAAATCGACTTGATTTCAGAGGGTTGCCGATGTCTTCGACGTTCGACACCGTGGCCAATATCATTGCCGAGACGTGCGACATCGAGCGCGACAAGATCACCCCGGAAAGCCACGCCATCGATGACCTCGGTATCGACAGCCTCGACTTCCTCGACATCGCCTTCGCGATCGACAAGGCGTTCGGGATCAAGCTGCCGCTGGAGCAATGGACCCAGGAGGTCAATGACGGCAAGGCGACCACCGAGCAGTATTTCGTGCTGAAGAACCTCTGCGCGCGCATCGACGACTTGGTGGCGGCGAAGAGCGCGCCGGCGTAATCGTGGCCGCATGCGGATCGAGTCCTTCCTTCTCATCGACAGGATAGTCGGCCTCAGCCTCGACGACCGGACGATCCGCACGGAGGCTACCGTCCCGACCGCCTCCAGCATCTTCGAGGGCCATTTTCCCGGCTATCCGCTCATGCCGGGCGTGCTGCTGATCGAGACGATGGCGCAGACCTCCGGCTGGCTCATCATCGCGCTCACCAAATTCAGCCGCATGCCATTCTTCGCCGCCGTCAAGGAAGCAAAGCTGCGCTCCTTCGTGACACCAGGACAGACGCTCGCCGTGACTGCAGAGATCGTCCATGAGGGCTCCGGCTACACGGTGACGAAGGCCGCAATCCGTCACGCCGGCAAGCTCGTGTGCAATGCCGAGCTGACGTTCAGGCTCGTGGAATTTCCGAGCGCCGGTTTCCGCGCCAACATGGAGAAGGTCGCCGCCGAGATCGCCTTCCCGATGGAGGCGCTCGCCCATGGCTGAGGCGCAAGCGACCTCGAGCCGCGAGACCTGGATCACCGGAGTTGGGATCGTCTCGTGCCTGGGCGAAGGGCCAGACGCACATTTGCGGGGCCTCGGCGAAGCATCGAGCGCGGATACGACGTCCTTTGCGCCCTACGCGATCCATCGCATCGTCGCGCTCGACTTCGACAAGCAGATCCCGAAGAAGGGCGACCAGCGCCAGATGGAGCCCTGGCAGCGCATCGGCACCTACGCGGCGGGACTTGCGCTCGACAGCGCCGGCGTGAAGGGCAAGCCCGAATTCCTCTCGCGCATGGACATGATCGTCGCCGCCGGCGGCGGCGAACGCGACGCGAAGGTCGACATCGCGGTCGCGGCCGGCGTCGACAAAGCCGCGAAACCCGAGGCGTTCGTTAACGAGCGGCTGATGAACGATCTACGCCCCACCCTCTTCCTGGCGCAGCTTTCGAACCTGCTCGCCGGAAACATCTCGATCGTGCACGGCGTCACCGGCTCCTCGCGCACGTTCATGGGCGAGGAGCAGGCAGGCGTCGACGCGGTGCGCATCGCACAGGCCCGCATCGCGGCCGGACAGAGTGAACTTGCCCTTGTCGGCGGGGCCTACAATGTCGAGCGCTGGGAAACGGTGCTGCAATACGCGCTCGGCCAGACGCTTGCGAAGGGCGAGCATTCTTCCGTGTGGCAGCGCAAGGGTGGGGGCATGGAGCTCGGCTCGCTCGGCTCCTTCCTGGTGCTGGAGGAGAAGACGCACGCAAGCGCGCGCGGCGTAAAGCCTTTCGCACGGCTGACGGCGATCGCGACGGAGTACACGCGCCGCGCGCCGGGCGCGGTCACGGCTGCGCTCGCGCGCATGTGGGCCAAGGTGGAGGCCGGGATCGATCCGGCGCGCGCCGCGATCCTGTCGGGCGCGACAGGGATCGAACCTGCGACCTTGGAGGAGCGCGAGTTTCTCGGCCGCCACCCTGCCCTTGCCGTTCGCGCTGCCGGAACCCATCTCGGCCATGGGATCGAGGCGCAGTTTCCGCTTAATATCGCGCTGGCGTCGGTCGCGTTACGGCAGGGCGCGCTATTCGCGCCCGGCGATGCGTCCGGCGTCGAGAAGCCGATGGACGGCAAGCTCGGGCAGGTCGTGGTCACGAGCGTCGGCCAATGGCGCGGCGAAGGTCTCGCCCTCGTCGAGTCGGTGTGAAGGAGAGCAACGTGGCGGACAGGGATCAGGCCGGACGTCCGGTCGTCGTCGTCACCGGCTACGGTGTCGTGACCTCGCTCGGCGCCGGCAAGGACGATAACTGGAAGAAGCTGACCGCGGGGCAGTCCGGCATCCGCGCGATCACGCGCTTTGCGACCGACGGGCTGAAGACCCGCATCGCCGGCACGGTCGACTTCGTGCCGATCGCGCCGTCGGTCAACGCGCCGGAGCTGTCGCAGCGCCTCGCCGAGTTGGCGGCGGAGGAAGCGATCGCCCAATCCGGCATCGGCACGCCGGGCGATTTCCCCGGACCGCTGTTCATGGCGGTCGCGCCGGTCGAGATCGAGTGGCAGCAGCGCCACGAGCTTGCGGTGGCGTCGGGCGCGAACGACGCGCTCACCTACAACGACCTCACGCGCGTGAGCGAGACCGGCCGCTTCCACAATTACTACGAGCGCTTCCTGTTCGGCTCGGTCGCCGACGGGATCGCCGAGAGGTTCGGCACCAAGGGCTCGCCGATCTCGCTGTCGACCGCGTGCGCCTCCGGCGCGAGCGCGATCCAGCTTGGCGTCGAGGCGATCCGGCGCGGCGAGACCGAGGCTGCGCTGTGCATCGGCACCGACGGGTCGGTCAACGCGGAGTCGCTCGTGCGTTTCTCGCTGCTCTCCGCGCTTTCGACCTCGAACGATCCGCCGCAGGCGGCATCCAAGCCCTTCTCCAAGAACCGCGACGGCTTCGTCATGGCGGAGGGCGCGGGCGTGCTCGTGCTGGAAAGCCTTGAGAGCGCGAAGGCGCGCGGCGCGAAAATCCTCGGCGTGATCGAGGGCTGCGGCGAGATGGCGGA
>CAYZMR010000361.1:0-3811 GCA_964479515.1 uncultured Hyphomicrobiales bacterium | reverse complement strand
GGCCTTCACAGAACCACCGAACGCGTCAATCGGAATGCTTCGTTGCTTTAGCCAGCGGCCGAATCGAGAAGCGCGCGATCAAGTAGGGCAGAGATTTCGCCCGCGGGGACGGCCTTACTGAACAGGTAACCTTGCCCCTCGGCGCATCCGTTGGCCTTCAGACACGCCAGCTGTCCGGCGTCTTCGACGCCCTCGGCCGTTGTCGTCAAGCCGAATCCTTTTGCAAGCCCGAGAATAGCGCGGACAATCACCAGGCTGTCTTCGTTCTGGTCGAGACGCGACACGAAACTCCGGTCGATTTTGATCTTGTCGACATGAAATGAAAGCAGCTGACTCAGCGTGGCGTAGCCTGTTCCAAAATCGTCGAGCGCGATGCGCACGCCGGCTCGCCGGAGATCGTCAATCACGGTCTGCGCGAACCCGACATTTTTCACAAGTGCGCTCTCGGTGATCTCGATCTCCAGGCGGCGCGGGCTGAACCCAGTTTGCTCGAGGATCGATAGGATGCGCAGTCCAAGCATCGGATCGCGCAATTGAATGGGCGAAACATTGAAGGCGAGGACAAGGGTCGCGGGCCACGCCTTGGCATCTAGACATGCCCGGCGCAAGAGCTGATCCCCAAGCACGTTGATGAGGCCGGTGTCTTCCGCGATGGGAATAAATACGTCCGGGGGCATGTACTCCAAATCCTCGCTCTCCCAACGCGCCAATGCCTCGAACCCAATTATGCAATTGCCGCTGAGCGAGACGAGCGCCTGGTAATGGGGCACGATGACATTGGACGCAATCGCGCTCCGAAGCTCTCGCTCGATTTGGATGCGCCGCTCGACATGCGTGTCCATCTCCGGCTCGAAGAAACGAACGGACGAACGGCCGGCGCTTTTGGCGCGATAGAGCGCACGATCCGCGCGCCTGACCAACTCTTCGGCTTCTGTGCCGTCGTTCGGTGATATCGCGATGCCTACTCCGACACCAAATTCCGCTGCCGTATCATCGATCATGAACGGCTCGGCGACGGCAGCCTCGATGCGTCGCGCTAGATTTGTGGGTTCATCGAGGGAGTCGATCTTGGGCATAATGATCGCCAATTCGTCGCCTCCGATCCTCGCCAGAACGGAATCAGCGCTAAGAAGGACGGCAACCCGGCGAGCAAATTCGCTCAGTGCTTTATCTCCCGCAGCACGGCCATGCATATCGTTGACCATCTTGAAGCCATCAAGATCGAGCATGAGAACGGCCAACCGCTGCGTTTCGCTGACGCCGCGAAGATATTCATCGAGTTTTTCGGAGAAGAAACGGCGGTTAGGCAGCCCAGTCAAGGGGTCGTGCCGCGCCAGATTATGTGCCTCTAGCTCTGCGCCGATGCGTGCTTTGATTTCGCAGGAGAGGTCTTGATAACGACGAAACCCGTAAACTAACAAGCCTACACACACGGCAAATGCTACAAAGATTATGTCGTCGTCCCAATCGCGATGACTCATGCCAAACTGACGAAATCTGGAGTGAATGTCATATGTTTGTGCAATGACAACGGCGAGAGCCGTGTAGCCCAGAAGAACAATGGCGTCCCTATTGCGAGGCCGCCGCCAATCGAACCAAGTGGTGAAGGATACATGCGATAGTCGGAGTGGCCACTTCATGTTAATCCAATTCAGCTGACTATTCAGTTCCGTTTGGTGCTTCCACTTCTTGTGAGCGACAGGCGCATCCAAGATTCAAAGAGTTGCATCAACAAAAGGCTAACCGAAGCCACGGCGCTTAGTCGTGCAGCACGACATTCAACAAGGCGCCATGGACCTTTATGCCGCCGTTGTATTCGATGAATCCAAGTCTGCGAAATTTGTTCATGAAAAAGTTTACCCGCGATCGCGTAGTGCCGACCATCTCGGCGAGCACCTCCTGGCTGACTTTCGCTATGACTGGCTCTGGATTTCCCACCTTGCCAAAATTTGCCATTAAGAGGAGCAGCCTCGCCAAACGTTTCTCGCTCGAATTGAAAAGGTGATCGACCAAGTCCGCTTCAACGCGGGCATTTCGAGTCAATATACACAACATGAATAGTTCAGAGAATGCCGGCTCATCATGCAGCAGGCACACAATGGTCGCTTTTTCGAGCCGCATGATTACGCATTCGGTCATGGCCGAGGCTGTCGCCAAGCGCAGTAGCTGGCCCGCCAAACAGCTCTCGCCGAAGAATTCATCTTTGCAATGGATAGCGACGATAGCTTCCTTCCCCTGCTCCGAAAGAACCGTGACTTTGACCTTGCCCTCCTGAATGTAAAACACCGAATCCGCGGGATCACCCTGCGTGAAGATGAACTGATTCTTGTCGAACGTGACGATTGTCGCCCCGCCGTTTGCGCTCTTGAACAGGGTATCCGGGTTGAATGGAAGCTTGCCGTAACGAGGCATCGTCGTGTTCCCGGCGTGTGAATTGTTCTTTACTAGCTGGCCGTTTGAAGCGGCATGCCCCCTTGTGTTATATACCGCTCGCCTGTCCGTTCTGAATCGGCTGTCTCGGCACTCCAGGTCGGCTGTCTCGGCACAGGAGACAATGATGGAGCAGTTGTTTTCGACGGAGACTGTCCATCCCCGCGATCGGTTCGACTATTGGCACGATGTCGCTTGCCGAAACCTCGTCAAACACGATTCTCGGCCGGAGTGTCGGCTAAAGTTTCAGGCGGCGATTTACGCGGCTCGTCTGGCCGACCTCGGCCTCATCCTGTTTAACAATTCGCCGATGGGCGTTTCGCGCACACCGAACCAAGTCGCCCGAGCGACCTGCGACGAACTTTTCGTTTGCCGGCAGATGTCGGGACTGTTGGCGCTGGAGCAAAACGGACGCGAGATCACAATAGAAGCCGGCGACGTCACGTTGATCGATCCGCTGATGCCTTATCGCGGGGAATTTTTGCCGGACTCGAATCTGCTCGTTCTTAAGGTTCCGCGGCGCGCGCTCGAAGCGCGCGTCGGCGGGACGCGGGAGATGCTGCTTCGCCCGATCAAACCGTCCCAGGCCGAGGGCAGTCTGCTGTCGTCCTTTGCGGCCATGCTACCGCCTCACGTCGGCCGAATGAGCGCGGTCGTCGAGAATCTCGCAATGGAGCACGTCCTTGATTTGCTGGCTGTGTCGCTGACCACGACGATCGGGGCGCGCACGCCAAGGATTTCATCCGCGCATTCGTTTGCCCTAATGAATGTGCGCGCTGCGATCGAAGCGCGCCTGACGGATCCAAAGCTGGACGCCAGCGCGGTGGCAGCCGCCGCCGGGATCAGCGTACGCTATGCCAACGTCGTGCTGGCGCACGAGGGCACATCGATCATGCGGCTCATTCTGGCGAGGCGACTGGCGCGTTGCGAGGAAGCGCTTCGGGACCCATCACAGGCGCATCGGACGCTGAGTGAGATTGCTTACGGCTGGGGTTTTTCTGACATGACCCACTTCACCCGCCGATTCAGAGCGGCGTACGACGTCCTGCCCAGCGAGTATCGGAACCTGACTCATCCCTTAGCGCGCGAAGCGCGCCAATGAAGCGCGTACGCTGCCTTCCAACACGTAGCGTACGCCCAGTTCCCGCCCCACTTGCGGAGCGTGCCGCGTCCAGTTGGCGGGCGCCTTCCACAACCGTCGCGCCAGTCAGCCACGCCGAAAGACAATTGTCCTGGTGACCAAAGCGGCACCGCGAAATCAGTACGACTGCGTTTGGCTTGCTTGTGGATGCGCTTCGCTACCGACGCTTATGCGACAGAACGACTGCTTCTGGCCCATCGCGTCGATTGTTGTGTCGCGACAGTATTTCCGGTGTCGGAG
>CAYZMR010000360.1:0-3819 GCA_964479515.1 uncultured Hyphomicrobiales bacterium | reverse complement strand
GTCTCCTCGCGGTTGGCGAGCGCCATCTTCAGTCCGGCCGTGATGTCCTTCACGTATTGCGTCACCAGCGCGGGATTCTTGTCGACGAAGTCCTTCCGGCACGCCTCCACGATGTGCACGATGTTGGGCACCGCCTCTTCCAGCGCGAACAGTTTGCGGATCCCGCCCTTCGCCTCGGCACGCGCCGCGAATGGCTGGTTCATGTTGGTGGAGTCGACGCGGCCTTGCCGCAGCGCGTCCTCGGAGAGCGAGAACGACACTTCGACCAGCTTGATGTCCTTGTCGGGATCGATGCCGTGGCGCTTGAGCATCAGATTGAACGGCCCCTGCGTGCCGCCGCCGATGATCGAGATGCCGACGGTCTTGCCTTTCAGGTCCTCGACCGTCTTGATCGGTGAATCGTCCTTCACGGCCCAGTAGACCGAGAAGCTGCCGGGCTTCTCGCCGACATGCTGCGCCACGACGTAGACGCTGAACGTGTTGCTCGCCATCCCTTGCGCGATCGGCAGCACGCCCTGCGTCGCGCAGTCGAGCGCGCTCGCGGCGAGCGCCTGCGACATCGGCGAGGTGCCCTGGAACTGCGACCATTCGATCTTGTAGGTCTTGCCGAGGTTCGGGAATTTGTCCGGCCGCCGCATCATCCAGTATTTCGCCTCCTCGGCCGGAATGGTCCAGCCGACGCGGATGGTCGGGATGTCCTGCGCTTTGGCGACAGACACGCAGGCGCTCGCGGCAAGCAGCGTCGCAATGACAATTCGCTTCATGACTTTGTCCCCTGATGCTCCGGCCGCTCTCGGATTTTCGGCCGCTGTTGCGACCATGGAACGACAGCGCCGCCCCGAACGCAAGGTGCGGGAAGTTGTGGCGCGGCCTTCCTTGTAGCCCGCATGAGCGCCAGCGATATGCGGGATGCGCCTCCCCGCATGTCGCTTCGCTCATGCGGGCTACGGACGGCTTGACTCTCTGAAACATTCTTGTTAATTAACATATCGATTAATTAACTGGTCACGCATGTCGCCTCGCGCCCCGCATCTCGATCATGTCTTCGCCGCGCTCGCCGACCCGACGCGGCGCGCGATCGTGGAGCGGCTGCTCGCCGGCGGCGACCTTACGGTGGGCGCGATCGCAAAACCCTTCCGCATCAGCGCGCCCGCGATCACACGGCACCTGCAAGTGCTGGAAGCCGCCGGCCTGATCGAGAAGCGCGTCGAGAAGCAGTTCCGCATCGTGCGCGCGCGCCCCGAGGCGCTGCGCAGCGTGGGCTCCTGGTTCGCGCGCCAGCAGCGCCATTGGTCCGACGCGTTCGATCGGCTCGAAGCCGTGATCGCGGCCGAAACACCGAAACGGAGGAAATCATGAGCGCCGACACGATGACGAAGGACAAGGTCCTGCGCCTGGAGCGCGTGATCGCCGCCACGCCCGAACGCTTGTTCGCGCTGTGGACCGAGCCCGAGGAACTGGTGAAATGGTGGGGGCCGGAAGGCTTCACGACGCCGAAGCACGCGATGGACGTGCGCACCGGCGGGCGCTGGCGCACGACGATGCGCCGCCCGGACGGCACCGAGCACACCGTCAGCGGCATCTATCGCACGCTCGATCCGCCGCGCCGCCTCGTCTTCACCTGGGGCTGGGACGACGACGCCGGCATGCGCGGCCACGAAACGGAGGTGACCGTCACGTTCGAGCCGACACCCGGCGGCACCCGCATGGTGCTGCTGCAGACCGGATTTGCCGACAAGGATAGCCGCGACCGCCACAATGACGGCTGGACCTCGAGCTTCACGTGCCTCGCGCGCGAAGCCGCGAAACCGTCCTAACCATGGAGCGTATGATGACCATGCATCCTGTTGTCTCAGCCGACGAGTGGAATGCCGCGCGGAAAGCCCTGCTCGCGCGCGAGAAGGAGTTCACGCGCGTCCGCGATGCGCTCTCGGCGGCACGGCGCGATCTGCCCTGGCAGAAGGTCGAGAAGGACTATGTGTTCACCGGCGAGCGCGGCCCGGTGACGCTCTCCGAGCTGTTCGCCGGCCGCGACCAGCTCATCGTCCAGCATTTCATGTTCGGCCCCGACTGGAAGGCCGGCTGCAAGAGCTGTTCGTTCTGGATGGACAATTACGACGGCATCGTCGTGCACCTGAACCACCGCGACGTCAGCCTGGTCGCGATCTCACGCGCGCCGATCGAGACGCTGCTCGCCTATCGCAAGCGCATGGGCTGGCACTTCGACTGGGTGTCCTCGCTTGGCAATTCCTTCAACTACGATTTCGCGGTATCGTTCACGCCCGACGACGTTGCGAGCGGCGCGAAGAACTACAATTTCGGCACACTGCCGACCTACGGCGAAGAGGCGCCCGGCATCAGCGTCTTCGCGAGGGACGGCGATACCATCTTCCGCACCTATTCGACCTATGCGCGCGGCCTCGACATGCTCAACGGCGCCTATCACCTGCTCGATCTGGTGCCGAAGGGCCGCGACGAGGACGACGGCATGGACTGGCTGCGCCGCCGCGACGAATACGAGACAATCAGTTGAACCCTGGGAGGGAAACCATGTCCGGACTTGAGATCATCGGAGTGCCGCAATCGAATTATGTCTGGGCCGTGCGCATGGCCTGCGAGGAAAAGGGCGTGCCCTACGAGCTCAAGCCGGAGCGGCCGCACGCGCCAGCGGTCGGCGCGATCCATCCGTTCGGGAAAATTCCCGTGATGCGCCACGACGGCCTCGAGTTGTGCGAGAGCAAGGCGATCGTCTCCTATATCGATCGCGTGTTCGACGGCCCGAAGGTCATCCCCGAGGACGTCAAACTCAACGCGCAGGTCGAGCAGTGGGTCTCGCTCGGCAATGTCGAGTTCGACAAGGTGATGATCCGCCAATACGTGGTCGGCTACGTGTTCGCCAAGGACGGCAAGCCCGACATGGCGGCGATCGGCGCCGCCGCGAATACGATGAAGAAGCAGGTCGAGGTGCTCGATCGCGCGGTCGCGAAGGATGGCCATCTCGTCGGCGGCCAGTTCACCTTCGCCGACATCAACATCCTGCCGATGCTGTTCTATGCCAACCGCTTCGAGGAGGGCAAAGCGATCATCGGCGCCGCGCCGAACCTGTCCGCCTATATGGAGCGCCACTTCGCGCGCGACAGCTTCAAGAAGTCGATGCCGCCACCCCCGCCGAAGAATTGAAGACGGCACCGGCTGCGTTTTCCCCTCTCCCGCTTGCGGGAGAGGGTGGACGGTCCGAACGAAGTGAGGATCGGCCGGGAGAGGGCTTCTTTCAGATTTTCGCAAAGGCCCCTCTCCCGCCCTCGCTTCGCTCGGGCACCCTCTCCCGCAAGCGGGAGAGGGGAAGAAAGGCGAGACTTTCGTGTATCGCCTGTATTGCGGCTTTTGCGCCGGCCCAACGCCGTCCGCAACTTATTGAAAATTCGCCGTTTATCGGAACGTTCCCGCGCGTTCGCCGTTAATGAGCCTCCCCTCCCCGCACTGAACCGTTTGCCCGCTTGCGGCGACCAATAGGCATGAGCGCCCGGGGAACCAACTAAGGGCGCCGAAGCTTAGACCGGCGGATATCAGGGGTTAGGCCATGATCAAGATTTCCTACGTTCTCACCGGCGCTCTCGTCGCGGCGGGCATGATGCTGGCGGATTGGGCCACGGCGGCTCCGCTTTCGACCACGCACATGATGCGCGCGGACCAGATGGGTCCGGTCGAAGAGCAGACCGAACAGTCCTTCGAGCTGCCGGCGCAGTTCAAGCGCCAGATGGTCGCCTACACGGGCAGCGAAGCGCCCGGCACCATCATCATCGACACCGCCAACACCTA
>CAYZMR010000359.1:0-3841 GCA_964479515.1 uncultured Hyphomicrobiales bacterium | reverse complement strand
TCACGCAGCAGCCCCTGGGCGGCAAGGCCCAGTTCGGCGGCCAGCGTTTCGGCGAAATGGAAGTCTGGGCGCTCGAGGCGTACGGCGCCGCCTACACGCTGCAGGAAATTCTCACGGTGAAGTCCGACGACGTCGCGGGCCGCACCAAGGTCTACGAAGCGATCGTCCGCGGCGAAGACACGTTCGAGGCCGGTATCCCGGAATCGTTCAACGTGCTCGTCAAGGAAATGCGTTCGCTTTCGCTCAATGTGGAGCTGCTCAATGGCTGAAGGTTTCGAGACTGAAGCAAGATCGCACCGCCGCGACGCGGCGCGGGCCAACCAGGAACTGGCCAACGTCTTCGGCGCGGCCAAGGAGGTTCCGGCGTTCGACCGGATCAAGATCTCCCTGGCGTCGCCCGACCAGATTCTGCGCTGGTCGCACGGCGAGGTGAAGAAGCCGGAGACGATCAACTACCGCACCTTCAAGCCGGAGCGGGACGGGCTCTTCTGCGCCCGCATCTTCGGGCCGGTGAAGGACTACGAGTGCCTGTGCGGCAAGTACAAGCGCATGAAGTACAAGGGCATCGTCTGCGAGAAATGCGGCGTCGAAGTCACGGTGCAGAAGGTGCGCCGCGATCGCATGGCGCATATCGAGCTGGCCAGCCCCGTCGCGCATATCTGGTTCCTGAAGTCGCTGCCCTCGCGCATCGGCTTGATGCTCGACATGACGCTGAAGGATCTCGAGCGCGTCCTCTATTTCGAGAATTACATCGTCATCGAGCCGGGCCTCACCCCGCTCAAGGAGCGCCAGCTCCTGACGGAAGACGAGTTCTACAAGGCGCAGGACGAATACGGCAACGACAGCTTCACCGCCGAGATCGGTGCCGAAGCCATCCGCAAGCTGCTCATGGCGATCGACCTGGAGAAGCTGCGCGATCAACTGCGCGTCGACATCGCCGGCTCCAATGGCGGCGAGAAGCAGAAGAAGCTCGTCAAGCGCCTGAAGGTCGTCGAGGCCTTCATCGATTCCGGCAACCGCCCGGAATGGATGATCCTCACCGTCGTGCCGGTGATCCCGCCGGATCTGCGTCCGCTCGTTCCGCTCGACGGCGGACGTTTTGCGACGTCCGACTTGAACGACCTCTACCGCCGCGTCATCAACCGCAACAATCGTCTGAAGCGCCTGATCGAGCTGAAGGCGCCGGACATCATCGTGCGCAACGAAAAGCGCATGCTGCAGGAGTCCGTCGACGCTCTCTTTGATAACGGCCGCAGGGGCCGTGTGATCACCGGGGCGAACAAGCGTCCGCTGAAGTCGATCGCCGATATGCTGAAGGGCAAGCAGGGCCGCTTCCGCCAGAACCTGCTCGGCAAGCGCGTGGACTATTCCGGCCGTTCGGTCATCGTGGTCGGTCCGGAACTGAAGCTGCACCAGTGCGGCTTGCCGAAGAAGATGGCGCTCGAACTGTTCAAGCCGTTCATCTATGCGCGGCTTGAGGCCAAGGGCTTCAGCCAGACGGTCAAGCAGTCCAAGAAGCTGGTCGAGAAGGAGAAGCCGGAAGTCTGGGACATCCTCGAAGAGGTGATCCGCGAGCATCCGGTGCTGCTCAACCGCGCGCCGACGCTGCATCGCCTGGGCATCCAGGCGTTCGAGCCGGTGCTGATCGAAGGCAAGGCGATCCAGCTGCATCCGCTGGTCTGCACCGCCTTCAACGCCGACTTCGACGGCGACCAGATGGCCGTGCACGTTCCGCTGAGCCTCGAGGCTCAGCTGGAAGCGCGCGTCCTGATGATGTCGACCAACAACATCCTGTCGCCCGCCAACGGCAAGCCGATCATCGTGCCGACGCAGGACATCGTGCTCGGTCTTTATTACCTCAGCCAGGAGCGTCCCAACGAACCGGGCGAGTATTACGAGGACCCGAAGACCAAGGCACCCTTGCGCGGCTTCTACGGCGACATGGCGGAGATCGAGCAGGCGCTGTTCTCCAATGCCGTCACGCTGCACGCCCGCATCAAGGCGCGCTACAAGACGGTCGATGCCGAGGGCAAGCCGATCGTGCGCCGGGTGGAATCCACGCCGGGCCGCATGATGATCGCCGAGATTCTGCCGCGCAATCCGAAGATCCCGTTCGAGCTGGCGAACCGTCTGCTGCGCAAGCAGGAGATCTCGCATCTGATCGACGAGGTCTATCGCCATTGCGGCCAGAAGGAGACGGTGCTGTTCGCCGACGCGCTGATGGCATTGGGCTTCCGCGAGGCCTGCAAGGCGGGCATCTCGTTCGGCAAGGACGACATGGTCGTGCCGCTCGCCAAGGAAAAGCTGATCGACGAGACGCGCCATCGCGTGCGCGAATACGAGCAGCAGTACCTGGACGGTCTGACCACCGACAAGGAGAAGTACAATCTCGTCGTCGACACCTGGTCCAAGTGCACCGACCAGGTCGCCGCCGAAATGATGAAGGAGATCTCCGAGCCGAAGATCGATCCCGATACCGGCCGCGTCCTGGAGATGAACTCCATCTACATGATGAGCCATTCGGGCGCCCGCGGTTCGCCGCAGCAGATGAAGCAGCTCGCCGGCATGCGCGGCCTGATGGCGCGTCCGGACGGCTCGATCATCGAGACGCCGATCCTGTCGAACTTCAAGGAAGGCCTCACCGTGCTCGAGTACTTCAACTCGACCCACGGCGCCCGCAAGGGTCTGGCCGACACCGCGCTCAAGACGGCGAACTCGGGTTATCTCACCCGCCGTCTGGTCGACGTGGCCAACGACTGCATCATCACCACCGAAGATTGCGGCACCAAGAAGGGCGTCTACGTCCAGGCTGAAATCGACGGCGGCACGATCGTGTCGTCGCTGCCCGAACGCATCCTGGGCCGTACCGCGGCAGAGGACGTCAAGCATCCGGACACCGGCGAAGTCATCGTCAAGCGCGGCAAGGAAGTCACCGAGGACATCGCCGACAGAATCGAGCAGTCGCACATCCAGCGCGTGCGCGTGCGTTCCGTGCTCACCTGCGAGCTCAAGGACGGCGTGTGCGGCAAGTGCTACGGGCGCGATCTGGCGCGCGGCACGCCGGTCAATATCGGCGAGGCGGTCGGCGTGATCGCGGCGCAGTCGATCGGCGAGCCGGGCACCCAGCTCACCATGCGCACCTTCCACATCGGCGGCGCGGCGCAGGTCGCGGGCCAGTCCAAGATCGAGGCGTCTTACGACGGCAAGGTCAAGATCGTGAACCGCAACGTCGTCAAGAATTCCGACGGCGAGTTGATCGCGATGGGACGCAACATGCAGGCCGTGATCCTGGATCCGAAGGGCGCGGAACGCGCGTCCTATCGCATCATCTACGGCGCGCGGCTGAAGGTCGACGACGGCGCCACGGTCAAGCGCGGCGATCGGCTGGCGGAATGGAATCCGAACACGCTCCCCGTCCTCACCGATGTCGAAGGCACGGTGAAGTACGAAGAGCTGGTGTCGGGCACCTCCTACCGCGACGTGTCGGACGAAAAGACCGGCGTGTCGAACAAGGTGGTGATCGACAGCCGTTCGGGCACCGGCGCGAAGGCGACGGAGCTGCGTCCGACCATCGTCGTGGTCGATGGCAAGGGCAAGCCGCTCCAGGTGCCGGGCGGCGGCGAGGCGCGCTATGCGCTCTCCGTCGACGCCATCCTGTCCGTCGAGGACGGGGCCCAGGTCAAGGCCGGCGATCTCCTCGCCCGTATCCCGACCGAGGGCGCCAAGACCCGCGACATCACGGGCGGTCTGCCGCGCGTGGCGGAGCTGTTCGAGGCGCGCAAGCCGAAGGAAGCCGCGGTGCTCGCGGAAGCCGACGGCTTCGTCGAGTTCGGCAAGGACT
>CAYZMR010000358.1:0-3844 GCA_964479515.1 uncultured Hyphomicrobiales bacterium | reverse complement strand
GGGCCGCTCACCAACGACCTCGTCGGCGGCCACGTGTCGCTCGGCTTCAACACGATCGCGCCCGCGCTCGGCAACCTCCAGGCCGGAACGCTGCGCGCGATCGCGGTCGCGGCGCCCAAACGCGCCACGGCGCTGCCCGACGTGCCGACCGCCGCGGAGGCTGGGCTGCCCGGCTTCGAGGCCGTGCTCTATTACGGGCTCGCGGCGCCGGCCGGTACGCCGCGCGCGATTGTCGAGCGGCTCAACAAGGAGCTGCGCGCGATCGTGACCTCGGACGAGACCGCCAGGCGCATCATCGCCGAGGGCGGCGACCCGGTCGCGAGCAGCCCCGAGGAATACGCCGCCAACATCGTGCGCGAAGAGGGCAAATGGGCTGCGTTGATCAAGACGCTCGGGCTTGTCATCAATTAGTCCGCATCAGCAGGGGAGGCGCATGAACGACATCGTCGGCACTTGGCGGCTGATCCGCACCGCGGCGCGCAACGACGCGGGCGAGCCGATGCATCCGCCCTATGGGACAAAGCCGCGCGGGCTGGTGGTCTTCTATGATGACAAGCGCATGATGTCGGTCTTGTGCGACGGGCGCCGCGAGCTGTCGGTTGACGCGGGCGAGCGCGAATACAATTCCTATTGCGGCAATTACCAATTCGACGGCAAGACCTTGGTGACCCGCGTCGACGCGTCGGCCTCCAAGGATCGCGTCGGCGGCGAGCAGGTGCGCAATGTGCGTTTCGACGGCGAGCACATGGTGCTGACGCAGAAGCCGCGGCTCTGGCGCGGCGTGATGCAGCACCGCGAACTCGTGTGGGAACGCATCGCGGATGCGCCCGGGAATTAACGTCGACCGTAGCTCGGATTGAGCGAAGCGAAATCCGGGTCGGCCTAGCCAATTTAGACGACCCCGGCTTTCGCGTTGCTCAAGCCGGGCTACACTGTTGGCGGCGGAGGTCACATGCAGAATTCAGAGAAAATCTGGCAGCTCGTCGATGTTCGCAAGCAAGACTACGAGGCGCTGTCCGACCGCGTCTGGGGCATGCCGGAAATCTGCTACACCGAGTACCGCTCGGTCGCCGAGCACCGCGCGATGCTGGAGCAGGAAGGCTTCCGCATCACCGAGAATGTCGCCGGCATCCCGACCGCCGTGATGGGCGAGGCCGGCGACGGCGGCCCGGTGATCGCGATCCTCGGCGAGTACGACGCGCTGCCCGGGCTCTCGCAGGTCGCCGGCGTTGCGGAGCCGAAGGAGCTGGAGCGTGGCGGCCACGGGCACGGCTGCGGCCACAACATGCTCGGCTCGGCCGCGTTGCTCGCCGCGACCGCGGTCAAGAATTATCTCAGCCAGAGCGGCATCAAGGGCCGCGTGCGCTATTACGGCTGTCCGGCCGAGGAAGGCGGCGCCGCCAAGGCCTTCATGGTGCGCGCCGGCTGTTTCCAGGACGTCGATATCGCCATCACCTGGCATCCGGCCGCCATCAACCGCGTCGACGATGCCCAGAGCCTCGCAGGGGCGCGCATCGACTACACATTCCGCGGCCGCGCCTCGCATGCCGCGGCAGCCCCGCATCTCGGGCGCAGCGCGCTCGATGCGGTCGAGCTCATGAATGTCGGCGTCAACTACATGCGCGAGCACATGCCCTCCGACGCGCGCATCCACTATGCGATGCTCGACAGCGGCGGCGTCGCGCCGAACGTGGTGCAGGCATTCGCGAAAGTGCGCTACTCGATCCGGGCACGCGAACTGCCGGGCATGAAGGCGCTGGTCGAGCGCGTCCGCAAGGTCGCCGACGGCGCGGCGCTGATGACCGAGACCAGCGTCGACGTGCAAGTCATCAGCGGCGTCTCGAACCTGCTCGGAAACACGCCGCTGGAACAGGCGATGCAGCGCCAGCTCGACATTCTGGGGCCGCCGCCGTTCGACGCGGCCGATCGCAAATACGCGGCGGATATCCAGGCGACGCTGTCGGCGGAAGACATCGCCTCGGCGTTTGCGCGCGCGGGCGTCGCGCCGAAGAAGGATACGCCATTGTGCGACTTCATCGTGCCTTACGGCACGAGGGGCGCGCCGATGATGGGCTCGACCGACGTCGGCGACGTGAGCTGGGTCGTGCCGACCGTGCAGGCGCGCGTCGCGACGCACGCGATCGGCACGCCGGGCCATTCCTGGCAGATCACCGCACAGGGGAAATCAGGCCAGGCGAAGAAGGGCATGGTCAACGCCGCCAAGGTGATGGCGGGCGTCGCGGTCGAGGCGCTCGGCGATCCCGCGCTGATCGCGCGCGCCAAGGCCGACCTCAAGGCGCGCACCGACGTGATGCCGTATGAATGCCCGCTGCCGGCCGACGTGCAGCCGCCGATCCAGCCGCGGCCCTGAAGCGGCGCGTAGCCCGCATGAGCGAAGCGACATGCGGGGACTGAGGAGCGACCACGGGACACCGCCCGCAATTCATGTGCGGAGATTTGTGAGCCGCGGCGACCTCGCCTCATATCCCTTCGACGACGAACACGCGGTAGTCGGCGCCGAGGAAACGATGCCGGACGGCATCTTGATACGCCGGACTGTGATAGTAGGCTTTGGCAGCCTCGATCGTCGGAAACTCCAGGACAACAGCGCCTTCTATCGCTGGACCTTCGAGAACTTCGTACTTTCCGTATAGCGCGAGCGGTTTTAACGGATGGCCAGCGGCCGCGGGTCGCGCTTTTTCCCGATAACGCTCATATTCTTCAGTATTGCGCATCTTTTCGCGCGTGAAGACAACATAGGCAACCATGAACAGATTCCGTTCGCGGTCAGAGACGACACTTTGAAAACCTAATCGCGACAGCCGAAGCAATGCAACTCGATCGCCCCGAGAGCACATTCCCCCGAATGTCTCTTTGGTGTCACGACCGACAAAACGCAGTGTGAGCGAGGCCGCTCAAGCGTAAGCGGCCGGCTACTTTACAACATCAAACCCTGTCGCGACGTAGGCTTGCTTGGCCTCGGCGCTGGCGAGAGCGTCCAGGAACGCCTGGGCCAAGGCCTCATCCTGAGGATGCGAACCCGGCGCGGCCGAAAATGAAATCCGGACCTGCAGTTCCTTCGGCAACGGCCCAACCAGCTTCGTTCCCGGATGATCGGGAATCTCGGTCATGGGACTCAAGGCGACCACGAATCCGGGGCTTGTGTCCTTGGCGAGCGTGGTCACGCTGGCGCCGCCAGGGACGACCTGGGACTTGGCTTTGACCTGCTCGGCGACACCCAGGCGCTCGGCGACGCGCAGCAGGACTTGGCCCGAAGGCGAGGTCTTGGGATCGTTGTAGATGACCCTGGTTGCTCCCAGCAGCACCGCGCGCAACGCGTCGGGCGTCGAGATGTCCGGGATGGGGTCGCCGCTACGCGTCGCCAAGCCGAAACCCGACGTGGCAAGCGGTACGCGGTCGCGCCGAACGAGGCCCTTGTCCTCGAGTTGAGCCAGTCCGCCGTCGGTGAGAACGACGACGTCGGCATGCGCGCCACCCTGCAAGGCCGCGACGATCTCTCCCGGAGCCGCGACCGTCATCTTGACCGTGTGGCCGGACCGCTTCTCGAAGGCAGCCGCGATCTCCGCGACAGCGATGCGTACCGCGATGGTGACGTGGACTTGCAGTTCGGCCGCCTGAGCTGCTGGCGTGGCACCCAAAAAGGCCACCGACAGAAATGCCCCCAACAGCCCGATGACCGGTGCGCCTTGGATGCATCGTGACATGACTCCCTCCCTGCGCTTTTTTGTGACCGGTCAGCCTGGACCAACCTCAGAGGGAAGACCTCAGCCCACCGTTTGGTTGGAACGCTAGCACATAGCAAAAGGGCAGAGGACAGGGTCAC
>CAYZMR010000357.1:0-3866 GCA_964479515.1 uncultured Hyphomicrobiales bacterium | reverse complement strand
GCGACGCCGCCGGCCGCGACCAGCGCGGTCGGCCCGCCGAAGCGCTCGCGGAACAGCCGCAGGCCCGCGCGCAGCCGGTCCATCACCACGTCGGCGACGGCCTGCTGGAACGCCGCGCACAGGTCGGCCACGTCCTTGTCGCTCAGCGGCGCGACCTTCTCGGCCTCGAGCCGCAGCGCGGTCTTGAGTCCCGAGAGCGAAAAGTCGGCCTCCGCGCGTCCGAGCATCGGGCGCGGCAGGATGAAACGGTCCGCGTCGCCCCGGCCGGCCTCGCGCTCGACCTCCGGCCCGCCCGGATAGCCAAGGCCGAGCAGCTTTGCGGTCTTGTCGAAGGCTTCGCCGATCGCATCGTCGATCGTGGTGCCGAGCCGCACGTATTGGCCGACATCGAGCACGGCGAGAACTTGAGTATGGCCGCCGGAGGCGAGGAACAGGCAATACGGAAACGGAGTGCCGTCGGTCAGCCGCGCGGTCAGCGCGTGCGCCTCGAGGTGATTGACGGCGATCAGCGGCCGCTCTGCGACCAATGCAATGGCTTTGGCGGTCGTGAGCCCGACGATCACGCCGCCGATCAGGCCGGGTCCCGCCGCGGCCGCGATGCCGTCGAGGTCGGTGAAGGCGAGCTTCGCCTCGATCATCGCCTGGGCGACGATGAAGTCGAGCGCCTCGACATGGGCGCGTGCTGCGATCTCCGGCACGACGCCGCCGTAAGGCGCGTGCTCGGCGGTCTGCGACAGGATGATGTTGGAGAGAATCTCGCCGCGGCCATCATTCCCGCGCCGCACCACCGCCGCCGCGGTCTCGTCGCAGGTCGTCTCGATGCCGAGAACGAGCATTCTTATCTCCGCACCTCATCCCGAGGAGAAGGATGGCCGCCTACATGCAAGGCTACTTCGCGCGCGCCGGAATGACGATATAAGCTCTCGTCCGCGTACCATCAGGAGGTCCGGTGACGCAATCCTCGGTAACGGCATTCACGCTGCGCATCGGCACGCGCGGCAGCCCGCTGGCGCTGGCGCAGACGCGCATGGTGCGCGCACAGCTTGCGGCCGCGCATGGCTGGGACGAAGCCGCGATCGACGTGAAAGTGATCCGCACGTCCGGCGACCGCATCCAGGACCGGCCGCTGTCGGAGGCGGGCGGCAAGGGGCTGTTCACCAAGGAGATCGAGGAAGCCCTGCTGTTGGAGGAGATCGACCTCGCGGTTCATTCCGCCAAGGATATGCCGACCGCGCTGCCGGACGGGCTGACGCTGGCTGCCTGCCTGCGGCGCGAGGACGTGCGCGACGCCTTCATCAGCCGCAAGGCTGCAAGCTTACCCCTGCTGCCGGTCGGCGCGGTCGTCGGCACCGCGTCGTTGCGCCGGCAGGCGATGGTGAAACGGCTGCGGCCCGATCTCGGTACCGCGTCGCTGCGCGGCAATGTCGAGACGCGGCTGAAGAAGCTCGCGGCGGGCGAGGTCGACGCGACCGTGTTGGCGCTGGCCGGACTGAAGCGGCTCGGCCTGACTGATGCCGTGACGGCGGTGCTCGACATCGAGGAATTTTTGCCAGCGGTCGGGCAGGGCGCGATCACGATCGAGGCCCGCGCCGACGATACGCGCACGCGCGACCTGCTGGCGCGGATCGATCATCGCGATACCAGCGTCGCGCTTGCGGCCGAGCGCGCTTTCCTCACGGTGCTCGATGGCTCGTGCCGCACGCCGATTGCCGGACATGCAGTGCTGGAGGGCGACGCGATCGCCTTTCGCGGCATGATTTTGCGTCCCGACGGCAGTCAGGTCTTCGAAACCAGCCGACAGGGTTCGCGGCGCGACGCCGTGGCGCTCGGCGCGGACGCGGGCGCCGAGCTGAAACGTCGCGCGCCGCACGACTTCTTCGCCGTGCAGTGAGATGCGGCTGCTGGTGACGCGACCGGAGCCCGACGCGGCGCGTACCGCAGAGGTGCTGCGCGCGCGGGGTCATCAGGTCCTCCTCGCACCGCTGCTGCGCATGGAGCCGATCGGCGCTGATCTTTCGGGGCCATGGACCGCGATCGTATTGACCAGCGCCAACGCGGCGCGCGCGCTCGCCTCGCATCCCGAACAGAGGCGCTTGACCGGACTTCCGGTGCTCACTGTCGGCGACCGGAGCGCGCAGGCCGCACGTGAGGCCGGCTTCACCGATGTCGCGTCGGCGCAGGGCGCGCTTGCCGATCTCGTGGGACTCGCCGCGGCGCGGTTCGCCGGCAATGCCGGGATGCTGCTGTATGTCGCCGGCGAAGATCGCGCCGGGGATATCGCCGGAGACCTCGCGGCGCATGGCATCTCGGTGCATACGGCCGTGGCCTATCGGATGGCCGCCGTGGCCGCCCTGCCGCCGTGGCTCACGCAGGCGCTGGCAGCCGGCGAGATCGACGGCGCGCTGCACTATTCGGCGCGCAGCCTTGCCACCCTGCTCAAGCTCGCCGGCGAGGCCGGTGCCCTTAACGCTGCGCTCAATCTTGCGCATTATTGTCTGTCGGCCGCGGTCGCCGAACCGTTGCGGGAGCGCAACGCCGGACGGATCATGGTCGCGGCGAGGCCCGACGAGGCGGCGCTGATCGATCTGATCGGCGCCCCCTGAAACGCCACGTTGCCGCCGCGGGCGGTGCGCAGTATGGCAAGCACGGTGCAGCGGCTTGACGAGAAGGAGCGCGGCATGACGGACGAAAAAAGCGACTCGCCCGACGCCGTCCTGCCTTCGCGTGGCCGCCGGCCGGCGCCGACCATCGACCTGAAGGCCACCGAGATCGCATCCGACCCCGTGAAACCGTCCGAACCCATTGACCAGCCATCGGAATCGGCTCGATCCGGGAGCCGCGATGCCGCGCCGCCGGCGTCTGAACGGAGCGCCGCCGCCGGGCCATCCGCGAGCGCGCCGGAGCAGGATGAACGGTCCAAGGGCCGCCCATCGGACCGGCCCGATCCGGCTGCGGAGCGTCGATTCGCCGGCATGAGTCCGTCGCCCGCCAGAGCGTCGTTCGCGGTTTTCGGGGCCGGACTTGCGGGTGCCGGGCTGGTGCTCGTGCTCTTGCTGGCGCTTTGGGGATTTGGCGTTTTCGGTGCCCGCGACGACCTGGCGGTGACGCTGGCGGCGCGGCTCGCGGCGCTTGAGCAGCAGGTGCGTGACCTGACGAGCCGGCCGCAGCCCGTGGGCCTCGATCAGCGCGTATTCGCCGATCTCGCGGTGCGCGTCGGCGCCGCCGAACAGGCGGTCGGCCGGATCGCCGCGCTCGAGGCTGGCGTCGCCAAGCTCGAGGCAACCGCGACGGCGCCGCGACCTGCGGCGACCGACCCGGCGCTCGCCAATCGAATCGCTGCGCTCGAGACTGCGATCCGATCGCTCGGCGATCTTGGCCAACGCGCCGATGCGGCGCTCGCGGCCGCGCAGAAGAACGCGGCCCGGCCGGCCGCGCCCACCACCGATCCGGCCGAGGTCAAGGACCTCGCGACGCGCGTTGCGGCGCTCGAACAAGGCGTGAAGGTTCTCGAGCAGCGCGCCCTCGCGGCGGTCGCAAAACCTGGAGGTGACCGCGCCGGTCGTCTCGCATTTGTCGCGATCGCGTTGCGCACCGCAGCCGAACGCGGCGATCCGTTCGCGCAGGAGTTTGCCGCCGCGAAGATGCTGGTGCCCGACCCGGCCTTGCTGGCGCCGCTTGAGCCCTACGCCGCGACCGGGGTGCCGAGGCCGGTCGTGCTTGCGCGCGAACTCTCGCAGCTCGCCAACCCGATCCTCGCGGCGGCCGGCAGCAACACGGCGCGCGACAGCGGCATCCTCGACCGCCTGCAGCAGAATGCCGAGCGGCTCGTGCGCATCCGGCCGATCGGCGAGGGACCGGGCGACGAT
>CAYZMR010000356.1:1315-3890 GCA_964479515.1 uncultured Hyphomicrobiales bacterium | reverse complement strand
GGCGCCACCACATAGTCCCAGAATTCGCCGAGATACGCACGCTCCGCGATCGTCACCGCGACCTGAGGCACGCCGTCGGCCGCGCGGGCGCGCGCGAGGGTCATGCTTTGCGGCCGCACCGAGAAAGTCACTGTGCCGGCCGGCGTTGCGGCCTCGAGCGCCGAGCGCGGGATCGTGAAGCCGCCGAACGTCACGTCGCTGCCATTTGCCGTGCCTTCGATGAGATTGGTGCGGCCGATGAAGCCCGCGACGAAGCGCGTCTTCGGCCGGTTGTAGAGCGCGTGCGGCGCGTCGACCTGCTCGATGCGGCCTTGGTTCATCACCGCGATGCGGTCGGAGGTCACCATCGCCTCGGCCTGGTCGTGCGTCACATAGACCGTCGTGATGCGGAATTCGTCGTGCAGCCTCCTGATCTCGAAGCGCATCTCTTCGCGCAGATTGGCGTCGAGGTTCGACAGCGGCTCGTCGAGCAGGAGCACCGAGGGCTGGATCACGATCGCGCGCGCGAGCGCGACGCGTTGCTGCTGCCCGCCGGAAAGCTCGGCCGGATAGCGGTTCGCCAGATGCCCCATGTGCACCACATCGAGCATCTCGGCGACGCGGCGGCGCACCTTCTCGCGCGGCAGCTTGCGCAGCTCCAGCCCGAACGCGACGTTCTGCGCGACCGTCATGTTCGGCCACACGGCGTAACTCTGGAAGATCATCGACATGCCGCGCTTCTCCGGCGGCAGCGAGCCGGACGGCGCGGAGAGGACCTGCCCGTCCATCTCGATCGTGCCGGCACTCGGATCGATGAAGCCCGCGATCATGCGCAGGGTCGTGGTCTTGCCGCAGCCGGAGGGGCCGAGCAGCGAGACGAACTCGCCTTGCGCAAGCTCGAGGTCCAGCCCCGCGACGGCCGCGACATCGCCGTAGCGCTTTTCGATGCCGCGCAGCTTCAGCTTGCTCATGGGTTGCGCACCATGAAGTCGCGGCCGATCGCCTTGAAGCCGATGGCGGCGATCACCAGCGTGACGGCAAGCAGGATCAGCCCGAGCGTTGCCAGCACCTCGAAATTGCCTTCCTCCGACAGGTCGAACAGCATCACCGAGATCACGCGCGTGTTCGGCCCGACCAGGAAGATCGCCGACGACAATTCGCGCGTCGCCGGAATGAACACGAGGATCCACGCGCCCGCGAGCGAGCGCTTCAGCAAAGGCGCGAGCACGCGGCGGATCGCGACGAGGCGCCCGCCGCCGAGGATGCGCACGGCTTCTTCCATCTCGGGATTGATGCTGCGCATGCCGGCCGCGCTCGACGTGTAGGCGATCGGCAGGAAGCGCGTCGTGTAGGCGAGGATCAGGATCGTGGCAGTGCCGTAGAGCGCGAGCGGCGGCGGCGCGTAGGCCGCATAGAAGCCGATCGCCAGGATGATGCCGGGGATCACGAACGGCGCCATGCAGAGGAACGCCAGCACGTTCGACCAGGGCACCAACTTGCGGCTCACCACGTAGGCGATCGCGAGCGAGAGCGTGATCGCGCCGAAGGCGGCCGCGCCGGAATACACGAAGGTGTTGATGATCGCGTTCTGCGCCTGCGTCTGCTCGAACAGCACGTAGCGGAAGTTATAGAGCGTGAAATTGTCGAGCGAGAATCCGCGGCCCCAGGCGCGCGAGAACGCCGCCTGCGTCAGCACCAGCATCGGCAGAAATACCGCCAGCGCGCAGACCAGCAGCGCGTAGCCGAGCATCACATAGCGCCAGGGCCCGAGCTTGATCACGCGGCGCTCGCCGCCCTTGCCGCTCACCGTGGTGTAACCGCGCCGGCCGAGGATCCTGCGCTGGAACCAGAACAGCAGCAGTGTGATCAGCAACAGCGGCATCGCGTAGGCGGCGGCCTCCTCCACGCGCACCGGATATTCGAAAAACTGCCAGAGTTGCGTCGACACGACATGAAATCGCGCCGGCAATGCGATGAGCGCGGGCGCCCCGAACAGCGCGATCGCCTCCAGGAACGAGATGATGATCCCGCCGACGATCGCGGGCAGCACCAGCGGCAGCGTCACGCGGAACGTGGTGCGCAGCGTGCCTGCGCCCAAGATATTCGCGGCGTCCTCCATCTCGGAGGAGACGAGATCGAGCGCCGAATTGGTGAACACGAACACGTAAGGGAACGACGTGACCGCCACGACCACGATCAGGCCGGCCATCGAATAGACGTTGAAGATGCCGTGCTCGGCGCCGGTTGCCGCCATCCATGCCTTGTTGAGCCAGCCCGCGTTCGGACCGGCAAGCAGGATCCAGCCGATCGCGCCGAGATAGGGCGGGATGATGAAGGCGCCGAACACCATCAGCCGGATGAAGCCTTTCGCCGGCATGTCGGTGCGCGAGATCGCCCAGGCGAGCGGCACGCCGAACAGGGTGGCGAGCACCGCGACGCCGGCGCCGAACTCCAGCGTGTTCCACAGCGCCTGGAGATGGCGCGCGTTGCCATAGGCGTCGAGATAATTATGCAGCGTCAGGCGATGGGTCTCGGGCTCCTGGAAGCTCGAGACGATCAGCCGCACCATCGGGCTCGCGATCAGGAAGATCAGCAC
>CAYZMR010000356.1:0-1215 GCA_964479515.1 uncultured Hyphomicrobiales bacterium | reverse complement strand
ACGCCCTTCATGATGCCGGAGGGCGCGATGATCAGCACCGTGCCGTCGGTCGGATAGATCATCGCGAGCGGATTGCCCTTCTTGGCGCTGTTCATCGCGGTGCCGACCGGGCCGGAGCCCGCGATGATGCGTTCGCCCGAATTGAGCATCGTGACGGTGTCGTTGATCGAGCGGCCGATCTGCGGATTGTTCTTGGCGAGCTTCTCGAAGAAGTCCCAGCCGTAGAGCTTGCGCAGCATCACCACCCAGGTGCCGACGTAACCCGAGAAGCCTGGGTGGCCGAGCGCGATCTTGTCCTTCCATTTCGGATCGAGCAGGTCCGGCCAGTTCTTCGGCGCGTCGGCTTCCGAGAGCTTCGAGGTGTTGATGCCGATCGCGATCATGCCGGCGGAGGTGACGTGATAGAATCCGTCCGGATCGTAGTTCTTGTAGATGTCGAGCACGCGCGCGGAATTGTCCGGCACATAGTGCTCGAGCAGGCCCTTCTCCTTCAGATAGGCGTAGTGGCCGAGGTCGGTGGACGAGAGCACGTCGACCTGCATGGCGCCGGCCTTGATCTCCTGGCTCACGCGCTGGAAAGCGACCTGCGCGGTGGTGCGCACCACGTTCGCCTTGATGCCGGGATAGTTGGCCTCGAAGTCGTGGCCGAGCGCCTGCGCGGTCACGTCGTCCGAATGCGCCGTGTACCAGGTGATCTCGCCCTCCTTTTTGGCGAGCTCGTAGAGCTCCTTCTCTCGCGGCGTCATCTCGCGCGCCTGCGCGCTGGTGCTGAGCGTCGTACCGAGCGTGAGCGCAGCGCCGGCCTTCAATACGTCGCGCCGCGACGGAATGCGGATCATGGCGTTCTCCCTGACTGTGACGCGGCTTTGCGCCGCTGTTGGGTGGCTTATATCACGAACCGAATTCAGGATCGTAGCCCGGCTTGAGCGCAGCGAAAGCCGGGATCAGCCAGGCGAGGGAACCGACCCCGGGTTTCGCTGCGCTCAACCCGGGCTACAAGATTCACCCCTTCGCGTTCCCGCTCGATAGCGGGAGCTTCGCGATCTCGCGGATCGCGTCGCGGTCGGGCTCGAAACCGAGCCCAGGCGTCTCGGGCAGCGTCAGATAGCCGCCTTCGGGTTCCGGCAAGCCCTTGTAGAGCAGCCGGCAGAGTTCCACCGCGAGGTAATGGTGCTCCACCATGCCGCCATTCGCGAGACCCGCGTGCAGGTGCAT
>CAYZMR010000355.1:0-3898 GCA_964479515.1 uncultured Hyphomicrobiales bacterium | reverse complement strand
TCCTTGAGCAGGCGCGAATAGATGTCGTAGGCGCGCTCGCCGCGGTTGGTCTGCTCGACCACCATCGGGACGAGGTAGTTCATGTAGGTGTCGACGGGATCGCGCATGGTCTACCTGTGTTGCTCGCGGGCTTGAGGATCGGCCGCCGCGACCGAAATGGGTGCAGCCCCATGTAGGCACGGGTGAACGCCGGGAAAAGGCCCACCCCGGCGACGACCCGGCGGCGGCCTTATCCCACGATTCGGCAGAAAGAAAGCAGCGGCTCGGTGCAGCGCTACGCCGTTTGGCGCCGCGCTAGGCGGTAGCCTTGTCGGGCGTCTTGTCGTCCTCGTCCCGGTAGAGCTCTTCGCGCGCGACCTTCCTGTCGGTCACCTGCGCAAGCTCGGTCAGGAAATCGACGACCTTTTCCTCGTAGAGCGGCGCGCGCAGGCTCGCGAGCGCATTCTGATCCTTGGTGTAGAACTCCCACACCTGCTGCTCCTGGCCGGGGAATTGACGCGCGCGCTCAACGATGGCGCGCTTGAGCTCTTCTTCCGAGATCTGAATCTTGTTCTTGTCGCCGATCTCCGCGATGACCAGCCCGAGCCGTACGCGGCGCTCGGCGATCTTGCGATAGTCGGCCTTCGCGGCTTCCTCGGTCGTGCCCTCGTCGGCGAACGTGCGCCCCTGCTGCTGCAGGTCGCTTTCGACCGTCTGCCAGACATTGTTGAATTCCTGGTCGACCAGCGTCGGCGGCAGATCGAACTTGTGGCGCTCATCGAGCGCGTCGAGGAGATGGCGCTTGAGCTTGGCGCGGCTCGCGCCCGCGTGCTCCTGCGCGATCCGCGCTTTCACCGCGTCGCGGAGCTTCCCGAGCGATTCGAGCCCTAGCTGCTTGGCGAACGCGTCATCGAGCGCGACCTCGCCCGGCGCATCCACGCTCTTGGCGGTGACCTCGAAGGCCGCGTCCTTACCGGCAAGTTCGGCCTTCATGTAATTCTGCGGAAATGGCGCCCGGATGGTGCGCTTCTCGCCCGCCTTGATGCCGGCGAGTTGCTCCTCAAAGCCCGGAATGAACGATTTCGAGCCGATCACCACCGGCACGTCCTCGCCGGTCCCGCCCTCGAACGGAACTCCGTCGATGGTGCCGACGAACGAGATCGTCACCCGGTCGCCGAGCTTGGCCTCCCCGCCCTCGCCCTTGGAAACAAACGGCCGGTTCTGCTCGCCAAGGCGCGCGACCGCCTCGTCGATCTCCTGATCCGTCACCTCAGCGATCAGCCGCTCGAGCTTGATGTCCTTGAAGTTTGCGAGCTCGATCTTGGGCAGGATCTCCATCGCCACCGAATAGTCGAGGTCGGCCTTGCCTTCGACCACGGCCTTGATGGCGTCTTCCTCGGTCGGCAGCTTGACCTGCGGTTCCATGGCGAGGCGCAAATTGTTGTCCGACACGATCTTGGCGTTCGCCTCGCGCACCGCGCCTTCGATCGCCTCGGCCATCACCGAGCGGCCGTACATGCGCTTCAAGTGCGCCGCCGGGACCTTGCCGGGGCGGAAGCCGTTGATGCGCACCTGCCCCTTCAATTCGTCGAGGCGCGTGTTCACCTGGGTTTCGAGATCGGTAGCCGGGACCACCACGCGGTATTCGCGCTTCAATCCGTCGGCGAGGGTTTCCGTCACCTGCATGGTCTGATCTTGCCAGTTTCTCGTTGTCTGTTGCCGTGGGCTCGAAACCGACGCGGCGAAAACCGCGTGGTGCGGGCGGAGGGACTCGAACCCCCACGACTTGCGTCACTGGAACCTAAATCCAGCGCGTCTACCAATTCCGCCACGCCCGCCGCGGGCATCGCGCCGTAGCGGACACCGCCGGGCGGCGCGGCTTATATCATGCCGCTATCCGGGCGCAGCAACAAATTTGGGGTGCCGTCGAGCCACCCAGGCGAACGTCAGTGCCCGACACCGCGATCCGCGATCAGCCGCCGATAGATCGCAGGCATCGCTTCGGCGAGGTCCTCCGAGATCAGCCCGGGCCCGACCGCATTTCCGGCTTCGCCGTGCAACCAGGCCGCCGCACAGGCCGCCTCGAAGGCCGGCATGCCTTGGGCCGCAAGGCCTGCGATCAGACCGGCCAGCACGTCGCCGGCTCCGGCCGTCGCCAGCCAAGGCGGCGCGTTCTCGTTGATGGCCGCGCGCCCGTCCGGCGCCGCGATCACGGTGTCGGGCCCTTTCAGCAGCACCACCGCGCCGGACAGCTTGGCTGCGGCCCGCGTGATCTCGACTTTGGATACGTTTTCAGTTGCTTGCGCCGGTTTATTGAACAAGCGGCTGAATTCACCTTGATGCGGCGTCAGCACCACAGTGCGCGCCGGCCGTGCCTGGATCGCGGCGAACAGGCTCGCGGGATCGTCCGCAAAGCTCGTCAGCGCATCCGCGTCGAGCACCACCGCGCGCTCGCCGTCGAGGGCGGCGAGAACTTGGGCGCGCATCGCCTCGCCGACCCCGCCGCCCGGACCCAGCACCACACAGCTGATCCGATGATCGGCCAGCAACTGCGCGAGCTCCGCAGCACCGTCGGCCGGCCGCACCATCACGGCAAGGCTCGCGGCGGCGTTGACGGCGAGCGCATCGCGCGGGCTCGCGATCGTGACGAGACCAGCACCCGCGCGCAGCGCCGCACGCGCGGCAAGTCGCGCCGCGCCGGTATGCGACAGGCCGCCCGAGACCACGACCGCATGGCCGCGCGAATATTTGTGCCCGTCGACGCGCGGCAGCGGAAACGCGCGCCCCCAGAGGGCCGCGCCGTTCGCGAAAGTGCGCGGTTGCACATGGTCGAGAACGCTGTCGGGAATACCGATGTCGGCGACGCGCACCTTTCCGGCGTGAACGCGGCCCGGCAACAGGAGGTGGCCCGGCTTGCGTCGAAAGAAGGTGACGCTCTCGGTGGCCTTGATCGCCGCCCCCATCACGGCGCCGGTCGCGCCGTTGATGCCGCTCGGCAGGTCGACCGCGATGATCGGGGCCCCGCAGGCATTCATCGCCTCGATCATGACGCGCGCGCGACCTTCGACGGGGCGATCGAGACCTGCTCCGAACAGCGCGTCGATCACCACGCCGGCATTGGCCAGACCCTCCGGGTCGGGCGCCTCGACCGGGCCCGTCCAACCCTGCGCAGCGATCGCGGCATCGCCGTTGAGCCTGGTCACGTCGCCGACAAGCATCAGGCGGACCGGGTAGCCGCGCTCGGCGAGCACGCGCGCCGCGACAAACCCATCACCGCCATTGTTGCCGGGTCCGGCGACCGCAATGACGCGCGTGCCGAGCGGATGACGCGAGACCGCATCGGCGACCGCGCGGCCGGCCTTCTCCATCAAGGCGATGCCGGGCACTCCGCCCGCAATGGCGAGCCGATCGCATTCCGCCATCTCAACGGGGGTCAACAGCTCGTTCATTGCCTATCGCCGATCTCGACCGTAACGGGGCCGGGTTGCGCCGACAATCGGCGCGCGCAACTCAACGTCGCGGCGCTCACCAAGGTCCGGAAGAGAGCTCGAAAAGCCGAGCAGGAGCCACCTGATTACGAAGTAACCAGCGTGCCTATTTTGCGCTCACATCTTGCCGAGAGGCCTCGACGCGACCGCCGATGATAGACATCAACGTATTGAAATAAGAAACCTTTTCGCCCGCGTATCGGCTTGGCATGGACCCTGCTAAATGGGGCCGCGACTCCGCCGCCGGCGATAACCTGGGAGTCGGGAGGCGAAAAAGACCGCATGAAAAAAATCGAGGCGATCATCAAGCCCTTCAAACTCGACGAGGTGAAGGAGGCCTTGCAGGAGGTTGGGCTGCAGGGAATCACCGTGACCGAGGCCAAGGGTTTCGGCCGCCAAAAAGGACATACCGAACTCTATCGCGGCGCCGA
>CAYZMR010000354.1:0-3921 GCA_964479515.1 uncultured Hyphomicrobiales bacterium | reverse complement strand
CTCCACCTCGATCGCCGCTACTTTCATCGCGAAGCGTTCGTCCTCGATCAGCGGCTTGTCGCCGACGCGCTCCATGCGCGCGATCTCCTTCAGGCGGCGGATCTGCGCCTTCGAGGCGCCGACGCGCGCGATGCCGGACCGCTCGTTGCCAAGCAGGAATTTCGCGCAGTCCCAACCCTTGTTCTCCTCGTAGATGCGGTTCTCGACCGGCACCTTAACGTCGTCGAAAAAGACTTCGTTGACCTCGTAGCTGCCGTCGATGGTCTGGATCGGCCGCACCGTGATGCCGGGAGTCTTCATGTCGATGAGGAGGAACGTGATGCCCTCCTGCTTCTTCGCGCTCGAGTCGGTGCGCGTGAGGCAGAAGATCCAATCGGCGTATTGCGCGCTCGTGGTCCAGGTCTTCTGCCCGTTGACCACGTAGAAGTCGCCCTCGCGCTTGGCGCTGGTCTTGAGCGAGGCGAGGTCGGAGCCGGCGCCCGGCTCGGAGAAGCCCTGGCACCACCAGTCGTCGAGATTGCGGATGCGCGGCAGATATTTCTGCTTCTGGTCCTCGCGGCCGAACGCGATGATCACCGGCCCGACCATCAGCGCGCCGAACGGCAGCGGCTCGGGCGCGGGCGCCTGCTGCAGCTCCTCACGGAAGATGTAGAGCTGCACCGGGCTCCAGCCGGTGCCGCCATATTCCTTGGGCCAATGCGGCACCGCCCAACCCTGCTTGTTGAGGATGCGCTGCCAGATGACGATGTCGTCCTTGATGTAGCGCAGGCCTTCGGCCGACTTCTTGCGGATATGCTCCGGCAGGTTGGCCTTGATGAAGGAACGCACCTCCTCGCGGAAGGCGTTCTCTTCGGGTGTGAAGCGAAGGTCCATGTGAAAGCCTCGCGTTAGTGAATCTCGAACAATCCCGCCGCGCCCATGCCGCCGCCGATGCACATCGTGACGACCGCGTGTTTCGCGCCGCGCCGCCTGCCTTCGATCAGCACGTGCCCGGTCATGCGCGAGCCGCTCATGCCGAACGGATGGCCGATCGAGATCGAGCCGCCGTCGACATTGAGCTTGTCCATCGGGATGCCGAGCCGGTCGCGGCAGTAGAGCACCTGGCTGGCGAACGCCTCATTGAGCTCCCACAGGTCGATGTCGTCCATGCTCAGCCCGGCGCGCGCCAGCAGCTTCGGCACCGCGAACACCGGGCCGATGCCCATCTCGTCCGGCTCGCAGCCCGCGACCGCGAAGCCGCGGAAGGTGCCGAGCGGCGTCAGGCCCTTCTTCTCGGCGAGCTTGGCGCTCATCACCACGCAGGCGGACGCGCCGTCGGAAAGCTGGCTCGCATTGCCGGCCGTGATATAGCCGCCCTCGCGCACCGGCTTGAGCGCCGCGAGTCCTTCAAGATTCGTATCAGGGCGATTGCCCTCGTCGCTCTTAAGCGTCACCTCTTCGATGCTTTCAGCCTTGGTGTTCTTGTCGACGACCTTCTTCTTGCTCGGCAGCGGCACGATCTCGTCGGCAAAGCGCCCGGCCTGCTGGCCGCTTGCGGTGCGGCGCTGGCTTTCGAGCGAATATTCATCCTGCGCGTCGCGGCTCACCTTGTAACGCTCCGCCACGATATCGGCGGTCTGGATCATCGGCATCCAGACTTCGGGCTTGTGGCTCAGCAGCCAGTCCTCGGTGACCGGGCCGGCGCGGCCACCTTCTTGCGTGAGCGAAATGCTCTCCAAGCCGCCCGCCACGATGCAGTCGGCCTCACCCGCGATGATGCGCTGCGCCGCCATCGCTATCGTCTGCAGACCCGAGGAGCAGAAGCGGTTGACCGTCACGCCGCTCACCGTCACCGGCATGCCGGCGCGGATCGCCGCGAGCCGCGCGACGTTGCTGCCCGTTGCCTTCTCCGGGGTCGCGCAGCCGAGCATCACGTCCTCGACTTCGGCCGGATCGATCCCGGCGCGCGCAACCGCGTGCTTCACCACATGGCCGCCTAAGGTTGCGCCATGCGTCATGTTGAACGCGCCACGGAACGCCTTGCCGATCGGCGTACGGGCGGTGGATACGATGACGGCCTCCGACATTTCGTCGCTCCCTGAAATGAAATTTACGCGGCCTTCGCCTTGCCGTAGTCCGAGAACGTCCCGCCTTCGTCGGCGAGCTTGTTCAGCAGAGCGGCCGGCTCATGACGCGTGTCGCCGGTCTCCCGGGCGAGCTTCTTTAGCCGGTCGCGGATTTTCGCAAGGCCCACCGTGTCGGCCCAGTGCATCGGTCCGCCGCGCCAGGCCGGGAAGCCGTAGCCATAGAGCCAGATCACGTCGATGTCGCCCGGCCGCGTCGCGATGCCTTCTTCCAGGATGCGCGCGCCCTCGTTGACCATCGGATAGATCAGCCGCTCGATGATCTCATCCTTCGAGACGACGCGCCGCTTCACGCCGAGCCGCACCGAGGCATCGACGATCAGCTTCTCGACTTCGGGATCGGGCCGCGCGGAGCGGCCCTCGTAGAGATAGAAGCCCTTGCCGGTCTTCTGGCCATAGCGGCCTTGTTCCGCCAAAGTGTCGGCGATCTCGTTGCGCACGCCGCGCTCCTTGCGCGAGCGCCAGCCCACATCGATGCCGGCAAGATCGCTCATCGCGAACGGCCCCATCGGAAAGCCGAACTCGGTCAACGCACCGTCGACGTCCTGCGGCAACGCGCCTTCCAGCAGCAGCTTCTCGGCTTCGATGCCGCGCGCCGACAGCATGCGATTTCCCACGAAGCCGTGGCAGACGCCGACCACGACCGGCACCTTGTTGATCTTGCGCCCGACCGCCATCGCGGTCGCGAGCACATCGGGCGCCGTGTCTTTGCCGCGCACGATTTCCAGGAGCTTCATCACGTTCGCGGGCGAGAAGAAGTGCATGCCGACGACGTCGCCCACGCGGTGCGTCACGTTCGCGATCTCGTTCACGTCGAGATAGGAGGTGTTGGTGGCCAGCACCGCGCCCGGCTTGGCGATTGTCTCGAGCTTGCCGAACAACTCCTTCTTGATCGGCATGTTCTCGAACACCGCCTCGACCACGATATCGGCGTCCTTGATGGCCGAAAGCTCGGTCGACGGCGTGAACAGCGCGAGCCGCTTTTGCATGTTGTCCGGCGTCAGCGAGCCGCGCTGCACGGACATCTGGTAATTTTTCTCGATCGTCGCCATGCCCTTCTTGAGGGCTTCTTCGCTGGTCTCGATGATCGTCACCGGAATGCCGACATTGGCGAAGTTCATCGCGATGCCGCCGCCCATGGTGCCGGCGCCGATGACGGCCGCGCGCTTGATCTCGCGCGGAGCGACATCCTTGCCGATGCCTGGCACCTTTGCGGCCTCGCGCTCGGCGAAGAAGATGTGACGCTGCGATTTCGACTGCTCGCCGGCGACGAGCTTGAGGAACAGATCGCGCTCCTTCTTCTGCGCCTCGTCGATCGGCGTATCGAGCGTCATGCGGATGGCTTCGATCGCGGCGGCGGGCGCGTGCAGGCCGCGCGTCTTCTTGGCATGCTGCGCCACGATCTCATCGAACTTCGCCGGATTGGCGCGGATCTCCTCGAGCTTGTCCTCGCGGTCCTTGACCCGCTGGAGCGGGCGCTTCGCCGCCAATACGCCGCGGGCGAACTTGATCGCGCCTTCGACCAGATCGCCCTCGACGATCTCATCGACGAGGCCCGCCGCGAGCGCGTCCTTCGCCGGGATCGGATCGCCCGACAGGATCATCGGCAGCGCCTTCTCGATGCCGACGAGCCGCGGCAGGCGTTGCGTCCCGCCCGCGCCCGGAATGAGACCGAGCTTGATCTCGGGCAGGCCGAGCCGCGTGCCGGCCGCGGCGACGCGGAAGTGGCAGCCCATGGTCAATTCGAGCCCGCCGCCGAGCGGCGTGCCGTGCACCGCCGCGATGGTCGGCTTCTTCA
>CAYZMR010000353.1:0-3972 GCA_964479515.1 uncultured Hyphomicrobiales bacterium | reverse complement strand
CGATCGCGGGATTTTCGAAGTCCTTGGTGGATGACGGCAGGTAGATCAGCGCCGATGCGATGATCTTCTCCACGATCTCCTTGCAGCGGCGGAAGGCATCGCCCGCAAACACCCGATAGCTCGAGCCCGACTGCGCGTTCGGCAGCACCGCGTCGGCGGTCCACGGCACTGGATTCATCGCCATCGCGTCGGAGATCGCCCAGAACAGATTGCGCCACGCGATGATCTCGCCGAGCATCGCCTGGTTGCCGCGAAATTCGTCGGCGCCGGTGACGCGCAGCGCCTTGGCGACGACGCCGACAAGGAAGTCGAGCTTCACGGCAAGCCGCGTGCAGCCCTGGAACTGGAAGCCGTTCACGAAGCCCGAGCGCGGATAGAAGGTCTTGAGCTTCTCGGGGTCGCGATAGATCAGGATATCTTCCCAGGGGATGAACACGTTGTCGAACACGAAGATCGCGTCGTTCTCGTCGAAGCGCGAGGAGAGCGGATAGTCGTAGGGCGTGCCCATCACGCTCGCCGTCATCTCATAGGAGGCGCGGCAGAACAGCTTCACGCCCGGCGCGTTCATCGGCGCGATGAACATGATCGCGAGGTCCGGATCGCTGACCGGCATCGCGGCGTTCTGGCCGAGGAAATTGTAGTGCGTGATCGCCGAGGAGGTCGCCACCACTTTCGCGCCGGACACATAGCAGCCGCCGTCGACCTCCTTCTGGATCGTGATGAACACGTCGCGCACCTGCTCGGGCGCCTTGTTGCGATCGAGTGGCGGGTTGACGATCGCGTGGTTCATGAACAGCACGTTCTCCTGCGCGCGCCGGTACCAGGCCTTGGCGTTGGGCGCGAACTTCTCGTAGAACTCGTGCTGCACGCCGAGCGTGTTCATCAGCGACGCCTTGTAGTCCGGCGTGCGCCCCATCCAGCCATAGGACATGCGCGCCCAGGCGGCGATCGCCTCGCGCTGGCCGATCAGGTCCTCGCGCGAATGCGCGACGCGGAAGAATTTGTGCGTGAAGCTCCCCGCCCCGGTGTCGGTCGGGCAGGTGAGCACGTCCTTGTGCTTGGTATCATGCAGGGCGTCGTAGAGCTTGGCGATCGAGCGCGCGGCGTTGCGGAACGCCGGATGCGCCGTCACGTCCTTGACCCGCTCGCCGTAGATGTAAATCTCGCGCCCGTCGCGCAGGCTCTCCAGGTATTCGCTGCCGGTGAACGGCCGGCCCTTGCCGGCGATCACGTCCTCGGGCTTTTGGATCATCGTTTGCGTCCTCCCCGGCCTGGCCGCGGCCGGAATTCATTGATGTTGAGCGCGACCATGGCACCGCGCTTCGCTGCCGCAAAGGTACGAAATCGGGGATCGCGAGGCCAGTTCCGCGTCGCGCACGAAAGCCGCGCCGACCGCGTTGCCGCTCCGGAACGCCCCTGTTAAGACTCGTCTCGGCGCCGGGATCGCGAGGGGAAGCCTCTTCGAGGCGCGGGACCGCATGGAAGTCTTCGTCCAGCAGCTCATCAACGGCATCACGCTCGGCTCGATCTACGGGCTCATCGCGATCGGCTACACGATGGTGTTCGGCATCATCGGCATGGTGAACTTCGCCCATGGCGACGTGTTCATGGTGTCGGCGTTCGTGGCGCTGATCGCGCTTCTGATCCTCACCACCTGGCTCGGCCTCACCTCGGTCGCGCTCGCGCTGTTCATCGTGCTGATCGTCGCGATGGTCTTCACCTCGCTCGTCAACTGGGTGATCGAGCGCGTCGCCTATCGGCCGTTGCGCGGCTCGTTCCGCCTCGCGCCGCTGATCTCGGCGATCGGCATGTCGATCTTCCTGTCGAACTTCGTGCAGGTGACGCAGGGCCCGCGCAACAAGCCGATCCCGCCGCTGCTGCGCGACGTCATCGTGCTGATGCATGGCGATTACGACGTGACCGTTTCCTACCGGCAACTCATCATCTGGTTCGTCACCGCGGTGCTGCTCGCGATCTTCTGGTATCTCGTCGCCAAGACGTCGCTTGGCCGTGCGCAACGCGCCTGCGAGCAGGACCAGAAGATGGCCGCGCTCGTTGGCGTCGACGTCGATCGCACGATCTCGATCACCTTCGTGATCGGGGCTGCGCTCGCGGCCGTCGCCGGCACCATGTACCTGATGTATTATGGCGTGGTCAGCTTCTCCGACGGCTTCGTGCCCGGCATCAAGGCATTCACCGCCGCGGTGCTCGGGGGCATCGGCTCGCTGCCCGGCGCCGTCATCGGCGGGCTGCTGATCGGCCTGATCGAGACGATGTGGTCGGCCTATTTCTCGATCGACTACAAGGATGTCGCGGCCTTCTCGATCCTCGCCATCACGCTGATCTTCCTGCCGCAGGGCCTGCTGGGGCGGCCGGAAGTGGAGAAGGTGTGACATGGCCAGCGAGGCAGCCGCTCCCGCCTCGACTGCGACGACACGTGTCGACGTCGCACGCGCGCTGAAAGACACGGCCCTCACCGCCGCAATCGCCTTCGCGCTGTTCCTGCCGCTGATCGGCTTCAAGACCGTGCAGAACATGCGCAACGAGCTCGAGCTCGAGACGCGGCTGCCACTGCTGTTGACGTTCGTCGCGATCATCGCCGGCGTGAGGCTTCTCGTCTCGCTGGTCGTCGCGCCCTGGCGCGCACGCCGCGCGCTCAACCCCGCGCCACCGAAGGCGGCGCTGACCAAGGCCAAGAGCCTGTTCGCGACCTGGTTCACGCCATTCGCGCTCGGCTTCGTCGTCGTCTACCCGATCCTGGCGCTGGCGCTGGTCGGCCAGCAGGGATCGCTCAAATGGGTCGACAATTTCGGCATCCAGATCCTGATCTACGTGATGCTCGGCTGGGGCTTGAACATCGTGGTCGGCCTCGCCGGGCTGCTCGACCTCGGCTACGTGGCGTTCTACGCGGTCGGTGCCTATTCCTACGCGCTGCTCGCCAAGAATTTCGGTCTCTCCTTCTGGATCCTGCTGCCGCTCGCCGGCTTCTTGTCGGCGTTCTGGGGCGTGCTGCTCGGCTTTCCGGTGCTGCGGCTGCGCGGGGACTATCTGGCGATCGTGACGCTCGCCTTCGGTGAGATCATCCGCCTCATTCTGATCAACTGGGTCTCGTTCACCAACGGCTATGCGGGCATCAGCGGCATTCCGCGCCCGACCCTGCTCGGCATCCCGTTCAACGCCAATGACGACGGGTTCGCGGCGACCTTCGGGCTCGAATTCTCGCCGATCCATCGGACGCTGTTTCTCTATTACGTCATTTTGGCGCTCGCGCTGGTGACCGCTTACGTGACGATCCGGCTGCGCCAGTTGCCCGTGGGCCGCGCCTGGGAGGCGCTGCGCGAGGACGAGATCGCCTGCCGTTCGCTCGGCATCAACACGACCAGCACCAAGCTGACCGCGTTCGCGATGGGGGCGATGTTCGCGGGCTTCGCGGGCTCGTTCTTTGCCGCGCGGCAGGGCTTCATCTCGCCGGAGAGCTTCACATTTTTGGAGTCCGCCACGATCCTCTCGATCGTGGTGCTTGGCGGGATGGGCAGCCAGATCGGTGTCGCGGTCGCCGCCGTCGCGATGATCGGCGGCACCGAGATCATGCGCGAGCTCGATTTCCTGAAATACGTGTTCGGCAACGACTTCGATCCGACGCAATACCGCATGCTGCTGTTCGGCTTCGCGATGGTGCTGATAATGATCTGGAAGCCGCGCGGCCTCGTCGGCACGCGCGAGCCCTCGGCCTTCCTGAAGGAGCGCCGCACGATCCTCGGCTCATTCGTGAAGGAAGGCCACGGATGAGCGGGCCCGACGCCGTCCCCGTGCTGCGCGTCGAGCATCTTTCCATGCGCTTCGGCGGCCTCGTGGCGGTGGATGATCTGTCATTCTCGGCCGCGCGCGGCGACATCACGGCGCTGATCGGCCCGAACGGCGCCGGCAAGACCACCGTGTTCAACTGCATCACCGGCTTCTACAAGCCGACCG
>CAYZMR010000352.1:0-3975 GCA_964479515.1 uncultured Hyphomicrobiales bacterium | reverse complement strand
GCGGTGCGCTGGCCGCGTCGCGTGTGGGCCGGGGGAGAATCAACTTTTGCGAATGCGGCCGAGGCAGCTCGCCGAAAAACGAAAGCCCCGGGGTGATGCCCCGGGGCTCTTGTTCAGATCGATCGTCGCGGCGATCAGTAGCGCGCGACGACGGGGCCGCCCCAGTTGAACAGCCAGCTCGCGCGCACCAGCCCCGAATACACTTCGGCGCGGGTCCCGGTATACGTGCCGATCGTTCCGTCCGTGGCAGGGACCGTGCGATCAAAGCCGAAGCGGTAGTAGTTGAATTCGACGCCGAGGATGAAGTTCGGCGTGATCATGTAGTCGAGGCCGGCGCCGACCGTCCAACCGCTCTGCCAGCTGTTGGCGTCGGAGGACACGCCGGTCGCGGGGTTGATCGCGAAGGTGTCGATCTTCGTCTCGGCGAAGCCGCCCTTGGCATAGAGCATCCAGCGATCCCAGGTATATCCGAGCTTGCCGGTCACGGTCGCGATCTGGTCGAGACCGACCGTGCGCTGACGCGGCGGAGCAAGAACGCTGGCGTCGGTCTGGTTCAGCTTGACCCACGACCAGGTGCCTTCGATGCCGACAACCCAATTGGGCGAGAACTGGTACTGGCAGCCGACTTGGCCGCCGCCCATGAACGAGTTCGGGTTGTAGCTGAAGTTCTCAACCACGCCGGCGCCGTTGTCGAGCGTGTCGCCGGTCCGCGACCATGCACCGCCGGCGTGACCGCCGACGTAGCAGCCGCTCCAATTGGTGACCGGCGTATAGACCACGGGGGCCTTCGTGGGCATGTGCGGCGGGAGGTCCGCCGCAAGCGCCGGCGCTGCCGCCAGCGCCAGAATTCCGATGCCGATCGCGAGTGCGTTTTTCATCGCCTCTTCTCCGTTGATTTTAAGCCGTGTGTCGTGCCTGCTTTTGACGTCGCTGGCGGTGAGTGTCTAGTGCAAAAAGGACACAGGACGACGCCATGTTGCGATCTTGAGATTTGCCAAAAATCCAATTTATTCAATTATTTACCCTGTCGCCGCTATGGAACTCTCAGCCGTGCCCGGAACCCGGTAACACGCTACTGCGAGGCGGGTGAGTCGGTACCGGCGGAGCCGGGATTCGGGGTTCAGAACCGATAGTTCACGCCCAATCGGAAGACGTTCGACTGAAAGCCGTTATTGATCCCGGTCAGCACGTAGCCGCGATCGCCAAGCTCGACATAGAGATACTCCGCCTTGGCCGACCAATTCGGCGTGAGCCCCACCTCGACGCCGGCGCCGACGGTCCAACCAAGATGCGTCTGCCACTCGCTCAACGGACCAAAGTCGACTCGCCCACCGCCATAGGCGAGACCGCCGGTCAGGTAGAACAGAACGTTGTTCATGGCGTAGCCGGCGCGCCCGCGCACGGTGCCGAACCATGGATTGGAGAACTTGTAGGCCGCGAACGTGTCCTCGGCCCCCGATGCCTGGAGATCGGCTTCGAGGCCGTAGACGAACCATCCGTTCTGCCAGTTGTAACCAACCTGCGCGCCACCCATGACGCCATTCGGGCTCGCGGGCCAATTCGTGACGCTGCCCCATTGATAGCCGAGGTTCACGCCGACATAGCCGCCGTTCCAGTTGTAGACGCTCAGCGGCGCGGCCGCGAAGGCGGGGCCGCGATAGAGGTCGGCGGCCGCGGCGGGCGTGGCAGCAGCCGCGACGAGAAGCGCGAGTGCTCTGATGATCGTTCGTTTCATCCTATACTCCGGGCGGGCCCCGCGGGCGGCGTCCGAACCCGAAAGATTCGGCGTGCCGCCCGCGTCCTCAAGGTCATCCCGCCCCCGCGATGACCTGATTGGCCCGTGCCAACTCGTGTTTCGCGCCCGTTGGGTTAAGCTTTCTTAAAATGCGTTCGAGCGGGTGAGAGCATGGCTAAGCAAGCGTATCTGTCGCGCGCGCGCGTTGCCGAACTCTTCACCATGATCACCGGAAAGAGCGCGTGATGAGCGCGATCAAGCCCGCCGCGTCGCAAGTCGCGCTCGTCACCGGCGGCGCCCGCCGCATCGGCCGGGCGATCACGCTCGCGCTTGTGGATGCCGGCTATGCGGTCGCGATCCATGCCGATCACGCGGCCGTCGACGCCGCGACGCTGTGCGCCGACATCGAGAAAATGGGCGGCCTTGCCGCGGTGGTGCGCGGCGATCTTGCGGATTACGCGGCCGTCGCGGCGCTCGTGCCGTCGGCCGTCGCGGCACTCGGCCCGCTGACATTGCTGGTCAACAGTGCCGCGATGTTCGAACCCGACGAGATCGGCCACCTCGATCCTGCGCTGTTCGACCGGCAGATCGCCGTCAATCTACGCGCCCCGCTGTTTCTGGCGCAGGCCTTCGCCACGCAGGCACGCGACGGCGCCGACGCCTCGATCGTCAACCTGCTCGATCAGCGCGTCTTGAAGCCGACGCCGCAGTTCATGTCGTACACGCTCGCGAAGAGCGCGCTGCATACGGCGACGCGCACGCTCGCCCAGGCGCTCGCGCCGAAAGTGCGCGTCAACGCGGTCGCGCCGGGGCCGACCTTGGCGAGCGCGCGCCAGCAGCCGGAGGATTTCGCCCGGCAGGCGGCGGCGGTGCCGCTCGGTCGCGGACCCGCGCCCGAGGAGATCGCGGCCGCGGTCGTGTTCTTGAGCCAGGCGCGCAGCGTCACCGGGCAGACGCTCGCGGTCGATGGCGGGCAGCACATCGCTTGGCGCACGCCAGACGTCGACGTCACCGAATAGCGCGGCCGCACGGGATTCGGGTGGTCTCGCGCGCGCCGCGATGCCACCTCACCGCCGAGGAGATGATGTCATGCCGAGATCAGTCCAGGCGCGGGCTTCGCGCGAACCCGAGATGTCCGAACGCGTGGCGGCGCTCGATTGGGCGGCGATCGCCGCGAGCCTCGACGCGCAGGGCTGCGCCACGACCGGTCCGCTGCTCGGCGGCGAAGACTGCGCCGCGCTCGCCGCGCGCTACGACACCGATGACCTGTTCCGCAGCCGCGTGATCATGGCGCGGCACGGCTTCGGCCGCGGCGAATACAAGTATTTCGCCTATCCGCTGCCCGACCTGATCGCCGAGCTGCGCACCGCGCTCTATCCGTGGCTCGCCGAAGTCGCAAACCGTTGGAACGAGCAGATGGGCTTGGCGCCGCGCTTTCCCGCGCAGCACGTGGACTTTCTGAAACGCTGCCACGCGGCCGGGCAGACCCGACCGACGCCGCTGCTGCTGCAATACGGCCCTGGCGACTACAATTGCCTGCATCAGGACCTCTATGGCGAGCTCGTGTTTCCGCTCCAGGTCGCGTTCCTGCTGTCGCGGCCGGGTTCCGATTTCAGCGGCGGCGAGTTCGTGCTGACCGAGCAGCGTCCGCGCATGCAGTCGCGCGCCGAGGTGGTCGCTCTCACCCAGGGCGAGGGCGTGATCTTCCCGGTGCATCACCGCCCCGTGCACGGCACGCGCGGCGTCTATCGCGTCAACATGCGCCACGGGGTGAGCCGCTTGCGGTCGGGCAAACGCCACACGCTCGGCATCATCTTCCACGACGCGAAGTAGCTAGCCGGAGCATGAGCGAATCCCTATTTTCCGCCCATGCTGCCGGATGATCCCAAAGCCAACATCGAGCCCGATATCGACCTCGACGACGATGAGGTCGAGGACGAGTTGAGTCTGCCGGCGATCGAGGAGGGAACGGACGCGCCCGTCGGCCCGCTCGGCGCCGGCGTTGCGGCGATCGCGCGCTACGCCAAGCTCGCGCCCGCGATGCCCGGCGTCTACCGCATGATCGATGCCAAGGGCGAGGTGCTCTACGTCGGCAAGGCGAAGAGCATCCGGAAGCGGATCGTCTCCTATGCGCGGCCGACCGGCCACACCGCGCGCATCATGCGCATGATCGCCGCGACCGCATCGATCGAGTTCATGTCGACGCGCACCGAGACCGAGGCGCTGCTGCTCGAAGCCAA
>CAYZMR010000351.1:0-3992 GCA_964479515.1 uncultured Hyphomicrobiales bacterium | reverse complement strand
CGGCAGCATCAGCCCGGAGGCGACGAAGAACGCCGCATAGAACAGCGCGAGCCGCGGCGCGAAGGAATCATTAACGATTAAGGCATCAGGTCGGATCATTAAATCGATCGTGACGATTCGTGCGGCATTGTTCCAGGCACTTGACCACGCGTGCCGGGCGTCCCGATAGACGGATTCCATCGATGCCGAACCTGACCACAACCCATGCGCCGCTGAGCGAAGTCGACTACGAGGCGATTGAGTCCGCCGTGATGGAAACATCGCGCGGGCGCTGGTTCCTGGCCGAATTCGCGCGCCGCAACCGCCACGCCGACACCAACATGCTGTTGACCGCGCTCGAGCGCATCGAAGCGGTCGTCGGCGGCGAGCGCCCCGGCGACGCGGCCGACCGCATCCGCCACGACCTGATCGAGATGGCGAACGCGATCGCGCGCACCAAGGCGGAGATCGCGGCGATCAGGCCGCAGGCCGACGCCCAGGGAAAGTTCGCAGCCGCCGGCGAGGAGCTCGATTCCGTCGTGCAGGCGACGGAGGCCGCGACCTCCGACATCCTCGCCTGCGCCGAGCGCATCCAGGAACTCGCCTGGACGCTGCGCGAGCAAGGCGTCGCGACCGAGCTATGCGACCTGATCGACGCCAAGGCGACCGAAGTCTACACCGCCTGCTCGTTCCAGGACTTGACCGGCCAACGCACCCGCAAGGTGATCGGCGTGCTGCGCTATCTCGAAACGCGCATCGACGCCATGATCGGCATCTGGCAGGCAAGAGCCGACGCGCCGCAGCCGCAGCAGGCCGGCGACAACGTGCTGCCGCTGCACGGTCCGGCAAACCCCGGCGAGGGGCTGGCGCAAGCCGACGTCGATCGCGTGATGGCGCCCGAGCAGCCGGCGGATCCGGCCGCCGCCTACGAGCACATGTCGTTTCTCGACGGCACCGACTTCCTGCTCGAGTATGACGAAATGGCGCCGGTGCCCCCGGCCGAGCTCAGGCTCGTCTCGCCCGCGCCGCGCAGCGTAACGCCGATTCCGGAACCGCGCGCCGCAGCGCCCGATCCGCTCGCGCCGATCGTGGCGCTGAGCGCGGAGGAAAAGCTCGCGCTGTTCACCTGAGGCGCCTCACCCTCTCGATCCGCGGCCGCAAAGGGTGTAGCTCCAGGCGTGGAGAGAAACGCCCGGGGGTCGCCCATGCTCGACCGGACCGAAGACGTCGCAGCGCTCGTCGATGCCTGGCTGGCGCAGTTCGAGCGCGCGCTCGCGGCGGTCGAGGCGGGCCAGATCGCCGCGCTGTTCTGCGCCGACGGCTACTGGCGCGACGTGCTGGCGCTCACCTGGGACATCCGCACGGTCCGCGGCGCCGACGCGATCGCGGCCGCCTTGCTGGCGCATCGCGGCGCCGGCCCAACCGGCTTCAAGGCCAGCCGCGAGCGCACCGCGCCGCGCTACGTCACGCGCGCCGGCACGGCCGCGATCGAGGCGTTCTTCGCATTCGAGACGCGCGAGGGCCGCGGCAACGGCGTGGTTCGCCTTGTGTTGGACGCCAACGCGCCGAAGGCCTGGACGCTGCTCACCGCGCTCGACGAGATCAAAGGGCACGAGGAGCACGTCGGGCGCGCGCGGCCGACCGGCCAGTCCTATTCGCGCGACTTCCGCGGCCCGAACTGGCTCGACCTGCGGCAAGCCGCGGCCGCCTACGACGACCATGACCCCACCGTGCTGGTCGTCGGCGGCGGCCAGGCGGGCCTGTCGATCGCGGCGCGCCTCAAGCAATTGCAGGTCGACACGCTGATCGTCGATCGCGAGGCGCGCATCGGCGACAACTGGCGCAACCGCTATCACGCGCTGACCCTGCACAACCAGGTGCAGGTGAACCACCTCCCCTACATGCCGTTCCCGCCGAACTGGCCCACTTACATTCCCAAGGACAAGCTTGCGGGCTGGTTCGAGGCCTATGTGGACAGCATGGAGCTAAACTATTGGCCCGGCACGGACTTCCAGGGCGGGACCTATGATGAGGGCGAAGGCCGGTGGACCGTCACGCTGCGCCGCGCTGACGGCACGACGCGGCAGATGCGTCCCCGTCACGTGGTGATCGCGACCGGCGTGAGCGGAATCCCGAGCATCCCCGACATCCCCTCGCTGGCGACCTTCGGCGGCACGGTCCTGCATTCGAGCCAATATCGCGACGGCGAGGACTGGAAGGGCAAGCGCGCGCTCGTCATCGGCACCGGCAACAGCGGCCACGACATCGCGCAGGATCTGTATTCCAGTGGCGCCAACGTCACGCTGGTGCAGCGCAGCCCGACGCTGATCGTGAACATCGAGCCGAGCGCGCAGCTCGCCTATACGCTCTATGACGAGGGGCCTCCGCTGGACGACTGCGACCTGATCGCGGCCTCGATGCCGTTCGCGCTCGTGCGCAAGAGCCACATCGCGCTCACCGAACAGGGCAAGCAGCTTGACAAGCCGCTGCTCGACGGCCTCGCGCGCGTCGGCTTCAAGCTCGATTTCGGCGAGGACGGCTCGGGCTGGCAGTTCAAATATCTCACGCGCGGCGGCGGGTACTATTTCAACGTCGGCTGCTCCGATCTGGTCGCCGACGGCAAGATCGCGCTGGCGCAGTTCGCCGACATCGCCGAATTCGTGGAGGCCGGCGCCCGCATGCGCGACGGTGCGGTTCTGCCCGCCGAGCTGATCGTGCTCGCGACCGGCTACAAGGGCCAGCAGCACCTGGTCGCCAAGCTGTTCGGCCCGGACATGGCGGCGCGCGTCGGACCCATCTGGGGCTTCGACGCGCAACAGGAATTGCGCAACATGTACGTGGCGACCCCGCAACCGGGGCTGTGGTTCATTGGCGGCAGCCTCGCGCAGTGCCGCATCTATTCGAAGTACTTGGCGCTGCAGATCAAGGCCAGAGAGGTGGGGCTTATCGCGTAATCATCATCCGCCAGTACTTTCGGAAGAACTGGATTCCCGCTTTCGCGGGAATGAGCGGCAGAACAACTCGTCGCCCTACGCCACCAGTCTGTGAAACAGCTCCGGGTCGACATTGCCGCCGGACAGAACCGCGACCACCACCTTGCCGCCCACATCGATCCGGCCGGCGAGCAGCGCCGCAAGACCGATGGCGCCGCCCGGCTCCACGACGAGCTTCAATTCGCGGAACGCGAAGCCGACCGCGCGCGCGACCTCATCGTCGCTCGCCGCGATCCCCTCGCCGATCAGTTCGCGGTTGATCGCGAAGGTGATGTTGCCCGGCGTGTTCGACATCAGCGCATCGCAGATCGTGCCGCTCATGCGCGCATTGTGCTCGTGCTTGCCGGAGCGGAACGAGCGCGCGGTGTCGTCGAAGCCTTCGGGCTCGGCGGTGTAGATCTTCACGTCGGGCGCGCGCGCCTTGAGCGCGAGCGAGATGCCGGCCGCAAGCCCGCCACCCGAGGCGCCGATCACCGCCACGTCGGGCACAAGGCCGAGCGCGGCCAGATCCTCCATGATCTCGCGCCCCGCCGTCCCCTGGCCCGCGATGATGAAGGGGTCGTCATAGGGCGGCACCAGCGTCGCGCCGCGCTGCTCGGCGAGAGCGCGCGCGATCCCCTCGCGATCCTCGGTGTCGCGATTGTAGAGAACGACCTCGGCGCCGAACGCCTTGGTGCGCTCGCGCTTGGGCCGTGGCGCGTCGGACGGCATCACGATGACGGACGGCATGCCGAGCAGCTTTGCGGCGTGGGCGACGCCCTGCGCATGGTTGCCCGAGGAGAACGCCACGACCCCGCCGGACTTTCGCTCCGCCGGGATCGAGGAGAGCTTGTTATAAGCGCCGCGGAACTTGAACGAGCCGGTGCGCTGCAGCGTCTCGGCTTTGAGGAACACGCGCGCCCCGGTTGCGGCGTCGAGCACCGGCGAGGAGATGAGCGGCGTGCGCAGAGCGACGCCCGCGAGCCGCCGCGCGGCCGCATCGACGTCGGCGGCGGTCGGCAGCGCGACCGCGGATTCGGA
>CAYZMR010000350.1:0-4023 GCA_964479515.1 uncultured Hyphomicrobiales bacterium | reverse complement strand
CGCACCTCGTCCAGCTTGAATGGCTTGATGATCGCCATGACAATCTTCATGGGTTTGCGTCCCCGGTTGGTCCGCGCGGCGCGGTTGCCGGCGGCAAGAAGAGGACACCGCGCAATGCCGATGCAGCCGCTAGCGCCCCGCCCAAAATGAAATCAAATCCCGTGCCACCTGCTGGAATCTGCGTCTAAGATATTGCGATAACTGAATATTCCTGCCACAGGCAGGATCGAGCGCGGTGCCGCGCCAGGCCAAGCGCCGATCGCCGCCCAAGAGAACGTCAGCAACAGCCTAAATATTATGCAGGGCCGGAATCAGGCCGCAGCCTGATGCCGGCAAAAGAAAGCGGGCGGCAACCTGAGGTTGCCGCCCGCTTTGGAAGAGAAATGACGGACGCTTACTTGAGGTTCGACATTGCCGTCAGATCGAAGGAGAACTTGGCGATGACAGTCGCACCGCACCAGTTGGAAGTGCCGCTCGCCACGCCGCTCGGATCGCCCGTGAGCGTGAAGCACGCCGCCTTCGTCAGATCGGTGTCGTAGTAGCGCAGGTCGAAGGTGAAGACCTTGTAGGTGACGCCCACGCCCACGTTCCAGGTCGTGTAGTCGGGCAGGTCGAACGGCGCGCCGAAGGCGGTGAAGTTGCCGATCCAGTAGTGGGCGGCTTCACCCGAGAAGTAACCACCCCAATCGGTCGGGAACCAGGCGGACGGCATCGTGAACTTCACGGTCGAGCCCGCGTAAGTCGCCTTCGCGCCGGTCTTCAGATAGTTCGGCGAGTAGTAGACATACGGGCCGATGGCGAGCCAGTCGGTGACGGTCCAGGTGACCTTGCCGTAGACTTCCCAGAAGTCGCTGTCCGCCACGGAGAACGGCCCGAAGCCGAGATTCGTGTAGCTCACGCTCGTCAGTGTCGGATCGGCGAAGAAGAGCTGCGTCTCGCGCGGGTACCAGTAGTAGATGAAGCCAAAGTCGAACGCGAGCGGGCCGAAGGTCGGGCGGATACCGCCGTAGAGGTCGAACTCGCCGGTCGGCGTGGTCGGCAGCTTCGTGCTCCAGCCCCAGATGCCGGCGTAGAGCTGTATGTCCTTCGTGATGTTGCAACGCGGCTCGACGTAGGCGTAGGCGCTCGGGCCCTTGTCGCTCTGCGAAATGCCGCGGAAGTTATAGTCGCTCTGCAGACCGCCGCCGAAGGCTAGGTCAAAGCAGGACGTCGGCTCCGCCGGCTTCGGAGGCGCTTTTGTGATGATGTCCGCCGCGAGTGCCGGCGAACCGATGAGCGCCAAAGCCGTAAATGATGCTGCGATAGTGTTTCTGATTGTCATGACATCCCCCGCCCCGCGCGGATTGTGACCGAGTTTCCTGCGTCCTGGCCGACAAAAAAGCTACGCGTCGCACCAGCACTACCTGGGATATTGCTCTGTAAGAATAGCACCAGCCGAGCACAAATGTTGGACAGTTGCTGCCTCGTTGAGCGGATTCAGCCCGAATGCCAACGAAACCAGAGGGGTGTTGCGGCCCTGCCACATCTGTCGGTGCGCAGCGACCACCCGGCGACCGCGTCTATCCGAGTTGCGGCGGCGGCCAATCCTAGGAGTCCGCTCCGAGGGCGGCGTCGGGGGTCGAAGAGGCGCTCGTGATTCGAGGCGGACTTTCGGTCCTAAGCGCTCGCCGACGAGCCTCGGCGCTCGTGCGGCGTATGTGGCCACAAAAAGATCGCGGCGTAGACATTCAAGTCTACGCCGCGATCGCTAAGGTCTGAGCGGACGGCGGCTTAAGCCGCAACCGAAACCTTGGCGCCCGTCGGGACGGACGCGATCGTCTTCAGGATCTGCGACGCGATCTGGTAGGGGTCGCCTTGCGAGTTCGGGCGGCGATCTTCCAGATAGCCCTTGTAGTCGTTCTTGATGAAGCTGTGCGGCACGCGGATTGATGCGCCGCGATCGGCGATGCCGTAGCTGAACTTGTTCCACGGCGCGGTCTCGTGCTTGCCGGTCAGGCGTTTGTCATTGTCCGGACCGTAGACCGCGATGTGGTCCATGATGTTCTCCTCGAACGCCTTCATCATCGCTTCGAAGTATTCCTTGCCGCCGACGGTGCGCATGTACTCGGTCGAGAAGTTCGCGTGCATGCCCGAGCCGTTCCAGTCGGTGTCGCCGAGCGGCTTGCAGTGGAACTCGATGTCGACGCCGTACTTTTCGGTGAGGCGCAGCATCAGGTAGCGGGCCATCCACATCTCGTCGGCGGCCTTCTTGGAGCCCTTGCCGAAGATCTGGAATTCCCACTGGCCCTTCGCCACTTCGGCGTTGATGCCTTCGTGGTTGATGCCGGCGGCGAGGCAGAGATCGAGATGCTCGTCGACCATCTTGCGCGCGATGTCGCCGACGTTCTTGTAGCCGACGCCGGTGTAGTAGGGGCCCTGCGGCGCCGGATAGCCGGACTCGGGGAAGCCGAGCGGGCGGCCGTCCTTGTAGAAGAAGTATTCCTGCTCGAAGCCGAACCACGCGCCGGGGTCGTCGAGGATGGTGGCGCGCTTGTTCGTCGAGTGCGGCGTCACGCCGTCTGGCATCATGACTTCGCACATGACGAGGACGCCGTTGACACGCGCAGCGTCGGGATAGAGCGCGACCGGCTTGAGGACGCAATCCGATGAGTGCCCTTCCGCCTGCATGGTCGAGCTGCCGTCGAAGCCCCACAGCGGAAGTTGCTCAAGTGTCGGAAACGCGTCGTAGTCCTTCAACTGTGTCTTACCACGCAGATTTGGCACCGGCGTGTAGCCGTCGAGCCAGATGTACTCGAGTTTATACTTTGTCATTCGAGTCTCTCATGAGCTGATGAAGCGAGTGTGGCGATCTCTGCTACGTACCCGGCAACCAACGGCGCACACGGCCGCCGACTGCTGAACTCTTCCGAAACGTTTCAGGTGCCGCTCGGCAACGATCATGCGCCGAGCCGGCGGACGCGGTGCAGCAACAGCAGTTCGCTACAGCAGCAATGCTATCCAAAGAAGCAAAAACAGAGATGCTGATAATGTAGTCATATTATGATTTTTCATGAGGCACGCTGAGCAAACGGGATGCAGCAGCGTTATATTGGCTTCCAACACAAGTGACTCGCGCGCACGCGCGGTCCGAGGAGACGAAGATGGCTACGAGCTTTCAACGAGAGTCGGCGACGATCTACGAATTCCCACTGCGCGGCCGTTTCGCGGCGGCGACCCGGCAGCGCGAGGAGGCGGAAGAAGCCGCGAAGCTGCCGCGCGTCGTGTTCGGCAGCGGCTGGTATCACGACGAGGCGATGGAAGCGGAGCGCCCGCGTAAAAATTAGCCCGCATTTCCCTCCGCTTGGCCGACCGCGCGCGTCCGACGGGGCGCGCGTTTGTTTTGAAGCTTCGTCGTCACGCTCCAAAGATCGACCAGCCCATTCGCCGGGTGAGCGCCTCGAGCGCGATCTGGCCGAGATGAGAATTGCCGTTCGCGTCGAGCCCCGGCGACCAGACCGCGATCGAGGCCTTGCCTGGCGCGATCGCCAGGACGCCGCCGCCGACGCCGCTCTTGCCCGGGAGGCCGACGCGATAAGCGAACTCGCCCGAGCCGTCATAATGGCCGCAGGTCAGCATCACGGCGTTGATCCGCCGCGCGCGCTCCGGCTGCACGACCGACAAGCCGGTCGTCGGATTGCGGCCGAGATGCGCGAGAAAGCGCCCCGCCATGGCGAGCTGCCGGCACGACATCGCGATGGCGCAATGATGGAAGTAGACGCCGAGCGTGAAGTCGACCGGGTTGTCCAGCACGTCGAACGATTTCATGTAGTTGGCGAGCGCGATGTTGCGAAAGCCGGTGCGCTGTTCGGAAGCCGCGACTGCCTCGTCGACCATGATCGACGGATCGTCGGCGACGAACCGCATGAATCGCAAAATCTCCCCCAGTGCTTCGCGCGGTTGGTGGCCGGACAGGATCTGGTCGGTCACCGCGATCGCGCCCGCGTTGATGAACGGATTGCGCGGTATGCCGCGCTCGCGCTCGAG